>JAPLFP010000072.1 GCA_026390585.1 Ignavibacteriales bacterium | reverse complement strand
GAAGACGACAATGGTGAACACCGCCAACTGCCAATTGACATAGAACAGTCCGCAACCGTAAAGCAATGCGTACAAGATGTTCTGCGCTATCTCGACGGTCAGATAGAGCGACTGCTCCATGTTGTTCACGTCGTTCGTAATGCGAGACATCACCGTACCAGTTTTCTGCCGATCGAAGTACCTCACAGGAAGCAACAACACAGTATCGAAGAGCTCGATCCGGAATCTCATCAGGATTTTTTGCTGGACGGAGCTCATCACATACTCACGGATGTAGACAAAACAGACCTTGACCATGATGATTCCGAGCATCGCGCCCGCGAACATCAGGATCAGCTGCAGGGCCTGCTCTTTACCTGTGATGCTGATTACCTTAATTAGGTGATTCCGAATCTCGATGGGAATCTGGAGCGCAATCGCTTGACCGGCGTTGACGGCATCGCTGATCTTCTGAAGGATAACGAAGAGCTGGGCAATCAGGAAGGCAGAAAGCATATCGGACAAACTCCACATAGCCACGGAGAAGAGGCCGGCAGCAATGCGCCATTTGTACTTGAGGAAGTACCTCAGGTAGCGGCTGAGAATCTTCATTCTGCGACTCTCACTTCGATCAAACTGATTAACCTCTGCGTTTTGAACCATCGTTCGCGATCTTCTCGGTGATCAGGAAATCCGTTGTCCCTTTTTGTCTTTTGGTGCCAGAAGTGCTCAGCAGGTTCCGATGTTTCTGTGGATACAAACACTCATCGAAAAGGATGCATTGACCGCAAAGCGGATTACTGGACCTGCAGGTCTGCCTCCCGAAATGAATGAGATTGACGTGAAACGAATACGCTCTGCCCGGAGGAAGCAGCGGTTTCATTGCCTCATAAGTCTCATCAGCAGATTTTGTCTTCACGAAAACCAATCTGTTGCATATTCGATGAATGTGTGTGTCCACCGGGAATACGTCTCGGCCGAGGGAAAACACTAAAACGCAGGCGGCCGTCTTGCTCCCTACCCCCTTCATCGCCAGGAGGTACTCCATCGCCTGTTCATCCGACATCTGTTGAAGAAAATCGAGAGCGAACGAACCTCGCTCTTTCAGAATCGTCCGAAGAATCAGCTTGATTCTCTTCGCCTTCTGGTTCTTCAGGCCACCGACCTCGATGGCTCTCGCAATTGCCTGCCATCGCGCGTCATGGACTCCTGCCCAGGAAGGAAACTGTCTTTTGAGACTCAACCAGGCACGATAGCTGTTTCGATCGTTCGTGTTCTGTGAAAGAAGAGTCGCAATCAGCGAATCCAATGGTCGCGATTTCCGCTTCGGCAGGCGCGGGAACCCCCGTTGGTCTTCCAGAGCATCGGCTATGAGCGAGATCCTGCGCAGACTCCTCGCACGAGTGTCTTGCCTTGCCATTTGCGCTCAGGGATCCGGACCGTTAGGCATGCATATCTCGCACTCGCACATCGAGCGCAGATTCTCCCAGGTGTAGATTCCGGTTTGATGACCATCAGCCCAAGAGAGGGCCAACGCGTATGATCCGACCTGGTTGGCACCGACGAGCTTGAATTTTCCGGGCATCTCGGGGGTCGGCATTGGGGCGTACGTCTTGAGGAGCACAGTCTCACCCTGGCACCCTGCACAAGGACAGTTGTCTCGTAAAGTCCTCAATGAGATTTTCCCCAAGTGCCCATCGGTCCAGGTGAGGGTCAGGCTCTCACCTTTTGTGACTTCATCCACCAATAGCTTAATCTGGGTCGGAATCATCAAGAATATGCCCTGAGAACAAAGAAAAAAAGGACAACCTGCTGGATTGTCCTTCTTGAATATCTTAGCTTGCGCCAAATGCCATGAGATTTGATGGTGGACCGTACCGGGCTCGAACCGGTGACCTCCACAATGCCATTGTGGCGCTCTCCCAAACTGAGCTAACGGCCCAAAATAACCTAATTAATATAGCCAAAGACCCTCCGAAAGTCAACGAGAAATTTGTTGCCCGATCGCGCAGTTTTCGGTATTTTGAAACAGCTTTGAGGTCAATCAGTCAATGCAGTTTACGATTTTGAGATCGATCGCAGAAAGACCGAATGAACATCTGTCTGAAATTGGGAATCGTCCTACTAGGCTCTGCAGTCGGCCTGAGTTCGTGCAAGGATCAGGTTGTTGATCCCAACGCCAACCCTATTGTCTTCCCCACCTCGAAAGTCAGTTTCTCGCAGCACGTGCAACCACTGTTCCAGTCACGATGTGCTTTCACTGGATGCCACGCAGGAAGCTACCCGACAGCGGGACTTGATCTCTCAAGCCCTGCGTACAACAACCTCATGAACCATCAGCCTCGCCTCGTCATCTCGGGGACAAGCAACAACAGCTTGTTGATCGAACGACTCGATGGCCGTATCGCTCCGCAAATGCCCTTCAATGCCACTCCAATCAATGCGAATCAACTTGCTGGTATGAAAAAGTGGATAGACGAGGGAGCACAGAACAACTAGTGACCACCTGAAAGATCAAGAGATGGTGTCACGACTTTTTCATCCGCCGTGCTTTTTGGCGGACGTCCTGACACTGCATAGCCAACATGGCACAGTTAGCGTCAGGAGCAAACTCCTGACGCCATCATGAGTACGCTTCTATCTCTTTCCCGTGCGCAAATCCTGACCCCAGTTGAGCTTTTTCCTCAGGATGTCGTAGTAGCTGGTGTTTCGACGTTTGACCAGCCTGGCGCTAAATGGTGAGCGTTTGATACGTATTTCCGTGGGGGGTCTGACCAATACCTCATCTTGCCCATCAGCGGTGATGTGCACCTTGTTCTCCGAAGACACCACCTTGATCCTGATGACTGAGTCGTCCGGCACGATGACTGGCCGAGCCGTCAATGAGTGCGGACAGATAGGGCTGATTGTAATTGCTCTGTTGGGGGGAGTTACAATCGGACCGCCGTTCGCCATTGCATAGGCAGTCGATCCAGTGGGTGTGGAGAGAATGATCCCATCCGCTGTAAACGTAGCAAGGTACTCGCCGTTGACGTGCGTCTCAAAGTTAAGGACGCGCGAGGATCCGAACTTATCAACTACAATATCATTGAGTGCGAAATAAGTCTTTGAATTCTTGAGTATTGTTGCCTGCAACATCATTCTTTCCACGATGAAATAATCCCCCTTCAAAACCTCAGTCAGACACGCGTCAAGATCCTCCACCGATACCTCAGCGAGGAACCCGAGCTTTCCAAGATTGACACCCAGGAGAGGAGTCCCTTTCTCTGCGACCTGACGAGCCAACCGAAGGATTGTGCCGTCGCCGCCGAGAGAGATGAGCATGTCACAACGAGCGGGGAGGTCTTTTTCGGAAACAGCTCGGCCGACGGACTTCATCCTATGCTTCCTGCGCAGGAGCTCAGAGAGCGATTTTTCAATCACAAAATCGACGCTTTCAGAAGTGAATCGCTGAATCACCTTCTGAGCGATGGTAGGAACACCCTCCTTCCGGAGGTTGCCCGCGATTCCAAACGTCATTGGTCAGTCCTTTTTCTCGGGAGGAGTGCTTTCCTCGGCCGCAGGACCTGGCTTCTGGTCCTTTGCCAGTTCTTCTACGTAGTTGAGCTTCAGCTCCTTGACGACGTTTGTGAGGAATCGGTTTTCCTCGTCACTGAGATTGCCTTTCGTCTTGGCCACCAAGGCATCCAGGGTATCAATGACGAACTGGGCTTGATCAAGACTTCGTTCCACCTTGTCGGAGATTGGGTTCTTTGTCTTGCCCATGTGCTGCATCGCGGCCGCATGAAACATCAAGACCAACCCCATGAAAAGAGCAGTGTCTTTTTCGCTTTCCGGCATCAAGCTTTACTCCTTATTTTTGAACCAGTTAGTTCCCAGAGCTTAGCATATTTGGTAAAGACATAACAACTGGACAGCACGCACAAGATGAAACCCTGAACTCCATCCAGAAATCCGAGTTTCAGAAAATACATCCTGACAAACAGCCAGATCGGGCGCACTGTAAGTTGACTCAAGCGGAAGAGCTCGCCTTTTGAAGTCAGTTCTTCCGCGGCGAGCGTCGTGTACCGGTTGAATTTGTCAAAATAGTGCCAAAGGTTCGGATCTGTATAGTGCAGCAAGTCCGAATTCAGTCGTCCGACATTTCCCTCTATCTCCAGATGTTCGTGCACCTTCTTGTCAGACCACCGACCGGAGCCTCTGCGAAAGAGCCTGAGCACATACCCCGGGTACCAGCCAGAATGCCTGATCCACTTACCAAGGAAAAAAGCTCTTCTTGAGACTTCAAATCCAGAATATCCTGCTATGCCTTGCGCTACAAGATCTTGAATCTCTCCGCTTAATTCTTTTGTTACCCTCTCATCGGCGTCAAGCCACAGGATCCAATCGCCCGTGCACTGCTCAAGTGCAAAGTTCTTTGAGGCAGCATATCCCTCCCAAGGCTTCACGTAGACATTTTGTGAGAATCGGCGGGCCAAGTCAACGGTTTTGTCATCACTGCCACCATCAACGACAACGATCTCACTTGCCCACCTCACAGATTCCAGGCAGTCAACGATGTTGTGCTCTTCGTTCTTCGTTATGACAATGACGGAGAGAGTCGCCAATTTGTCCTCTATCCTCCAACCACGATATTGACGAGTTTATTCTTCACAACAACTGTACGAATCACCCTCTTGCCCTCAATATGCCGTTGAACGTTGGCATCGAGGTGAGCCAACCGTTCAATCTCCTGTTCATTTGTTCCTTGAGGTACGACAAGCTTTCCTCTTACCTTCCCGTTGACTTGCAGGACAATCTCAATTTCATTCTCAATTGTCTTTCCAGTTTCAAATGCCGGCCAAGGTTCATTTGATTGCGAGCGTTTGTGCCCCATCAGCTCCCAGAGTTCCTCAGCGATGTGCGGGGCGAATGGAGAAAGCAGCAAGAGGAACTGTTCGAGCTCCTTTCGAGGCAGTTCTTCAAGTTTCATCGCCTCATTGACGAAGATCATCAGTTGGGATATCGCCGTGTTGAACCTGAGTCCTTCAATATCCTCCCCTACCTTCTTCACGGTCTGATGGAAAAGACGCCCAAAATCCGGAGTTGCAGGCTTGTCTACGATCGCGGGATTCAATCCGCCATCTTCTTTCACGAACAAACGCCAAACACGGTTCAGGAAGCGAAAAACCCCTTCCACCCCCTTTGGGCTCCATGGCTTCATCTCTTCAATGGGACCCATGAACATTTCGAACAGACGCATGGAGTCCGCCCCGTACTGCGAAATCACGTCATCGGGATTGACGACGTTGCCTCTCGATTTCGACATTTTGCGCGAGTCTTCTCCAAGAATAATCCCTTGATGTCGAAGGCGCTTGAACGGTTCCTTCGTGCTGACGAAGCCCAGATCGAAAAGGACCTTGTGCCAGAACCGTGCGTACATGAGATGGAGGACCGCGTGCTCTGAGCCGCCCACATAGAGATCGATAGGCATCCAATAGCGCTCTTTTGAGCTCGAGCAGAACTCTTTGTCGTTGTGCGGATCAATATAGCGCAAATAGTACCAACAAGACCCCGCCCATTGAGGCATAGTGTTGGTTTCGCGCCGCCCTTTCAGACCAGTCTCCGAATCGACGACATTGATCCACTCCGTCGCCAGAGCAAGTGGTGACTCTGTGGTACCGCTCGGCTGGAACTTCTTGAGATCCGGAAGAAGAAGTGGTAGATCGGTCTCAGGAAGTGGCTTCATGGTCTCGTCTTCCAGATGGATGATCGGGATAGGTTCACCCCAATACCGCTGTCTGGAAAAAAGCCAGTCCCTCAACTTGTATTGAACTGCCCCTTTGCCGAGTTTTTTCTTTTCCAGCCACTCAGTAATTGTGCGATTGGCTTCCGGCGTCTTGAATCCGTTCAACGATATTTCATCATTGGAGGAGTTTATGCCCACGCCGTCATCGACGAAAATCTCAGGAGCTCCCGGTCCACCGTCAACGACCTTGATGATCGGCAAATTGAACTTCAGTGCAAACTCCGCGTCTCGTTCATCGTGCCCTGGAACAGCCATGATAGCACCAGTTCCATAACCCATCAACACGTAATCAGCGATCCAAATCGGGATTTCTTGTTTCGTCGCCGGATTGACAGCGTACGCACCGATGAACACTCCGGTCTTATCCTTCTCAATTCCGCGCTCTAGCTCTGACTTCGTCGCGGCTTGAGCTTTGTATTCTGCTACTGCAGATTTCGCGTTTTCGGCGGTCAAGACGTCGACGAGGGGATGTTCGGGCGCAAGGACCATGTAGGTCGCACCGAACAATGTGTCAGCCCTTGTCGTAAAAACTCGCAAAGCATCTTGACGCCCTTTTATCGGGAAGTCAATTTCTGCCCCTTCAGAGCGACCGATCCAGTTGCGCTGCTGTTCCGTTGTTGAGATCGGCCAATCGAGCTCCTTGGCATCTTCCAGGAGCCTTTCGGCGTATGCCGTTATCCGCATCATCCACTGCCGCATCGGGCGTCGTTCAACGGTATAACCCTTCTCCGTCCATTCCGTCACCTCCTCGTTCGCCAGCACCGTCCCCAATCCCTCGCACCAGTTGACAGGAATCTCAGACACAAAGGCCAGTCTGAATTGGGCAAGAAAATCGTGCTGTTCTTTCCGAGTTTTCTTCTTCCACTCTTCCGCTGTGAAATGCCGCTCAAGAGGCAGTCCAGCCGAACCCTTGGACTCCAGTTCGGCTTCGAGAGTCTGAATTGGCCGAGCTTTCTTCATACGTGGATCGAACCATGAATCGTATATCCTCAAAAAGATCCACTGGGTCCATTTGTAGTAGCTCGGATCGGTCGTGTTGATTTCCCTGTCCCAGTCATAGCTCAAGCCGATCATCTTGATCTGGCGCCGGAAGGTATTAACGTTTTCTTCTGTGGTGACCCGCGGGTGAATGTTTGTTTGCATTGCGTAGCGCTCGGCGGGGAGCCCGAAGGCATCCCATCCCATCGGATGCAAGACGTTGAATCCATTCATCCTCTTGTAGCGGCAAACAATATCCGTTGCGGTGTATCCCTCAGGATGACCCACATGAAGACCCGCGCCCGAAGGATACGGGTACATGTCCAGAACGTAGAGCTTGGGTTTCTCCGTTGCATCTTCAGTACGGAACGTGTGGTTTCGATCCCAATATTTCTGCCACTTCTTTTCGATATCCAGGAACTGATACTTCATTCGATTGACAAATCCTTTCTCAAAATTCACTTTCCATCCGGCACATACATCGAAGCCATCTCACCACCGCACTTCGTGGAAATCCCTCTGAAATGTAGTAAATACATGACCCAATTTCAACGAAGAGAGCGGACACGCTATCAGATGTGAACCGCAGAGAGGAACAACGGGTGTGACATATCACAATGTTCTGAGAACAAGCATCGTGATATCATCAGATTGCGGTGTACCTTGTGTGTGTGCTTCGAGTGCAGCCTGTATGGCGTGGATGATCTCGGATGGGGGTTTTGTCCGAACCGTTTTCAAAACCTCCTCGAGGCGTTCTTCCGTGAAATCGACTTCCTGTGCGTTCATTGCCTCGCTAACACCGTCCGTGAACATGAATACAACATCACCAGACGCGAGGGTCACGCTTCCTTCCTGGTACGGTGTCAGTGTAGGCATGAGCCCGAGGATGAT
>JAPLFP010000276.1 GCA_026390585.1 Ignavibacteriales bacterium | reverse complement strand
GGGTCAACTATCGGCTCAACAAGAAGTCGGAGAATCCGCTTGTTCGCTCTCTTCTCGACTTGATGGCAGATTCCTTTCAGGACGATGACGCAGTCGCTCAAGACAAGAGGAACCTCCGGCGAGCAGACAGGAACAAAATCTGCGGGCTCTGAATCCGAGCCCCAGCCGACACTCAACGGCGAAACGAAAGGCACGAAAATGATCATCAAAGTACTTGGATCAGGATGCACAAACTGTAAGACGCTCGAGCTGCGCACAAAGGAGGCAGTGGAGGAGTTGCACATCGAAGCCGTTATCGAAAAGGTGCAGGACTATCAGGAAATTGCCTCCTACGGAGTTCTCAGAACTCCCGGTCTGGTCATCGATGGAAAGGTTGTATCGGTTGGAGCCGTACCGAAGGTCGATGAGATCAAGAACCTCATCTTGAAGCAAACGGCGACGGTGTAGGAAATGAACCTCCGTCGGGTGCACCTTGCCGCTCTCTTCGTCGGCCTCTGGATCGCCGTCTACGCGATCCTGGAACCGTCCGTCGGGCTTGTCATCTCACTGATCCGCCTGGAGCCGGGGACCCGTTTGACCGAAGCTCTACGCTTCTTCCTCTACGAGGCGCCCAAGGTCCTGCTGCTCCTGACGATCGTCGTGTTTGCGGTGGGTATCATCCGCAGTTACTTCTCGCCGGAACGAACCCGACAACTCCTCGGGAAACGATCCCTATTTGCAGGAAACGTGCTTGCCAGCCTGCTTGGAATTGTGACCCCGTTCTGTTCTTGTTCGGCAGTTCCTCTGTTCATTGGCTTTGTAGAAACCGGAATCCCTCTGGGCGTCACGTTCTCATTCCTTATTGCTGCTCCGATGATCAATGAAGTGGCCGTGGTGTTGCTCTTCGGTCTCTTCGGATGGAAGACAGCATTGCTCTATGTGGGTACCGGACTTGTCATTTCCATAACGGCTGGCTACGTCATCGGGAAGCTCCGCGTTGAACGCTACGTGGAAGACTGGGTGTATTCCATCAAAAGTCAGGAGCTTGCACTGGAGAACAAGCCGCTCCTCGATGATCGACTCCAGGCGGGATTTACGGCCGTCCGGGACATTGTGAGCAAGGTCTGGATTTATATCCTGGTCGGAATCGCTGTCGGAGCAGGCATCCACGGATATGTTCCTGAGAATTTCATGGCCAGCATTATGGGAAAATCGGCGTGGTGGGCAGTACCGCTTTCCGTGATCATCGGAGTACCGCTCTACTCGAATGCAGCCGGGATTATTCCCATCGTGCACGCACTTCTTGAAAAGGGTGCATCGCTGGGCACAGCATTGGCATTCATGATGTCGGTCATTGGCTTGTCGCTGCCTGAGACGATCATCCTTCGCAAAGTGCTCAAGCTGCCCTTGATTTTCATTTTCGTAGGTGTGGTGGCGGTGGGTATTATCATCGTGGGATATGTATTCAATCTTGTGTATTGATCGATCAACAATGATCCCAATTGTCGAAAGGGTACGATGAAGGTCAAGATTCTTGGCGTCGGATGCGCAAGGTGCAACGATCTAGAGCAGAAGGTGCGCCATCTTAATGATGCATACCAGTTGAGATTGGAAATCGAAAAGGTGACCGACCTCAAGGAAATGATGCAATACGGCATCCTGACGACGCCTGGTCTGGTGGTGGACGGCATCCTCAGAAGCTACGGTGTGATCCCGAACGATGAACAACTCCTTCAGTGGTTCAAGGAACAACACTCATGAAAACTTGGTTTGGCATTCTTATGATTTCATTGGGTCTCTCGATCCATCTCATCTTCGCGCAACAGAAACCATCTGCCCAACCCGAGAAAAGGCCTATCATCACATTCGTGGAACTTGGGTCCGTGAACTGCATCCCTTGCCGACAAATGCAGCCGGTGATGAAATCGATCGAAAAGAAGTACGGCAACCAGGTAAAGGTGGTCTTCTATGATGTGTGGAAAGAGGACCAACACCAGTATGCATCGAAATACGGTATCCGTTTGATTCCGACTCAGGTGTTCCTTGATAAGCATGGGAAGGAACTCCTGCGTCACGAAGGTTTTTTCCCCGAGAAGGACATTGATTCCTTCCTGAAATCCAAAGGGCTTAAACCAAAGTCTGCAACGTAAGGATCGCTCATGGATTCACTTTTCACGACACTGACGGACGCTCTCAACGCCGGTTTTTATCTTGCTCTCCTCGCCTCGTTCGCTTGGGGAGCGTTGAGCATCCTTCTCAGCCCCTGCCATCTCTCGAGCATCCCGCTGATTGTTGGATTCCTGACGGCGCAGGGAGAGAAGAGAACCTCGCGAGGCGTCTCCCTCTCCTTCCTCTTCGCCGCGGGAATTCTTGTAACGATTGCAGTCATCGGAGCCGTAACTATGTCTCTCGGAAGAATCATGGGAGATATTGGTCCATACGGCAGGTATGCGGTTGCAGCAGTGTTCTTTCTGGTCGGATTGTTTCTGATGGATGTCATTCGTTTGCCTGAGAGCGGAGTAAGCGTGAGGCCCCTGCGTATGCGCTCGCCGTTGCTCTCGGCACTTGCACTTGGCCTGGTCTTCGGTGTTGCGCTCGGCCCTTGCACATTCGCATTCATGGCGCCAGTGCTGGGAGCCGTCTTCCAATTGTCAAGCACGAGTGCTGTGGGAGCCGGGTCGTTGCTCCTGTCTTTTGGATTAGGGCATTGCCTCATCATCGTTCTTGCAGGTGGACTTGCTTCTCGAGTGCAGGCGTATCTGGATTGGACGAACCGGTCGGCTGCAGTGCTCTGGACGAAGCGAACTGCCGGTTGTCTCGTTATGCTCGGAGGAGTCTACGCACTGTATACATCATGAGACTTGAGGATCAAGAAGTGAATCAATCATCACTCACCCCGATGGAAATGATCCTCACGCAAACGTAAGAACAAAATCTCCGCAGGAGAGCACATTATGCCTCAGTCGTGTTGTTCTAAGCCTGCCATCACTATCATTAAAGTAGGCTTTACGGAGGCGGGTATTCTTGGCCTGGAAGCGGCGTTGCGAAATGTGCACGTCTCCGATGCCAAGGATGACGAACAGATCAAAAATGAACTCTTGCGTTGGGTGAGGCAATTTGGCAATTATGTCGCGCCCAGCCTGGAGCTGGAGTACAAAGAAGCACTCTGGCGTGAGTATAGGAAGTATGCAGCGAAGGCGGGCGGAGAGGCAACTCAAAAGGAGGGGAGCAAATGCTAGCATAGCTCTGGAGTGCCGCGCATCAATCTGTGACATCCGAAGATGAAAACGCCCCCGCGAGGGGGCGCTTTGTTGTAGCAGTCTTGAAACAACAACCAGGGTATGCTCTTCTAGACGGAAGGAAGGGGGAAGTACTTCCTCTTGAAGAAGAGTGAGACATTCACGAGGCCTATCAGCACTGGAACCTCCACCAAGGGACCGATGACAGCAGCGAAGGCGACTCCGGAATTGATCCCAAACACCGCAATCGATACAGCGATGGCGAGTTCGAAGTTATTGCTGGCAGCGGTGAATGACAGTGTGGCGGATTTGGCGTAGTCTGCGCCGGCTTTTTTCGCCAGCGCAAATGAAATCAGAAACATGATCACAAAGTAGACGATGAGCGGCAGGGCAATTCGCAGGACGTCGAGAGGAATCTTGACAATGTACTCGCCCTTGAGCGAGAACATAACCACGATCGTAAACAGGAGAGCAACGAGTGTGATCGGCGAAATCTTCGGAATGAACTGGTGCTCATACCACTCTTTGCCTTTGATCCTGAGCAGCGTGAATCTCGTCACGATGCCGGCGATGAAAGGAATGCCGAGGTATACGAACACGCTCTTGGCTATCTGTCCTATCGTGACGTCGACCGCAAACGTCTGAAGGCCGAGCCAGGAGGGGAGGATCGTGAGAAAGACATAGGCGTACACCGAAAAGAACAGCACCTGGAAGATGGAATTGAATGCGACAAGTCCTGCGGCATATTCCGTGTCGCCTTTGGCCAACTCGTTCCACACGATGACCATAGCGATACACCGTGCCAGCCCCATGATGATCAGACCGGCCATGTATTCAGGATAGCCACGAAGAAAAATGATCGCCAGGATGAACATCAGCACGGGGCCGACGAGCCAGTTCTGGACGAGAGAGAGGATGAGCACCCGGGTGTTCTTGAAGACGTCGCCGAGCTCCTCGTATTTGACCTTCGCGAGCGGCGGATACATCATGAGGATCAGACCGATCGCTATCGGGATGTTGGTTGTTCCGCTCTGAAACGAATTCCAGAAGCTCACGATGCCGGGAGAAGCATAGCCTGCCAGGACACCAAACGCCATTGCGAGAAATATCCAAAGTGTCAGAAAGCGATCGAGAAAAGAGAGCTGCCTCCGGATGCCTTTCATACCTCTGTTCCCTTCAGGTTTTCCTCATAGAATGTGCGGAATGCTGTCTTGATTTGATCTCGCACGCGCCGGTGCGCAGTCACCACCTCTTCTTCTGTGCCCATCGTCCAGGTTGGATCCTCGAATCCGATGTGGAGGCGGTGCTGCACCTTTCCAATGAACACGGGACAGGATTCGTTCGCATCGTCGCAGACTGTAATGACATAGTCGAATGCGTGCCTGAGAAACTGATTGACGTGCTTCGGTGAATGGCGGCTGATGTCGATCCCAACCTCTTTCATTGCCGCAATTGCATGGGAACTGACTCTTGAGGCCGGCTCGGTTCCCGCCGAGTACGCTTCAAGCGACTGATCGAACGACCGAAGGAATCCCTCCGCCATCTGGCTGCGACAGGAGTTTCCGGTGCATAGGACGAGGATTCTCTTTGCCATGGGGAGGCCTACGTGAGGTTTAAGATCATGGTGGTTGAAGAAGCCGGACAAACCGAAGCGAATTCAGAGGACTTCTTCATTGCATCATTGGTGATGAAGGACCGGCTAACGACCTGAAACCCCCTCTTCTGGAAGAACTTGCATGCTGTGTCTGTGAGGAGGACGATTCTCTTGATGCGGAGCTCGATCGCTCGGGAGAGCATCCAATCAACCAAAGAGGAACCGAGGCCCAGGTTTCTCTGATTGGCTTGAATCGCCAAGGAGCGAAGCAGCGCATCATCGCCGTAGTATTCGAACCCCGCCGCTCCGACGATTGCGCCATCCTGTTCAGCGACGAAAAACTCTGTTACGTTCGTGCCGAGGGATTCGGTCGGCAGCTGAGCCTGTTCGAGCAGAGCACGTATCTGTGACTCGTCAGTTCCAGTCGCTATTCGGTAGCCGATCTTCATTGCCTTCTGAGTCAGCTCTTCTGCTTTTCCGCGTAAACCGTGACACTGAAGATCCCGACGCGGGTCTTTTTGAATTCTCTGAGTTGTTCCAATGAGAGGACGCGGGCGAGGACTTCGTTCGGAATGTCTATCTTCCGGTCTTTTTGGACAGTGACGTTCGTGAATCCTGCGTTCTGAATGGTCTGAAGGTATTCCTCCTTCTGAACAGCTCCGGAAATGCAGCCTGCATACAGGCTTGCCTCTTTGCGCAGCCCGTCAGTGAGTTCGCCCTGAAGGACGATATCCGAAATGCTGAAATGTCCACCGGGCTTCGTTATGCGGTAGGTCTCGGCGAATGCCTTCTGTTTGTCCGGTACAAGATTCATCACGCAATTACTGACAACGACATCAGCCGTGTTATCTTCGATCGGCAGGCTCTCGATGTCGCCAAGGCGAAACTCGACGTTCGTAAATCCGAGCTTCGTAGCATTGGCGCGTGCCTTCTCGATCATCGGAACGGTCATATCGATGCCGATCACGTGTCCGTTCTCTCCGACAACCGATCGTGCGACGAAACAATCGTTGCCGGCGCCTGAGCCGAGGTCGACAACGGTATCTCCCGGTTTGATCTGGGCAAATTCTGTAGGTAATCCGCATCCCAAGGCGAGATCTGCATCAGGGACATAGCCGGGGAGGTTCGAGTATTCTTCGGCCATCACCGAAAACTCGACTGGCCCGCAACCGCATCCGCTGCCGCAGCACGATGACAGATTCTGTTCCTTTGATTGTTGTGCGATGGCGCCATATTTCTCCTTCACCATTTCTTTAATTTCATTATCAGTGCTCATGAACAACCTCCACATTTACATTGTTCGGCAGTGTGAGATCAAACAAGCATTTCAGCAACATTTTTTCACATCGCCCATGAATTGAGACAACAAGTCCTTCGCTTCGTTCCAAGCTTTCTTGTCAATGCAATAGCACATCTTTGGTCCGTCGATTTCACCTTTAATCAAACCAACGCGCTTGAGTTCGGCCAGATGTTGTGAAACCGTTGCCTGTGACAAGGGAAGCTCTTCAACTATGTCGCCGCACATGCATGCATTTTGATTGGCGAGGAATTGAAGAATTGCGACGCGCGCCGGGTGACCGAGTGCCTTGGCGAGATCTGCGATCCGGTTTTGGAGCGTGTCGAAAGAGTCTTTCTTTGAGAGTCCCATAGATAGTCTATCGTAATATTACGATAAAAGTTTCAGTTATGCAATCCTTGCAGCATCGATCCATCTCCCCGTGTAAGTTGCAGTTCATGCTCGCGATCCCCTGCGCCACCTCAAAAGACGTTTGAAAAGCGCCGAAAATTCAATAGCTTCAAGGCAATTTGAAGTGTCATCCATCCTCCACCACACGAATGATGCAAAGCAAGCCACGGGTCGGAGTCGGGGTTATTGTCAGGAGGGGGCATCATGTGCTTCTCGGCAGAAGAAAAAGTGGCCATGGTCGCGAATCGTGGAGCTTTCCCGGGGGGCACCTTGAATTAGGAGAACAGATCGAGGATTGTGCGACAAGGGAAGTGAAGGAAGAGACGGGCGCACTGATCTCCTTTGTTCGCCGAGGTCCCTATACCAACGACATCTTTCCTGCGGAACGCAAGCACTACATTACGTTGTTTGTTGTTGCGGACTATGTTTCGGGAGAGATTGAAGCTCGGGAGCCCGACAAATGCGAGCGATGGGAATGGTTCGAGTGGAACGACCTGCCCCGGCCGCTCTTTCTTCCCATTCAGAATCTCTTGAAAACCGGTTTTGATCCGTTCTCGTGACAATGCTGGAGACGTGGTCGAAAATCGTGTTACGAAGCCATTGTCGTCCCGAGATGCTCCTGAGCGAAGCGGGCTTTGTTCAGCCCGCTGAGTCGAAGGATGTTCGGGACCTCGCCTTTAGACCCCGAGCAGAACCGTCTCGGGGTGACATGATTGCTTTCGCTGTGGCGTCAGGAGTTGGCTCCTGACGCTACCACATAAGGTTCTCGAATTGGGCTTTGCGGTGTCAGGACGAAAGTCCTGACACCCTGACACCAGTAGGCTTAATTCTCACAGGGAGAAAATCCTTTGGCCACAAAATTGTTCTCACCGCTGTTTCTCAGAACGGTCGAATTCCGCAATCGCATATTCGTCTCACCGATGTGCCAGTATTCCGCCATTGACGGTGTACCGAACGATTGGCATATGGTGCATCTTGGGAGCAGAGCTGTTGGCGGCGCGGGACTCGTGATCGCAGAGGCAACGGCAGTCACTCCGGAAGGGCGTATCTCCCCAGGAGATTTGGGAATTTGGAATGCACATCAGGTCAAAGCGTTTCAACCGATCACATCCTTCATCACTGCACAAGGATCCGTGCCGGGGATTCAGTTGGCTCACGCCGGACGCAAGGCGTCCACTTTTCCGCCATGGAAAGGGGGTGGACCGGTGACGGCCTCCGAAGGCGGTTGGCAGGTTTCGGCGCCAAGTGCGCTTCCCTTTGCCGAGGGCTATCCTTCTCCACACGAACTCTCTCAATCTGAAATTGCAGAGATCGTCTCGAGATTTGCTGAAGGGTCTCTGCGCGCCCTCGAAGCCGGCTTCAAAGTCGTTGAGCTTCACATGGCGCACGGGTACCTCATGCACGAATTCCTCTCGCCTCTGACAAACAAGCGCAGTGACGAATATGGAGGCAGCCTCGAAGGTCGTGCTCGTTTCCCTCTTCACGTGGCAAAAGCGGTAAGGGATGTCTGGCCGTCGGATCTACCGTTGTTTGCCCGGATATCGGCGACAGACTGGATGGAGGGGGGCTGGGATTTGGAGCAATCGGTAGCACTTTCAAAATGGCTGCGGGACATTGGTGTCGATCTGATCGATTGCTCAAGTGGCGGACTCGTCCCGCATGCGAAGGTCCCTGTCGCTCCCGGATATCAGGTCCCGTTTGCTGCCACGATCCGGCGCGAAGTCAACATGCCTACAGGGGCGGTCGGTTTGATTACCGATGCCCACCAAGCGGAAGAAATTCTTCAAAAGGGTGAGGCCGATGCGGTCATCCTCGCCAGGGCGATGCTGAGAGATCCTTATTGGCCGATACACGCGGCGAAAGAGCTATCGGTAGATTTCCCCTGGCCGGTGCAGTACGAGCGGGCAAAGGTTTGAGGATTGGACGCAACGAAAGAAGATCAGAAAGTCATTGCGAGCGTTTTCTGCGAAGCAATCTATCCCGCGCAGCATAGATTGTCCCGCTCTTGGATTCCGCCCATAAGCGGGATTTCCCGCTTCTCAGGATTCCGCTCACGGGCGGGATTCATAAAGCGGAACATAGAGCGGAACTTCGTCGCTTCGCTCCTCGCAATGACTCTGAGCCGAGTGTTATCGCCCTTGCTTTCAGTCAGCGCTCCTCAGCCGCAGTGGCAACCCAAGCTCCCTGGCAATAGAAACCGCCAACCGTTCCCCCTCCGCGCTGAAGGTCCAGGCGAAGAGATCTCTGATCGGATGCTGTTTCTGGATTTCTCGTACCGCCTGGACGGCAGCGCACTTGGCCATTCCTTTACCACGGTGCTCAGGGAGGACAAGGGCTGAACAAAGATAAACCGCCTCGTACTGGCCTCCAGGGGATGATTTCTGCAGCAGTTGCTGTTCGTTGATGTTCCTGGCGAGGAATTGTTCCATGACGTCAGCGGTTGTGGGGATGACCAGGATCCAAACGATCGGTCCATCCTCGTTCCTCACCTCCGTCATCGTATTCGGATGAATTGCGAGAAGTCTTTTCCTCGTTTCTTCATCGACGGAAATCTGATCGGGGTCATTCTTCACATCGAAGAATTCTTCGGCAAGCGCGATCATTCGCTTCAGATTGTCGTCAGGCATCAAAAAATACTCCGTGATCGGTTGGTACACTGCGTATTCTCATCTACAATAATGGTCAAGCAGAATCGAAGATGCAACAGTTGTCTTCAGATGGAGTTTTCGCATTCATGAGTTTCTCTTTTCTGAATATCGACATGGCGCGATCAATCTTTCATATCACGAATCCTTTTCTTCTACAATGGATTATCCTTAGATTGCATCCCCAAGTAACTAGACAATCAGGCTGCAACTAACGGAGACAATGTCGATGAAATCCTACTCTATAAAAATCGATCCATTAATCAACGAAGAATACATTGAAGTAGAGTTCCGGGGGCAACAACTGCTGACAGACCCGTTCCTGAACAAAGGGTCTGCCTTCACCGAAGAAGAGCGCATCAGACTGGGGTTGGTCGGACTTCTCCGCCCGGCCATCTCAGATATTGAGACGCAAAGCGTGCGGAGCTACGAGATGTATACACGGAAGCAGGACGACATAGAGAAGTACATTTTTCTGCAATCCCTCCTGAACCGCAACGAAACTCTCTTCTATCATCTTCTCAGCAAACATCTCATCGAGATGCTCCCCATCGTCTACACCCCGACGGTTGGAAAAGCGTGTCTGATGTTGAGCCGCATTACGAGAGAATATCGTGGTATCTACATCAGTCCCGGGAACATCTCCAACATTGACGAGATCTTTCAGGACGTCTCTCTGCCGGAGGTGTCTCTCGTCGTCGTGACGGACGGAGAACGAATCCTTGGCTTGGGAGATCTGGGATCGGATGGCATGGGAATTCCGGTCGGCAAGATCAACCTGTACGTGGCTGCCGGCGGACTCCATCCTGCGTGTTGCCTCCCCATCTGCCTCGATGTGGGTACGAACAATGAAAGCCTTCTGAATGATCCATTGTATCTCGGCTATCGGCAGAAGAGGCTTCGGGGAAAAGAATATGACGACTTCATCGAGCGGTTTGTGCTTGGTGTGAAGCGGAATTTTCCCCATGCTCTCCTGCAGTGGGAAGATTTTGCCAAACATACCGCATTCACGCTTCTCGAACGGTATCGCGATCGCGTACTCTCGTTCAATGATGACATCCAGGGGACGGGCGCCGTGACGCTTGCTGCTCTCATCAGTGCGATGAGCATCAAGAAACAGCGGTTCAATGATCAGCGCTTCGTCATTGTTGGAATGGGGCAGGCAGGCGCAGGCATTGCGACGAATATCCGGAATATGCTGATCGAAGAAGGTGCTTCAGCCGAAGAAGCTGGGCGCAGGATATTTGCGTACGATTTTCCCGGTCTGATCCTCGAAGATACTCCGGGCTTATCGGATTCGCAGAAGCGGTTCGCGCAAAAGAAAGAGGTCCTCACCGGTTGGAAGCTCGACTCTCCAGGCAAAATCTCCCTGCTGGATGTGGTTCGGAACTCAAAAGCGACGGTGCTCATCGGAGTCACAGCGACAAACGGTCTCTTCGACGCTGCCATCCTTGACCAGATGGCAAGGAACGATGACCGGCCGGTCGTCTTCGCGCTGTCCAATCCGACGTCAAAATCGGAATGCACGCCTCAGGAGGTTGCGACAGCAACGAAGGGGCGGGCGTTGGTGGCAACGGGGAGTCCTTTTGCGCCATTCCAGCATGAAGGAAAAACATTTGTGACATCTCAATGTAACAATATGTTTATTTTCCCAGGCATAGGTCTGGGAGCGTTGGTGAGCAAGTCAGCCAAGATTACCACCAGGATGTTTCTGCAGGCGAGCAAGGCATTGAGCAGACTCGTCACAGAGGAACAACGCAATCAGAACATGCTCCTGCCGGCACTGACCGACATCCGGGATGTTTCCGCACGCGTTGCCAAAGCTGTCGCCATCGAAGCGCGTGACTCGGGTCTGGGCCGTATCTTAAGTGACGATGAATTCGAACGGGTGATCAGGAAGGCCCAGTGGCAACCGCACTACTATCCATTCAAACCCAAGAATGGGAAATAGGCTCTCGTTCTCAACGCAAATTCTCTATGAACGAATTCAACCCAAACCGAAAAGAGTACGATCCCCGGATGCATTCCGCGGAACACATTCTCAATCAGACGATGATTCGTATGTTTGATTGCGGTCGGACCATCAATGCCCACATTGAGGCGAAGAAGTCGAGGATCGACTTCCGCCTGCAACAATGTCCGTCACCCGAACAGCTCGCCGAGATCGAAAAGCGAGTCAACACGATCATCCAGGCTGATCTCCCTATTACGGAGCATTTTCTCACTCGGGAAGAGGCTGCGAAGGTCGTTTCGCTTGCGCGACTTCCGGACGATGCAGGGAATACCATTCGTATCGTCAAAGTCGGAGACTATGATGCCTGTCCGTGCAGCGGGCCGCATGTCAAGTCGTCAAAAGAGGTTGGGACATTCAGGATTGCGTCAACAGATTTCCAGAACGGTGTTCTTAGGATACGATTCAAGCTGATCGAATAGGCCATTGCGGGCCGCAACCTGTATTGAGCATGAGCCGAAGAAAGATCCTCTCCTACATCCTGCTCTGCCTCTCGTTAGGTCTCGCCGTCAAGCTGTACTACGACTCGACGCGCCAACCGGAACTCCCCATGCCTCAGGCTTCTCCGGAGGTGGAAGAAATCGCTATCGAACCCTTCCCGAAAGGGTACTCTCTGGGAACATTTGATGAACGGTTCGGCATAAGCAAGGACCGGTTTCTCCAAATCGTCGACCAGGCAAAGCGGATCTGGGAAAACGCAGCCGGGAAGGAGCTGTTTCATTACAGGAAAGACGGACTCATGAGCGTCAATCTGGTTTTTGATTGGCGGCAGGAAGCTCTGCTGAAGGCGAAGGAACAGAGAGCCAGACTCGACGAGAACGGAAGCTCTTTCGATATGCTGAAGTCGGACTATGAGAGGAAATCCACGTCCGTCGGGCGGGAACAATCAACGTACGAAGAGTCGGGGCAAGCCTACAACACCCACCTTAATGAATACAACTCCCGGGTGACACGATGGAACAACGGAGAGAATCACACAGAAGCCGAAGCGCAGTTCCTTGAGAACAGGAAAAAAGAGCTGGATCAGGAAGCAGCTGTCCTGGAGCAGAAACGTGTGTCGCTCAAGACAACAATCGATGAACTTAACGCGCTCGGAGAACGCATTAGCGCGCTCGCAAAGAAATACAATCTGGAAGTGGAAAAGTTCAACGGAACCTACGTGAACCAGAGGGAGTTTGAAAAAGGGGTCTACAACGGAAGGAGTATTGACATCTACGAGTTCGACAAAGAAGAAGATTTGAAAGTGGCGTTGGTGCACGAATTCGGACATGCGCTGGGGCTTGAGCATGTGGATAATCCCCGGTCCATCATGTACCGAAAACTCGCCGCCCAAGATATCAACGACATTCATCTTACAAGCGAGGACCTCACTGAGCTTCTTTCTAAACAGAAATAGCAAGTCGGTTTCCTGAAAACCTTTTCGATAGAAAGAAATTCCTTGGCCGATCAATCAAGCAAACCGCAGCTCCTTCGCGCCCTTGGACTGAAAGAAGGACTTGCGATCCACATGAGTGCGATCATTGGCTCGGGTATCTTTGTTGTCCCGGCTGCAATCGCAGGGCATCTGCACTCGATGGGGCTCATTCTCATCGTATGGATTGCAGGAGGATTGCTCTCGCTCTTCGGGGCGCTCACCGTTGCGGAGTTGAGCTCGTTTCATTCCGCTGCAGGTGGACCGTATCTCTACCTCAAAGACAGCTTTGGCCGCGTCTGGGGGTACATGTTCAGCTGGAACCACTTCTTCATCAACACGGCCGGTTCCCTTGCCGCGATTGCTGTAGCGTTTGCAACATATCTGGGATATTTTTTCCCCTCCCTCGTGACACCTGCTCCGATTCTTCATTTCTCAGCTACCCTGTTGAAGATTCCAATTGAGTTCACGTTCCGTGGGACTCAGCTTGTCGCGATGATCGTCATTCTCGTAGCCACTCTCGTCAACATCCGGGGAGTACGACTCGGAGGATGGGTCACGAACTTCTTCACGATGGCGAAGGTCCTCGCTCTGCTGGCACTCATTGTTGCAGTATTCTCTTCAGGAAAGGGATCGGCGGCGAACTTCACTCCTTGGTGGCCCGATCATTGGTCCAAGGAGCTCACATCGGCCTTCGGTCTGGCCATGATCTCAGTGCTCTGGTCGTACGAAGGATGGACGACTGTGACACAGTCCGCGGGAGAGATGTCTAAACCGGAGAAAAATATTCCCCGCGCTTTGCTCATCGGAACGGTTCTCATCATTATTCTCTATCTTTGCGCCAACCTCGCCTACGCTTACGTCATACCCATTGGGCAGATGGCTGGCTCAGAGCGCATAGCGGCCGATGCCGCTTCCGTCGTGCTCGGACCTATCGGGACGTCGCTTGTCATCGCGGCAATCCTCTGCTCGACGTTTGGGACCATCAACAACTCGTTTCTCAGCGATGCGCGTTCCATGTACGCGGCAGGGGCAGACGGCGCATTCGCCCCCGGTTTCGGAAAAATCCATCCCGGTTTCAGGACACCGTACGTCACCGTGATCGCCCTGGGGCTCTGGAGCGCTCTGCTGACATTGAGCGGTTCAT
>JAPLFP010000009.1 GCA_026390585.1 Ignavibacteriales bacterium | reverse complement strand
TTATTTTTAATTCGTTTTCAATTTTATTATCCACTTTTAGAAAAAGTGGAGCAAAATCTAATAATAGTTTGTATTGCTGTTTGGCTCTTGCTTCGCTTTAACGCTTTTCAAAGGTGGATCTATTCAGGTTTGATGTTGATGACAATTTTCCTATTCTCTCCTTTGTCCTTATCTTCATCTTTTTTGTCTTCTTCCTTCTCTTCATCTGCCTTTTCTTCTTCTACATCAAAGATAGTTGCCTTTTCTGGCATTTCCGGAGAATTCGGTGAGAACCTTGGCGATGGCGCTTGAACCGGTTGCTCGATCTTTGCCAGGTTCTCAATCCTCGTCCGAATCATGCGACCATCGGATAAGTCCATAACTTCAACAGTCCCATCCACTTGGATGTCATCAATTTCACACATAATCGGGGGTTTGGATCGATCTTCATAATAATATACCTTTTCCATTTGCGTGAATGTCGGCTGAGCGTAAGGAGTAAAGGGGATTGGACTAGAAGACTGCGGCATAAACACGGGTGACGGGGTATCGGATTCAAATCGGACCGGCTCAAACGGTTTCACTTCAAAAGAATCGTCGGACATTTGCTGTGGTTGTTGTGCGAAATCCAAAATTTCAACCCGCAACTTGTCGTATTTGTCGGTAATGAGTCGCTTGTCCTTCTTCCAATCAAATTTCAACCCTTCTGTCTTGAACAGCTCGGGGTATTTCTTCTCATCTTCCAACTTCTGCAAGTCCACCAGATACTGCGTCGTGTTCTCCGATTCATCCGTCATCTTCATCAACTTGTAATTCAAGTTGCTCAGTCCATTCTTTTGCCACATCGTCAAATCAATATACAACTTCTCCCATCGCTGATTGTCCTTGACGACGGACTCCAGTTTTTCGGCAAGCGTCTTCTTCTCCTCTAGGTCAATCACAGCGCCGACCTTGGGTATTTGCACAGTCCCCACATCGGACGCCACGAGACGATACAGCAGCGCATCGTCTTCCCCGCCCCAGCCCCAGAAGTTGTCGGGGTATCCGTTGATCTCCTCGAAGTCGTGGCGATTGAATCCAAGCACCGCACCCAGGAAGATCTTCTTTGATTCCATATCTCTCTGGTCGTATCGGGTGCCGCGGATCGCCAAACTCAGCGGTTTCTTGATCGGCTTCACATAGTACTGGAGCAGCTCGTCATCGGGGATCATGTCAATGTCTGAAAAGATGAAATTTGTGAATTTCATGTCGTGCGTCTTCTCCCACTCTCCCGCAATCTTGAATCCCACATTCTTCAACTTACCGATATTGAATGGGTGTCCATCGGCGGTTTGCTCAATTATGAAAATGTGGTATCTGTATGGCGCCATGATCCGATTCATGCGGCGAATGAACTCCTTACGCTGTTTCTCTCGTGCGCCCTTATCATTGTCCCTGAACAGAGTGATTATGGCGATCGTGGCCTTCGTCTCTGTATGAGGATAAACGACCATCGGATAGGCAGGCGATTCTTCTCCGTCATCGGGGGTCTCGGGAGAAAACTCGAGCTCACCTTCTTCATCTCCTTCGTTGTCTCCTTCGTTGCCCCACGATTCCGACGACTGCGAGTTTGAGGCAATCCGCATTTTGTTGGGAGCCTTGTCCTTGGCGAACTTGTTCTTCAGCTTGTTGATGAGTTCGCTCGTGTCGGTTCCATCGTCGTTCATCAGTTTATGCACATTCATCGAATACGACAGATTCATCAGTTGATCAGCATTATCATCAGTGATGATACGCATCTGCACATTCATCACCTGCAGCTCTTGCAGCAGCAGCTTCAGCGAGTAGGGGATTCGCACAATGCTGAACGACCTGCCGAACTTGGACAAATTCTTGATATTCATTGTTCCATCGTGATTTATGTTGAAGTTAATCGGTCCGTCCGCGAACGGGCTCAAAAAAAGGCTCTTCGCCTCATTGTAAATCGCCGTGGCGCCGGTCTTATTGCAAACCGCCATGAAATATTCGTCGCCTCTCACCATGAACGACTCATTCAGGAAAAACGACATGCCGTGCGCCATGACGCCGTCGCGCTCCATTTCTCCGATGCGGAGACCTCCGTCGTTTGCGCGACCTTGGACGGGCTGGCGCGTGAGCATCGTGTTCGGACCGCGCGCGCGGTAATTGATCTTGTCCTTCACCATGTGCTTCAAGCGCATATAATATGTTGGGCCGATGAAAATGTCCGCCTCCAACTGTTCTCCCGTCATTCCATTGTACATGACTTGATTGCCCGAAGAATTGAAACCCGCCTTCACAAGGAGAGGCGCATATGTTTGGTAATTCGCGCCCTTCGTTTGGAACGCAGTGCAGTCACCGAATGCGCCGTAGTGGGTGCAAACAACGCCCAGCAAACTCTCCACTATCTGACCTATCGTCATGCGCGACGGAAGAGCATGCGGGTTGATGATCAGGTCGGGCTTGATGCCATCGGCGGTGAATGGCATGTCTTCTTCGGATATGATGAGACCGATGGTGCCCTTTTGTCCAGCGCGGGAGGCCATCTTGTCGCCTTGCGCGGGAATGCGCTCTTCGCGCACCCGGACCTTTGCAATGTTCGTCCCCTCCTCGCCCTGTGTGACAAACGATTTATCGACGAATCCCATCTGACCCTTCTTCGGTTTCACGGAATCATC
>JAPLFP010000092.1 GCA_026390585.1 Ignavibacteriales bacterium | reverse complement strand
AGCATCATCTGAAGTAGTAGGACGTCAGCTCATCGCGACGTACGCGCACTGTTTTCCCGCCCGGCGTTCGTTGAAATTTCTCAACGAGGAAAAGTCCAAACCCCGGTTTGAAGTAGTAATTGGTATAATCTGCGCGCAAAGCATAGGACTCCCGATATTGAAAATATGGAGCCGAACCCAAGGTCGTCCTCAGCGTATCTACTCCTTTCGAAACGAGCGTGGATTTCACAGAGTCGGCACTATAGATGAATCGATCACCAGATCCCCAGACAACGGTATCTTTGCCGATGTACCGTAGCGGAGTCACGTCACCAATGGAGGCCCTGAAATTGAATGCAGATTGTTCGAAAAACCGGGCATCGTCAGATTTTCGGATGCGTAGGTTTTCCAGGCTATCGGCCTGCCAGCACGTCGTTGCCCCCATTTCCCCTTGCAGGAGATACCACACGAGTGCTCCTCGCGTGAGGGATTTTTTGCTCGCACTCGGCAATGGGATCTTGCTCGTATCTGCCGTGATAGTATCTCTCACGCTGAGAGTGTAAGTGAATTGATTTCGCTGTGCACCCGAAGTATCATACACCGTGGCAGTGTATGTCCACGAATTGCCAACAGCCAGCGGAACGAGTGCCTTCATCCCTAGCGCATATTCCCCACTGGTCGAGCCCGGGGAAAGCGGATCAAGGTTTTCGGCGCAGGAACCGATCAAGATGGCTGCCAAGAAGAATACACTAAAGATGAGTTTGTTCTTCATATCACTCCTCACATCACGCTTGATAGTGATCAGCCACAAAGACACCAAGGCACAAAGAAAACACGAGAAAAGGTAACATTCACTTTTACTTCTTGAATCGTTCGTGTCCTTGTGTCTTCGTGGCAACAACGTTAGGCCGAGCCTCTAAAAGCGATACGCAATTTCCATCATGAATTGATGCTGCTCTCGCGTGTTATAGTTGACGTTCGATTGATAGATATCCTGATGCTTGAGAATCGAATACTCGTAGGCGAGATCAACGAAAATGTTGCCGAGAGCGATGCCGGCACCAAGGGAATAGATCCCACCGCGAGCCGGCTCGTCAATGATCGCCGATCCATCCGGCGAGAAGGCTTGCACGTCTTCGCGGTAACCGCCTCGCAGAGCAAGCAGCTCGCTGGCACGATACTCCGCACCAATCCGCATCGCCCCTTTGGGATTGACCCACGGATGCGATACAGTACTGTTGGATGCCGAACTCAATTCAACGTCTGCGAGATATCTGAGTTCGTAGTCAAACGCGATCGTCCATTTGTCTGTGGGCCTGAGCACGATTCCCAGAGCATAGGACAACGGGAAGTCGACATAATCCTTGCCGCTTTCGTGATACGTGCGGTTGTTCAGGCTGTCGATTCTCACCGGAAACGGTTTCTTGGTGGTATCAAGACTTGTGACATCCCGGTTCCACGTCCTGGTGATCTGCATCGGCGGCTTGATGGTCACGCCAACGCTGTAACGCTCCTGTTGAAAGTGAAGCCCGAACGTGAACATGCTTCCGCTGTACTTCGATGTCCCCACTTTTGACTGCAGATAGTAGACCGTGTCCACCATGAAGTTTGTGCCGACACCATTACTGATAGCAATATTGATGTGCCCCCGCTCCATCCGACGCTCGTTATCATCGGAAGACCCTGTGAGAAACGCAGCCGATCCACCGATTCTCAAGCCCGGAAGAAGATTGATCGATATGCCGGGCGTAATGCCGTAGACAGATCCCTCTCGTGTTCGCGAGTATTGGTACCACTTGACATGCAAAGTATCGTTCCTCGCACCAATCAAAAACGGATCCGGACGTTCCTGGCCGAGATACGGTGACATGGAATTGTTGTTCTGATAGTACTGGTCGAGATTGATGACCTGCGATACACCGATACCCGCCGCGATGTCCATCCCGGCAATCGTCAATGGCATGGCTGCAACCAGTGAAAGCAGACGTGACCCCACGGAATTCTTGTCCCAATTCGGTCGGATGTCATCGTATTGTTTCTGCAGGCTCGACCAAGCACTCAGCGGGAGTCCTGGTTTTCCCAGACTATCAGGTGTTTTGATAGTACCAGTGAGGCCTTCAAACAGGACGCTGAGTCCTGGTATAGGCCTCATGGGTACCCACTCCTGAGTTTGTTGCCTCTTGGTCGTTTCAAAAAGATCGCCGGCACGAATTTCAAAGGCAGAAGGGGCGAGAGCAGCGGGATTTGAGAAGAGAGCAGAAGCGTCATTTCCGCTGGCAACACCCGTTCCTCCCATCGCGCGCGATCGAATTCCCGCTATGGCGAATTGATCCAGACCCTGAATATCTAGCGGTCTGGCGGCAGGTTGAGCCACCACGATGGATCCAAAGCTAAGAAACGCCGCAACGATCGTGATGTCTAGTTTCTTGGCAAGACTCGATTTCATCGGAATTGCACTCCTAAGCTTATGCGATGCACGTTGTTCAGGAATTCATTCATTTTGCCAAAACTGTAGTCAAACCTCACCGGCCAGCCGGAGAGATCAGTGTGGAGCCCGCCGCCAAAGGTCAATCCTTCGCTGTCATAATCATATTTGTATCCCACACGTAACGCGAGGAATTCCGAAAACGCATACTCAGCGCCGAGATGCATCTGTTGCCGATAGTCGTTGGGCTGGAACAGGTCGTAGGCAACTGTGAGACGGTTCGTGTTATCCTGGAAAAGCAAAGCTTCCTGACCGAAGAGGTTTGCTGAAACACCGAGACGGAACGCAAGTGGCGCCGGATGCGCCGCGTCTGCGAATGTTACCTGCCCTCCGAAGTTCTGCGCCGAAACACCGATTTGTACAGAACGGAATCCCGTGTTGTACAGCATGCCGAAATCGAAGAGAACGACATCAGCATACGTTTTGTACGATGTCACCTCCCCCGTCACACTGTTGACAATGGTAATCGCCTGATCTGCCCAGAGAGATTCCATCGCGTACTTTACCGTCAGGGCAGCGAAGAATTTATCGGTAAATGCACGCGCGTATGACAATCCGACCAGATATGAATAGGGAGTGAACGATCGTCCGGTCAGTCCGGCATTGAAAAATGGCGCACCCGTTGCCGGAACCACCAGATCAACGGCGTCTGCACGCGTCTCTTCTATCGATCCGAAATCCACATATTGGAATTGAAAACCGAGCGTCCCCCAATCTCCCATAGGCAGCCCATATGCTAACGCTACCTGTTTTGTGTCAAACAGCCACATGGTGAGAGTAGAGGTCATTTCATGGTTTTCGAGTTTCGTCAGTCCTGCGGGATTCCAGAACGTTGCATCTGCGCCGCTCGCAAGCGACACATACGCATCGCCCATTGCTGTGGCACGCGCTGTTGGCATAACCTTCAGGAACTGGAGCGAACTGGTGCCAACCTTTTGGGCTTGAAGCTGCCCGATGCACGCTGCCAGCAAGAGCACGGTACCGAGCGTTCGAATTATATGTTTCATGGTCATCTGTCCTGCTCAGTTGATAATGACGAATTTGCCATGGGTGCGAGAGCCATCCGGTGTGTCGACGACATAGAAATAAACTCCGGAAGCGATCAATTGATTATTCCGCGTTACCTGGAAATACGGATGATTAATCTTGTCCTCATCGTGTTCGATGGTCTGTACCAATTGCCCGCTGTAGGAGTACACCCGAATGGTGCACTTGCGCGGGAGGTTGTAGAAACGAAGCTGAGAATTGATATCGCCGCCCACGCTTTCACCACTCTGGCCTGACTTGATGAGGAACGGGTTAGGGGCAACGAATACTTTGCCGAGCGTCGATGCAGCGCCGATTGATGATTGATGCAGTGTCAGATTGGTCCGACCACTTTTGTTCCCTTTGGTGTCGACAGACAGAACAGAGTAGTAGAAGTAATCACCGATGCGTGAATTCTTGTCGACAAACTGATACTTCCCGTCGACGAAGTACTGCGCGTCACGTTTTGAGATGGCAACGAGTTTTGTCCAGGGTCCCAACGGCTGAGATGCCTTGTACACCTCGTAGTGGTCGAAGGTCGCCTGAATTCGTGGGGTTGTGAACGATTCTACCTGTGCTCCCCAGACGATTTTATTTTCTCCCAGCAATGTGTTTTCCAGCGTAATCCCCGGCGCGGGAACGGGAATCGGAAGAGCATACACACCATGCTCACTATATTTTTCTGGCCAGTATTGCACCGAGTCGTTTTGCGTCTTCGGTATCCAATAGTTCGGCACAGTGTAGAACGCGTACAACGAATCTCCCGCTTCAGCCGTGGGGGGAGATGTTTGTCCGTTGCTGCCTCCAATATCTTTCACCCCTGTATCTGTTTCTGCGGGACGCGCCGCGCCATAACCGCAGACTTCGGCTATTGTGATGCGAACTTTTTCGCCGGGATTGAGATTGTACGGTCCGAAAGAAATATTCCGTCCTATTGCGAAATAGTTACTTTGTCGCCAGTTGAAGGAGGCTCGGCCCACCCAATCCGGCCCGAAAACATTGAGATTCGTATTGGGACCAAGCTTCAAGCCTTGCTGCATATCTAGAACATAGGGAATCAGTTTCCCATACGCGGTCATCTGCGAAGTTTCCATCCTGAGATAATATGGCTGCTTTATTCGCCCCTGGGAATCCCACATTACTGTATCCGCGCCTGTGATAACAGTCTTGAGCCTGGTGGTGTCCGTTCTACGTACCAGGTGCTGGGTGTCATAATACAGCACCATGTAACCTGCCGCCTGAGGCGAGAGTAACCCGCCGCCGTTTTTTCCCGTCGAAGCCCACTCGGCAAAATATTTTAGCTCAGGATTTCCGGTGCGATGCAATCCGTACTGAAGCCAACGTTGCCTGTCCCACCGCGCAAAATAGTCTTTCTTTTCCACGACAGAGTTGGACCAGGAGTTGGATGTTCGTTCATACCCAAATTTCCCCGATGTCAGGCCGTGATCAAAGTTGATGATCAGGTCTTTGAGCTTCACCGGCCGGGCTGGTGTCGATGGGTTTCCGTCCAGATCGCCGGTGTTTTCAAATTCATATTCATAAATAATGAAATCATCGTAATCGGGGAAGCTCCATGCCCGGCTGGTGCGTGTGATGGTCACGCCGACGGGCGTCGCCCATTTAGAAATGATGATTTCTTCGGCCTCATTCGGATTGTAGGACGGATTTAAGCTACCGTCGGCCAGAACGGGATAGTTCTCGATGCGCTCCTGCTTCAGAGGAAACGAATTGATATACTCTGCGACAGCATCAATCATCCCACCACAGAAAGCGTAGAGACGCGCCGCGGAATCAACCCGATCGGCAGCAATCTGAACTCCTCCGCCATAGGAATTGTGCTGACCTGTATATTGTTTTCCGTCTACGATCGTTGCGGAATTCCCAGGCCATTCGAGCGAAGGAATGCCGAGTTCTGTA
>JAPLFP010000296.1 GCA_026390585.1 Ignavibacteriales bacterium | reverse complement strand
GGTCGAACGGGATGCCCGAGCAGATATCTTGGACACAATTCGGTGCAGAACGAGCACTGATCGCATCCTGCCTTTGCAATGATGTCGATTGCATGATCAGTGCTGAACCGTCGGTACATCGTCACGCAATAATGGTCTGCCGGCAGGACAATGAGTGCAGAAGTCCGTTTCGAGACGACGTTGCTGAGGTCCTCTTCGAGCACGCCCATCATCAAGCCCCCTGATCGGACCACATACTCCTCGGCGGTTATCTTGAAATGCGAGAGGACCTCCGCGTACGATGTCCCGACCGGGACCTCGACGGTGGCTGGTTCTTCCACTGCGCCAGCAACAGAGATGAACTTCGTCACTACTGGCTTATTTGTACCGATATTGTAGAGCGTCTCGACATTCTGCACAACGCATCCCACGGAGAGTGGCAAGGCGCCTGGTGGTACGATTCTGCCCGTCGTCATGTAAATGAGGGTCACTTCGTCCCCGGCGGGATAAACATCTTCGATCGGTTGAACCCTGCAATTGCCCGACACCCTGGATTCCAACAGCTGGATTTCTTCGTGGTGTTTCCCTTTGATCCCAATGATTCCTTCACGGGCGCCGGTGAGTTGCATCGCGATCTTGAATCCTTCCAGCACCGTGTCCCCGTGGTTGCGAAGGATCTGCATGTCTTTGTGCAGCAACGGCTCGCATTCCGCCGCGTTCATAATGATCGTGTCGGGCTTGGAGTTCAGCTTGACGTGGGTAGGGAAGCCCGCACCGCCGGCTCCGATGATACCCAGTTTCTGAATCTCATTGATGGTCAATGAACACAAACTCCTTCCAACTACCGATCCGTGTACTCAATTTTGTCGACAATGGCCATGATAAGTGTCCTGATGGGAGCGAGCTCGATATGGAAAACGTCCCGTGCAACACCTGGTGCGCCACCGCACACAACGATGTCGCCGATGTTCGCTCCCACATAGTCGACGGCAACCCATTCTTTTCCGTGAGGCTTCCCATCGGGATTCACAGGCTGAACGACATAAACCGTCTTGCCATCGTACGCCTTGTGCTTTGCCGCCGAAACGATCCTTTTTTTAACTCGGGCGAGGAACATCAGTCGATCCTCTCTACCAATTCCACAATGCTGGCATTGACCGGCGCGAAGCCGCTGTCAAAAGCCTGCGTGGCGTCTGTGCTTGTCACATAGACGACGGTGTCACCGCCTGTGGCGAGGTTCAAAGGATCTGCGGCGACGAGCGGAAGATCATTCTCCTTCATGTCCGATGAAACCGGTTGGACGATGGAGAGACGACAGCCCTTCAGTTCCGCGGTCTTTTTCGTGGCCCAGACGGTCCCAATTACAATCCCAAGCTTCATTTGCGCCCTTGCATGGTATGCGTGATCTGAAGATCGTCGATGATGGCCATGATCACTGCGTCGATCGGCGCGTTCCTTGTTATCTCGGTCATTCGGGCGGAAGATCCGTACGAGAGAAGAACGAAGCACCCTTCGCCTGCCTGCACCGCGTCGACGGCGACATGGTATGTGTTCAGAGGGTTCCCCCGGTGATCCACTTCCTTGCACAAAAGAAGTTTCTTCCCGTTGAGGTTCTCGTCCTTCTGCGTCGAAACGACCGTTCCGACTACTTTCGCGAATATCATGGGTTGTCAGCCTTTGAGTGACTTGTCGATTTCTTCAACCGGACGGGGAATAACCAACTGTGAAACAACCTCACCGATCTTGGAAGCGGCGTCTGCGCCTGCTTCGATTGCAGAACGAACGGATGCGACGTCCCCTTCGATCAGAAACGAAACGTATCCGCTTCCGACCTGACGCCATTCCACCAGTTCAACGTTGGCCGCTTTGACCGCAGCGTCCGCACCCTGAACCAACGGTGCAAATCCTTTTGTCTCCAGAATCCCGATTGCGCTTTTTGCTGCCATTGTGTTATCTCCTTACTTCGGTAATGTGTGAGTTTCAAGTCCGTATCAAAAAACCAAAGCCTAAGAATTTTTCTCGCCAAGTCGCAAAGAACGCCAAGAACAACTTGTTTTCTTTATTCTACATTGCTTTGCGCCTTTGCGGCTTTGCGTGATTTCTTTTCATATGTTCTAAACAAATCGTAGTGCGCCATGGGTCATGATGCGGCGCTTGCGGACAAAATTCAACGGAGTGCAGATTCCTTCTCCGGTTGGTGTCGCAATAGTGTGAGAGAAGTATCCTTCTCCCAGGTCCCCGCCGTCACCACGCAACGTTCCACCGTTGATGGTCTGAACATCGCAGTCCATGACGCGTGTGTACTCTGTGGCTCGATTCATATCCCGTGTAAAAATGCTCGCCGTGTGCCGGAAGCCGTGCTCTGCTTTCAGTGATGCTTGCAGCCCGTCTTTAAAGTCTTTGACCCTCACGACAGGAATGCAGGAGGTCATCTGCTCGGCAACAACCCATGGATGTTGTCGGTCGGTTTCGCCGAACAGGAGCGGGACGCTGTCGGAAAGGTTGAGTCCGATTGCTTTCGCGAGCACATTCGCATTGCGCCCAACGTAATCTCGCCCGATGAGCCAGTGTTTGCCTGATTGGAACAATGCGATCTTTGCCAGCGCGTCCATTTGACTCGGGGTCAAGCGTACGTTGCCGGCCTTTTGCATCTCGCTCATGAACTGCTCGAAGACCGATTCGACAACAAAGATCTCTTTCTCCGCGATGCACAGAACGTTGTTATCGTAGCTGGAGCTTCGTGTGATTTCACTTGCTGCCAGCGTCAGATCGGCCGTTTCGTCAATCAGCACCGGCGGATTTCCGGGTCCCGCTGCGATGACCTTCTTCGGGCAACTCATTGCCATTGCAACAACTTCAGGTCCGCCAGTCACCGATAGGAGGTCGACATGTTCATGGTTAAAGAGTGTTTTCGCTGTCTCCAGCGTCGGTTCTGCGACACAGGTGACGAGGTTCGGGGGAGCACCAGCTTTGACCATGTACTGGTTTGCGAGCTGTATGACCTTGGCATTGACCCGTTTCGCGGCTGGATGCGGATTGAACGCAATCGTGTTTCCGCCTGCGAGCTGAATGATGATGTTGTTGATCATCGTGGGACCGGGGTGCGTCGCCGGGGTGATGTTACCGATGACGCCAAACGGCGCATAGACATCGAGCGCCAGACCGTTGCGTCCCGACCACGCCTGCGGCTGCAGATACTCGACGCCGGGACTGTTCTCCGCTGCGTTGACGAGTTTCGCAATCTTGTGATCCACGCGCCCCATCCGGGTCTCTTCAACGGTCATCCTCGCGAGTTCTTCCTTGTGATCCAGCGTCATCTGCCGCACGGCATCCGTGATCTTCTTTCTGCACTGGACGCTGCGCGTCTTGAAGGATTGAAACGCCTCGTACGCCGCTTCGACGGCATCATTCATATCGTCGAAAACGCCCCACTGGCCTTTTCCGCTGATTGCAGCAGGAGTCGATACATCAAGCTGCCCAACGACCTGCCGTACAACCTGCTCCACCAGCTCTTTCAATTGAGCGTCATTCATGTCCACTCTGGGCCTCGATTATTTTCCACCCTTTTTCCCTGACGAAAGTGCTTCGAGAGGGAAGTGTGGAGTCAGTTTGTCCGAAGGACGCGGAATGACGAGCGAGCATGCGACGTTGCCGATGGCCTTCGCAGCCGTCACGCCTGCATCGACTGCTGCTTTGACCGCCGCGACTTCGCCCCGCATGATAATGCACACTCTGCCGCCTCCGACTTTGACCCATTTGCCGAGTTTCACGTTCGCTGACTTGACTGCAGCATCAGCCGCCTGAACGGCAGACGTAAAACCCACCGTTTCGATTATTCCCAATGCATCGATCATTGTTCCGTCTCCTTATTTTTCAATTCCAAGTAATTCAAACACATCTTCGTGCGCTGAAGGGATGATATTGGTGCTGACTATTTCTCCCACCTTTGCTGCTGCCTCAGCGCCTGCTTCCACCGATGAACGAACAGCGCCGACCTCTCCGCGGACGATGACAGTCACGAACGCGCTCCCGACCTCGACCCTCTTGATAAACTCCACATTCGCCGTTTTGAGCATGGCGTCGATGGCTTGTATCGCTCCGGTGTTTCCGCGCGTTTCGACAAAACCCAAGGCTACTCGCGACATTGGACCTCCGTTAGTTTGTTGTAGGAATGCTTTTCAGTATCAAGTTCTTTTTCCTGAGGATATCTCTCGCCCCTGGCGTGATCACTGATCCGGCGGGGACGGCAACTTCCTTGACCTCCGGCGCCAGCGAAAGCAGGTGGCGTTCAAGGAGAACCGGGCTCCGAAAGCCGCTCATGTCGACAACATAAGCAGATGCGTTCGGGGGAGACACCGTTGTGGGATTGTTCTTCTGCGGTGGACCGAACTCCACTTTCACCCCTCGCCTTGACAACTCGGCCAGGACAGAGGCCACAACTTTGTTTACCAATTCCTCCATCGACAGGTTCATCGCTGATTAGGCCCCAGGTTTGCTTTTACTATAGATGTACTTTGATCCGGCTGAGACGGAATCAATGATGCCGACGATGGTATTGTCGGTTGCGACATTGGTAGTTCTCGAAGTCATTCGTGCGGAGGAAGATGCGCACAGAAGCACCACGTCTCCGTCGCCCGCATTGACGGTGTCGATACACGCCGCAGTCTTTCCTGTGTCAGCCAGTGTCTCGTCGAGATAACTCACAACCAGGATTGGCAGTCCGTCGACGTTTCCTTCTTTTCTGGTTGAAACTACCTTTACTATGACTTTTCATATCTTCATATCGTATTCCCTGTTTTGCCCAAGAATTCTACAAGCGTTTCTTCCCTGACATTTGCAGCGTTCGCATCATCAGTATCGAGATGGATCTGCAACCTCCAGCTATCGTTTGTACGCACGAGAACATTCTCGAAGACGGTCGGCTTTTCCCCGCTGAT
>JAPLFP010000166.1 GCA_026390585.1 Ignavibacteriales bacterium | reverse complement strand
TCCTGAGTGCTCCTGCGTGTTTTGTCCGTAGGACGCTGCTCTTTCTACTGACTCGAAGACTTGCGCACGATTGTCATGGAGTGAGTCAAACGCACCAGCCTGGATAAGGCTCTCAACAGTTTTCTTGTTCACAAGATGAAGGTCCACACGAGCACAGAAATCGAAGACGTCCGTGAAGGGACCTTTCTCCATCCTGGTTTTAACGATCGATTCCACTGCACTGATTCCGACGTTCTTGATCGCGCTCAGGCCAAAACGAATGCCCTTCGACTTCACGACAAACGTCACTTCTCCTTCGTTGACATCCGGCGGCAGGACGTGAATACCCAATTTTCGACAATCGTCCGTCAGGATGACGATCTTGCCTGTGTCGGCCATTTCGCTTGACATCGTCGCCGCCATGTACTCGGCGGGATAATGTGCCTTCAGATATGCCGTTTGATAGGCAAGAACGGAGTACGCAACACTGTGAGATTTATTGAATCCGTACGAAGCAAACTTTTCAATCAAATCGAAGATGTCGCCGGCGATCTTTCTCTCTATGCCATTCTTGACGGCGCCATCAACGAATTCCTTCTTCTGCTTCGCCATCAATTCTTTGTCCTTCTTCCCCATCGCTCGACGCAGGATGTCGGCTTGGGCAAGACTGAGTCCACCAATCTCGCTGGCGATCTTCATCACCTGTTCCTGGTATACGATGACGCCGTATGTCTCCTTCAATACCTGTTCGAGTTTCGGATGTATGTACTCGATCTTCTTTTTCCCATGCTTCCGGTCGATGAAGTCAGGTATGTTTTCCATCGGACCCGGCCGATACAGAGCGTTCATTGCAACGAGGTCATGAATCGACGTCGGCTTCAGTTTCCGGAGATAGTCTGTCATCCCGGAACTTTCGAACTGGAACACAGCAACTGTTTGTCCGTTGCAGAAGAGGTCAAGCGTCTTCTCATCATCGATCGGAAGGTGATCAAGGTCTACCTCGACGCCGTGATTCTCTTTGATTTGTCGAAGCGCATTGTCAATGACTGTGAGTGTCCGGAGACCGAGGAAGTCCATCTTGAGGAGTCCAGCCGCCTCAAGATCTTTCATGTTGTACTGCGTCATCAGCTCCGTTTGCGGAGTCTTGTACATCGGGACATAATCACTGATCTCCCCCGGAGCGATGACAATTCCAGCGGCGTGCGTTGAGACATTCCGATTCATCCCTTCAAGCACAAGACCGGTCTCGATCATCAGCCTGATCTTGTCATCCCCTGTTTCCTTGATGGCTTTGAGCTCCGGAACAGTCTCCAGGGCTTCAGCAAGTGGGGTGACTTTTCCCATGATAACGGGGATCTGCTTCGTCAGTGGCTCGATCGTGCTGAGAGGTACTCCAAGCACCCTGCCTACATCTTTCAGGACAGCACGAGTCGAGAGCGTTCCAAAGGTGATGATTTGAGAAACAGAGTTTTCGCCATACTTCTGCTTGACATAGTTAATGACCTGGTCGCGTTTGTCATCAGCGAAATCGACGTCGATGTCGGGCATGCTTACGCGGTCCGGGTTGAGGAAACGCTCAAACAGGAGATCGTAGTGGATTGGATCCACGTCCGTGATGCCCAGGGCATACGAAACGATGCTTCCGGCTGCACTTCCCCGACCAGGACCCACGCGAATGCCCATCGATCGGGCCGCATTGATGAAGTCCTGAACGATCAGGAAGTATCCCTCATAGCCCATCTTCTTGATGACCTGCAATTCATGCTCGAGTCGCGAGAGAACCTCTGGCGTTACGTTGGCATATCTCCGCTCGATACCGGCCCTGGAAAGCTTGTCAAGATACTCTGGCAGGGATGCCACTCCAGCGTCAGCAGGGATAGGAAACTGGGGCATGTGGTTCTTTTTTAAATCTAGCGCCAGGTTGCACTTCTCGGCGATCTCCAAGGTGGAGGTGATGGCTTCCGGGAAATCCTTGAAGGCCTTGATCATCTCAGCCGGTGACTTGAAAAAGAGCTGATCTGTGCGGTATTTCAGAACCCTGTAGTCCGGACTAAACGTACTCGTGGCGTCCGGGATGTATTTCATGATGTTGTGCGGCATCGAGTGCTTCGAGCTGATGTAGTGGCAATCGTTTGTCGCCACGAGTTTGACACCCAGCTCCTTTGCTAACCGTGGAGCATTCGAGAGAATTGGCTCTTCAATGTCCAAACCATGGTTTTGTATCTCGATGTAAAAATCTTCACCGAAGAGTTCCTTGTATTTCCCGGCGAGGATTCTCGCCTCATCATATTTTCCGTCGATGAGCTGCGAACCCACGATGCCCCCCGGGCAAGCAGAAGTTGCGACGAGGCCTTCTTTATATCGCGCCAACAGCTCGAAATCGATGCGAGGTCTGTAGTAGTAGCCTTCTGTGTGACCCAGCGTGACGAGCTTGATCAGGTTATGATAGCCTTCCTCGTTCTTTGCAAGCAACAGGAGATGGTGATAGTTACCTCCCTTTTGAATGTTGCTTGTTTTGTCGCTCGATGAGTACTTGTCAAACCGTGTTCCAGATCGTACAATATAGGCTTCACATCCGACGATCGGTTTGATCCCTGCCTTCTTCGCCTTTTTGTAGAACTCCATCGAACCGTACATTACCCCATGGTCCGTGAGTGCCACAGAGGGCATCTTGTTCTGGACAGCAGCGGCCACGAGGGCTTCAACTGTGGAAGCCCCATCGAGGAGACTGTAATGCGAATGATTGTGAAGGTGAATGAACTCAGGCATGTGAAACCGGGAAAAGAAAGGTTGATGGAAACGAAAAGCAACTACAAAACAGTACGCATTAGGAAAGTGGAAATCAACTGCCGCAATTCCTACATCCCCATTGCCAGCATCTTCGGCTCAGTCATCTCTTCAATTGCGTATCGAATGCCTTCCCGTCCGAACCCCGAGTCCTTCACACCGCCGTATGGCATGTTGTCAACTCTGAAGGTAGGATTTTCATTGACAATGAGAGCTCCGACTTCGAGGTTGTTGTACGCGTAGAGAATATTTCGGTAGTCATTCGAGAAGATCCCCGCCTGCAAACCGAACGAAGAGTCATTCACACCGGCGACTGCTTCCTCGATCGTAGAGAATTTGTGCAGTGTAGCCACCGGGCCGAAGATCTCCGTACAAAAGGCTTTCGATGTTCTTGAGACATTGACTATGACTGTTGGCTCAATCACGCTGCCGACGTGTCCGCCACCCGCAAGAACCTTTGCACCTTGTTCGCGTGCTTCATCGATGCAGTCCAGTATCCGAGACGCTGCTTCAGCAGTAATGACTGGTCCAACAATCGTTGCAGGGTCACGCGGGTCTCCGGTCTTCATCTGTTTCGCGCCTTCAACGAATCGTGCTGTGTACTCGTCGAAAAGGTCAGTATGTACATAGATTCGCTGCACCTTGATACACACCTGACCAGAATAGACAAATGCACCCAGGAGGTTCTTGCGAACGGCCTCCTCAAGGTTCGCCGAACGATCGACAATCACACCGGCATTCCCTCCGAGTTCAAGGAGGACCCTTTTCTTTCCAGCAATCGCTTTCAGAGGCCACCCCACTGCCGGGCTCCCAGTGAAACTGAGCATCTTAATGCGTGGATCCCTCACAAGGGTCTCTGCGACACGGCTCGAGCACGGCAAGACACTGAAAGCTTCAGCGGGATATCCGGACGCCTCGATAATCTCTGCTAGCTTCAGGCTTATTATGGGAGCTGACGATGTGGGCTTGAGGATGACTGCGTTGCCACTGGCGATTGCAGGGGCAACCTTATGGGCAACGAGATTCAGAGGAAAATTGAACGGAGCAATTGCCAGAACTATCCCGATGGGAAAACGCCGAACAATACCGTACCTGTTTTGCCCTGGGATATTGAGATCCAATGGGACAACTTCCCCTCCGATCCTGCGCGCCTCCTCCGCAGCAAGTTGGTAGGTGAGAACCGAGCGGATGACCTCTGTTCTGGCCGCCGAAATTGGTTTTCCCACCTCCATGGACAGCAGTTCGGCGAACTCATCCTTCCTCTCGTTGATCTTTGCTGCAATGAACGTGAGGATCTCGTGCCGCTCATGGCTCTGTAGACGTCGGGTCTTCTCGAAACCAGCCAGTGCGCGCTCAACCGCGATGTTGACGTCCGGTTCCGTCGCTCGTGCCACAACTCCCACAAGCGCGTTATCATACGGATTCCGCACCTCGATGACAGCAGGAGGCGACGAGAGGCCGCGCCATTCACCGCCAACAAAATAAGGTAGAACGGAATTGCTCATGATGGTTTAATCAGCCAGAAGTTTCTTTACAGTCGGGATCAGATCGTCGATGGGAACCATCGTCCTTATTCCCGTTCTCCTGAGCTTGACCTCAATCTGATTGTTCTTCAAACCCTTTTCCCCGACGATCACATGAACCGGCATGCCGAGCAAATCGGCATCTTTGAATTTGAACCCCGGAGAGACATTCCCTCGGTCATCAAACAATACATCCAAACCCGCTTCGTTGAGAGACTTGTAGAGCCTGTCTGCCGTAGTCACGATGTCGTTGTTGTTCATGTTGATGGCCGTCAGATGCACCGGATATGGAGCAAGCGCTGTGTTCCACACAATGCCGTCTTTGTCGTTGTTCTGCTCGATAGCACACGCGATAATGCGCTCGATCCCGATTCCGTAGCTTCCCATCACGACAGGTTTCGATTGCCCGTTTTCATCAAGATATGTCACATTCAATGCATCAGAGTATTTCGTTCCAAGTTTGAAGATATGTCCGAGTTCAATCGCGTTCGTAATCTTCAGGGGCGATCCGCACGATGAGCAGGCCTCTCCGGACTCCACAGTGCGAAGATCAAAATATCCATCGACCTTCACATCGCGTTGCATATCAATGTTCGCGATGTGATAGTCGTTGCGATTCGCTCCGCTGATGAGATTGTTCGCCCCCTCCAGGCGCTTGTCGGCGATAATCCGGAAACCTTTGAGGCCCAGAGGTCCAATCGATCCGGCATCTGCCCCCGTCAATTTGCTCAACTCTTCCGCGGGCATCGCACGGAACTCGCCTCCTGCAAGAGCAGTCCCCAGCTTCGCCTCGTTCAGCTGATCGTTTCCTGACATCAGGATAAGAAGCGGCTTGCTGTTGTGCTGATAGACAAGGGACTTCGCAAGCCACTTGTGTTCAATGTTGAGGAACACGGCAAGCTCGTCGATCGTATGTACGTTCGGGGTGTGAATCTCTGCAGGCGACTTGCTCTCGGCGATGCGCCCCACGCCCGCGACCGATGATTTCGCCACTTCGAGATTCGCTGCATATCCACATTTCTGGCAGAGCACGACTGTATCCTCGCCGGATGTCGATTCCACCATGAACTCCTGTGAACCGGTCCCTCCCATCGCTCCGCTGTATGCTCCTACGACGAAGAACTTCAGGCCACATCGGGTGAAGATTTTGCGATACGCCTCGGCGTGCTTGTCGTATCCGATGTCAAGGTTTTCGAATGAAGTGTCAAGCGTATAGGAATCCTTCATGATGAACTGGCGGCCACGCAAGACGCCCGACCGCGGTCTGGGCTCGTTCCGGAATTTCGTTTGAATTTGGTACCAGATTTGGGGAAGGTCTTTGTACGACTGGATATGCATCCCAGCGATTTGAGCGATGACTTCCTCGTGCGTTGGTGCGAGGACAAGGTCACGCTCTTTGATGCTCAGGATGAAGTTCGGTATATCCCTTCGGCCCGACTGAACCCACAGGGACTCCGGGTTCAGGGCCGGCAACAAGAATTCCTGACCCCCTATCGCGTTCATTTCCTCGCGCACAATCTGGATCGCCTTGAGGATTGCTCTGAACCCGAGAGGCAAGAACGAGTACACCCCAGCCGTAAGCTGGCGCATCAGGCCCGCCCGGATCATGAGTTGATGGCTTGGTATCGCGGCCTCTGCCGGTATTTCCTTTTGAGTCGGAATGAAAGCGTGTGATAAGCGCATTGGGAAGTCGGATTAGTTAGTTAATGATTGGTTAACCTGCCCTGAGCGAGTCCCGACGTGTTTTGTCGGGGCGAGTCGAAGGGTTGGTGATTGGTTGATTGGTAGCGGTGATTAGTCAGTTCGTGAGTAGTGAATTGTGAATAGTGAAGTGTGAGTTTTGATGAGTGAACTGTGAAGAGCGAACCGTGAACGGTACATCGCAAATCGACAATCGAAAATGCCTTGGTGCCCCCGAGACGATTCGAACGTCCGACCTCCGGTTTAGGAAACCGCTGCTCTATCCATGCTGAGCTACGGGGGCGATTTTAGGGAAGTTACGGAAAAATCGATGGTCTCGCAAGAGTCATGTTTCACAGAGTGCGTGCGGGCAAATTCGAAAGCTCATTCTCAGCTGTGGTATCCAATGAAACTCTGGATTTGCGAAAACACATTTCACGCTAACATCGGTACCAGAACCTCGTCCATGAGCAAGGCGGAGAAGAGTTCGATCACCAGCGGAATAAAGATAACGTCGGGGAAAAGTTCGGCTTCCGTATAGCGGGCGAACAGGAACATCGCAACGCCAATGACAATGGGTTGGTGAAGGAAAAAAGGAATTGGAATCGGAATAAACGCAAGCAGATACCCTGCGCCTGCGAGAATAATTGCATTGAGTAATGTGATGTGAAGGGAGCGCACTCGACAGGCGACAAGATAAAGCACGGTTCGGAGAGTCAGCGGAACGAAAGCCAGAACGACGATCTCAACGAGGTGAAGTTTCATCTATCGTTCTCAATCGAGGCCGCGAGAACGAAGGAACGCGGCCGCCTTCTCGTCACCCAACCGAGCTGCGCGGACATAATACTTCAGACCTTCTGACGCATTATTTTCCTGGAGCAGCAACTCTCCCAGGTTGCGAAGCGGAAGACTATAGAGAGAATCGATGGCAATTGCTTCTTCAAATGCCTGACGCGCTTGGACAGTATCACCAGCAGCCCGATAGGCCTCACCGAGTGCGTTGTGACCATCTGCGTGTTGAGGTTGCAGTTCGACAACCTCGCTCAAGAATTCTATGGCCAGATCATAGTTCCCAATCAACATGTTGGCCCTTGCAGCGCGTGAGTACGAAGATGGGTCATCAGGAGCTCTGTCCACGGCTCTGTTGTAAGTATCAGCCGCGTTCCATTTGTCGTCGTTCTTGTCATAAAGTTCAGCCAGTGCATAGTAAGACTCCACATCTGTCGAATCGATCCGAATGGCACGCCTGTACAGAGACATCGCCTCAGAATCCCGTCTAAGCCTTCGATACATCCGCCCCAGGTTCCTGAACGCCCCCGCTTTTCCTGGGGCAAGATCGATTGTCCTCTGATAGGCAACTTCTGCAGCCTTGGTGTTCCCCAGAGCTTCATAGGCTCTTCCCTTGTTGAACCATGGCGTCTCCCAATGATTCGCAAGGGAGTTGGCAGCGTCAAAGAACACCAGTGACTCATAGAACAAACCGCGTGCGATGCAGATTTCCCCAAGTCCGTTGCTCGCTTCCGCCCGAGGTCCCTCGTAGTACCTGAACGAAGCGTCAGCAATGGATTTCCATCGCGACGATTTCGAAAGAGAGAGAGCGTAGCTGAAACAAGACTCAGCACTGTCCAACTCTCCCCCCTCAAAGAGCACGTGACCGAGTGTATTGTATGACTCGAGGTAGTCGGCATCAATATGTATTGCTTTCCTGCAATAGTACCCTGCCTTTGGAAGATTTCCAAGATCAAGATTAGCGGCAGCAAGTCTCTCTATCACTGCGACATCTGTTGAGTCTTTCTCAAAGCTCCTTTCCAGGGCTAGCATTGCTTCTTCGAGATCTCCGAGCTTGTAGAAAGACATCCCAAGCCAAAAGAATGTTTCAGCCCGCTGATCGCGATCCGCGACGGCTTTCATGTAGTAGTGAATCGCGTTTGCGTAGTCCCCCTCGTCATAGAACTTCGCAGCCATTCGGGCGGGCACATACGTCGTTATACCGCAGGAAGTTAATCCAAGCAAGGCGATCGTTATGACAACCAGTAATCTCAAACCATTAGTCCTTTGCCGATGGTCGTTTCATTCCCTGCAGTCCAACTTCTTCCACCAATTCGTGATATGTGGTCAGATGGACTTTCATTGTTCGAATGAGTTTCATGAAGTCGACTGCGGTGAGTGCCCGCAATTCGCCTTCACGATGTTTGCTCATATCTGCAGGACCGAAAACATTCAGGTCAAGCAGCGCGTCCATTTCGGGGCCCTCTAGCCCCACGTGGAAGACCATCAAGTTGATTTTACCAGAAGGGAGTTTTCGCGTTCTATCGAGAAGTGTATCGAGTTTCCCCGCCGGGGGAGCGCTATACACGCCGCTGACATCTTCTTCGCCAAAATAACGTGAGATGGCAACTCCATATTCTTTCGCTAGGTTCTCCAGAATCGCACGTGACTCGGGCTTGTCAACTGCAGTCCCCATGTGGTAGTCAACGTAGTCAATGTGCAGGCCGCAACGCAGAGCACGATCCAACTGGGCGCGGAGTTCTTGTTCAATGTCGGACAACGTTGGTTGGTGTGCAAAGAAGGTCGCTCGCGATGGAAAGAAGAATCCCAGGCTATCAACGAGCGACGGAACGGCGCTCCGTCCACTCACGGGACCCCATCGGTAGTTCTTCCATTCCGCGTTGAGTGTCAGATGCACACCCACCGAAACATTTCGATATTGCTTGAGGAGATCTACAGCTTCCTGATACCATGGACAGACAAACATGACAGACATTGAAACGGGGAATCCCTGGTCAAGGACTTGCTTGGCGGCCATATTCACGGCGTGGCACATACCAATGTCATCACACCGAATGAGTGCGGTAGTAACAGTGCTGTCGCTGCCTGCCGGGGCAGACAATGATGCATGGACGACAATGAGAAGAAGGAGAGAGCTTAGAAGTACTGGTTTTCGCATTTGTCACCACCTTGATGATTTAACATTGTGTACGAGATCCCAGCAATAGCGATAGTTTCCAGACGCTTTCAAGAGAGTCGGTATCCCTTCCTCTTGACTCCGCCTTCAGGTCTCTTACGAGTGATGGCAGTTTCAGGACCGGGAGGGGTCGCTGATATTCATTTTATGCAACTCGCTGACGAAAAACAATACCGCAAACACCCCAGAAATCCTTGATTTTACTCGTCTCTTTGAGTATTATCTTCACACAATTCCATAGTCTTTCTATTCCAGACCCGACGTGAACACACAATCACTCAATCCCATTCCGCACGACCAGCTTCAGAACCTTCGTCAGCTCTTCCCTCATACCCAAAAAGGCGTGATATATCTCAATCACGCCGCGGTCAGCCCTCTCTCGACCCGAGTCGTGCGAGCGCAAACACAGCATCTACAAGATCGCTCGTCAGGAAAGATCGAGACGTTCTTCGATGATTTGGTACAAATCGAAGAGACGAAGCGATGTATTCAGCGCCTGATCAACGCCGAATCCTACAAACGCATCGCACTTGTCGGAAATACATCCGACGCCCTCAATGTCGTCGCCTCAGGCATCGATTGGAAACCGGGGGATCGTGTTCTTCTCAATGATCAGGAATTCCCGGCAAACATCTATCCATACTATCACCTGAAGAGCCAGGGCGTTGAAGTGGACATCATGCGATGTGCCGATGGTCGGGTGACTCCAGAGCTCATCTATTCGTCCTTGCAACCTCGGACGAGGCTCCTGGCGCTGAGCGCGGTTCAGTTTCTGTCGGGATACAGGGCAGACATGATGCTCCTCGGGGATCTTTGTCGCTCAAAAGGGATCATTTTCGCGGTCGATGGGATCCAAGCAATTGGCGCCATCAAGCTGGACGTTCAGGCGATGAAAATCGACGCAATGGCGGCCGGCGCTCCAAAATGGCAGATGGGCCCACAGGGAATCGGATTTCTCTATCTCACGGAGGAACTCCAGGCACGCGTTCATCAAAAATATCTTGGCTGGCTTTCCGTTGAGAATCCGTTTGATTTCTCAAACTGGGATCAGGCTCTCGATCCCAATGCGAGGCGTTATGAAGGCGGCACGGTGAACATCCCCGGTATGTGGGGCATGCACGCCGCCTTGTCGACTCTGCTTGAAGTCGGTCCCAGCATCATTGAATCTCACATTCTGGGCCTGACCCAAACCTTGATGGACGAGCTTGTTGCCGTTGAGGGAGTCAAACTGTTTTCACCAACAACACTCAGCGAACGTGCAGGCATCGTCACCATCGAACCTCCAAAGAATGTGGATCCTACTGCTGCTTTTCAGGAGCTGACTCGGCGCGAGGTCTTCATTTCATTGCGAAACGGCAAGTTTCGGTACTCTCCGCATTTTTACAATTCGCGGGAAGAAATCCTCTCTGCGGCATCCAACACAAAGGATGTGCTTCAGAAGCTATCTAAACAGTAACAGGCTGCGATCCTGTCTCGCCTCCTCGTGAGATCTGGTGAAGCCTTCTCAAGCGTGCAGCGATTGTGGGATAATGAACATCCCTGCTATCAACATCAGCGAGAACAAACCGTGTCTCACTCCCTCACATCTGATGTCCCGCTGAGAAATACCATTCCCTGGCTCTTTGTTCTCCTCCTGCTGTTCTCGTTGACGGCAAATGCCCAACGCACGGTCACATTGCGATTGACCAACTGGGCCGACATTGACGAGATGCCCCTTGACAAAGAATCCATCGCTGCGTTCAAGTACAGGTGTCCGAATATCGAAATCCTTTACGAGCCTAATCCCGGCGTCCAGTATGAAGAAAAAATACTCACCGCTCTGGCCGCCGATGAGCCCCCCGACGTGTTTCTCCTCGATTCAAAGTTGATACCGACCTTCACGAACAAGAAAGTTCTTCTCGATCTCTCCTCCTTTGTCCATGAGTTGAACATTGACACCACCCAGTGGTTTTCAAATGTCACGGACATTGCCCGCAAAGGATCAGCCCTCTACGCTTTTCCAAAAGGATTCACGCCGCTGATGATGTACTACAACAAGCGACTCTTTCGAGAGGCAGGTCTTCCCTTTCCAGGCGTTGCCTGGACTTGGGATGAATACCGTAACATCGCATCGAAGCTCACGCGGGATATTGACGGTGATGGATCGATTGATCAGTACGGCACAGCATTTACAAATTATTATTATTTCTGGATCGTCTGGGTCTGGAGTTCTGGTGGAGATGTTGTTGATCCATCCGGAACCAAGGCGACAGGATATCTCAATTCCCGTGCAACGGAGTCCGCACTTCAGTTTCTGATCGACCTCCAAAAAATACAGAACGTAGCACCCGGCACAGGAAGCTGGGTCCAATCTGAGAAAACAGGGAGCAACAGCCAGCTTTTCGCGAATGGAAAGATCGCCATGATGATCGATGGCCATTGGCGGTTGCCGCGGTTACTCAGACTAGTGGAACAAGGCAAGCTTGACATCGGCATCGCTCCCATACCTCAGCGTCCCGGTGCGAAGAAGGTCAACGTGATGTACGAATCGGGATGGTGCGTGCCTGTGAACAGCCCACACCCAAAAGAGGCGGCGCTTCTTGCTGCATTTATGGCGGGGGAGGAAGCAAATCGAATCAGAGCCTCTCGTCACCTCGAGATACCATCCTCCCGCAGCATTGCTGAAGAGATTGTGTCACGGGATACTCATGGATTTGAGCGCGCATTCGTCGCGGAAGTTCCCTCCTGCCGCCAACCTTGGGGTTCATTGATTGAGCGTTTCAGCGAAGTTGAATGGACTTTGCAGGACGCCGTCGATGAGGTGCTGGTGAACGGACAGCCGATGCACGAGACGATGAATCGCTATGCAGCGAAGATCGACCGTCAGCTGGAGAATACGCGACTCCACGAAGCCTCGGAATTCAAACCCATCCGTCAACATTCTGAAATCCTTCGCTTCCTGCTCATCGTTGCATTCCTCGTTGCCCTGGCGAGCGGCTTGCTGTATGCGCGGGCTCGCGGGAAGTCACGTCGAACTACGGGCACGGCGATTGGCTTTCTCGCTCCTTCTCTTCTTCATCTCACCGTATTTATTCTGACTCCCATAGTCTTTGCGGGATACCTGAGCCTGCATCGGTGGGATGTCATCGTGGCCGACAAGCCATTTGTCGGACTGGCCAATTTTCGGGAAGTGTTTTCAGATGATTCGTTCTGGAATGCTCTGAAGAACACGTTCCTCTACACTCTCAACGTCCCGGTGGGCATGGTCCTCTCTCTGGCCGTTGCGCTCATGATGAACCATCGATTCAAGGGGATTGCCTTCCTCCGGGCGCTGTATTTCTTGCCAAGCGTTACTTCCTTCGTCGCAATTGCCCTCGTGTGGATGTGGATTTATCATCCGACGTTTGGGGTGGCGAATGTTCTCCTTCAGCTTGTCGGCCTTGGGCCGTCGGCATGGCTGAACTCCACAAGCACCGCAATGGTATCTATTATCATTTTTTCCATTTGGCTGGGACTTGGTTATCAAATGATCATTTTCCTTGCTGGATTGCAGGGGATACCGGAAGAATTGCACGATGCAGCCCGGATCGACGGCTCAGGGAGTTGGAATCGATTCTGGCATATCACTCTCCCCTTGCTGAAACCGACGACGTTCTTTATTCTCACGACATCACTGATTGGTTCATTTCAGGTCTTCACTTCAATCTATGTCATGACTGCCGGAGGTCCTGTCGGGAGTACTGATGTCATCGTCTATCACATCTATCAATCGGCCTGGGAACAACTTCGAATGGGGTACGCTTCGGCAATGTCCTGGGTGCTCTTCGTTATCATTGTCATCGCAACATGGATTCAATTCAGACTACTGGGAAGACAAGTCGAATACGGATGATTTATTTCCATTGGAGGAACATCTATGGCAACCAAAGGCATCAAGAAAATCGCTATCAACACCGGCGGCGGAGACGCTCCTGGACTCAACGCGGTGATTCGTGCAGCAACGATTGCAGCCGTGGACCGAGGGTGGGAGTGCGTTGGCATCAGGGACGGATACAATGGATTAATGATGCCTGATGAGTACCCCGAAGGGGGACTTATACCTCTGACGCGTGCCGCGGTGAGAGGCATTACGCATCTGGGCGGAACCATTCTCGGGACGACGAACAAAGGGAACCCGCTCAAGTACCCAACCAAAGGCAAAGACGGCAAGATGTACGAGAAGGACCGTTCGGACGAATTGATAAAAGCGTTCAAACGCGAGAAGATTGACGCTCTCGTCGCAGTTGGAGGAGACGGTTCATTGACAATTGCCAACGTCATCGCGCAAAAAGGAATCAAAGTGGTTGGTGTTCCCAAGACGATCGACAACGATCTCGAGAAGACGGTCATTACATTCGGTTTTGACACGGCCGTCTCCTTTGCCACCATGTGCATCGATAGACTCCACTCCACCGCAGAGGCACATCGGCGTGTTATGGTGGTGGAGGTCATGGGACGGTACGCCGGATGGATTGCTTTGAACAGCGGCATCTCCGGGACAGCTGATGCGATCCTGATCCCTGAGATCCCATACGATATCCGAAGTGTGGCCAAGAAGATCGAGGAGCGGTTCACAGGCGGACGGAAATTCGCGATCGTGGTCGTTGCAGAAGGCGCCAAACCGAAAGGGGGCTCCCTTTCCGTGGTCTCCAAAGAACTGGGACGAGCCGAACGGCTGGGCGGCGCCGGGGAGCGTGTGGCAGAGGAAATCCAGCAAGCAACGGGACGGGAAACCCGCTGCGTCGTCCTCGGACATCTGCTGCGGGGTGGGACACCGACGACATTCGACCGACTCATATCGCTCCGGTTCGGTGCTGCGGCGATTCGTGCGCTCGATGAAGGAAAGTCGGGAGTTATGGTTGCTTTAGATCCCCCTACCGTGCGATATGTCCCGTTGGACCAGGCAACACGCCGGATGAAATCCGTTCCGCTTGATTGCGACACAATGAGCACGGGTCGAGACTTGGGGATTTGCTTCGGCGATTGAGCATCTCATCCGTATAGAATGTCCGGAGGTCATATGTTCTCTCTACGATGTATCTCGGCTGCCTGTATCCTCGTCCTTCTGTCGGCGACGGTTGCGTTAGCACAGCGGACTGAGACGCTCTTCTATGCTATCGACAATGAGGATTGTTTCTTGAGCTTCAAAGCGAACATTAAGAGTATCGACATTGTCGGTCCGCAATCATATAAGATGGATGAACATGGAATCATCGCGGGTTCTGTCGATAGTCGTGTTCTCGATCTCTCGAGGAGAAATGGTGTCAAAGTCATGCCACTGGTAATGAACACGGGCTTTGACCAACCTGCATTCCACTCTTTCCTTCACGATTCGCTAGCGAGAATCAGGGCAGTTTCCACCATGCTTCGTCTATGCCGGGAAAACAAATACTACGGCATCCAATTCGATTACGAGAACATCCACGTAAAGGACAAAGAACTTTTCACAGAGTTTTATCGACAGGCTGCTTCCCTCTTGCACGCAAACGGCTTTGGTATCAGCATTGCCGTTGTTCCCCGATCAAGTGACAACGCTGGTCCGACGGAATATCACCGATGGAACTTCGAAAACTGGAGTGGTGTATACGACTACAAAGCGCTCGGTGAAATCGGGGATTTTGTCTCGCTTATGACCTATTCCCAACACACCCCTCGGACTCCTCCAGGTCCCGTTGCAGGGATACCATGGATGGAGGCAGCCATTCAGTTCGTGTCCCAAGGTGTGCCGACCTCGAAGATTTCGCTTGGTCTGCCGTTTTATTCACATCATTGGCAGGCCGCCTATCAGAATGGCAAACCTCTCGCGTGGGGTCGCACACTGGACTACAAAGAAGCCAAAGGGATCGCAGAACGATCTGGAGCATCCTGGCAGTGGGATGATCGGGAGAAGGTCTACTATACATTCTACAGCAACGAGGGGCTGAACGAGTACCTGTACCTTGAGGATGCTCGATCGTTCACTGCCAAGATGGCGCTGGTCAAGAAATATCGTTTTCGTGGAATCTCGGTGTGGCGACTGGGGCATGAAGATCCTGATGTTTGGAAACAGCTCCAGCAATCCCGACAGAATTGATCATTCATGAAGCGCGCAGGCAAGATATTCTTGTACCTGGGTTTGATCGCGATTGCCGCGTCCATGCTCATTCCATTCTTGTGGATGATCAGTACTTCGCTCATGGATGAGCTCGAAGTCTACCAGTTCCCCCCGAAGTTCATTCCCGCTGTTTGGAAATGGGACAACTTCAGAGAAGCGATGACGCTGCAACCGTTTGGGAGATTCTTTCTGAATTCTCTGATCGTTGCAGCTGCATCTGTTCTCGGCCAGCTCACGTTCTGCTCAATGGCAGCGTATGCCTTTGCACGAATCCAATTTCGGGGACGTGAAAAGATCTTTGCGCTGTATCTCGGCACGATGATGATTCCCGCAATCGTCACGATCATCCCAGCCTTCCTGATCATCACAACGTTTGGATGGATGAACACCTATTGGGCACTTTTCACGCCGACGGTCTCAAGTGTCTGGGGCATTTTCCTTCTTCGACAGTTCTTCCTCACGATACCCAAAGAGCTTGAGGATGCGGCCCGCGTCGATGGCGCTTCGGAGTTCACCATCTTTCTTAAAGTCATCCTACCACTCTCCAAACCGGCGCTTGCGACGCTCGCAATTTTCGCGTTTATGGGGAGCTGGAAAGACTTTCTCTGGCCTCTGATCGTGACAAACAGGGTCGATATGCGGACGGTCGAGGTTGGCATCGCGTCCTTCAGCAATCTCTATACAACAGATTGGCCACACCAGATGGCGGCAGCCGTGGTTGTCATGCTCCCGATCGTCATCGTCTTCATGTTTGCACAGAAGTACTTCGTCAAAGGCATTACGATGACAGGCCTCAAGGGGTAAGGTCCTCATTCCAATTGCAGGAGGATCCATCTATGAAAAACAAAGACATCCTTCATCTCCTCTCTCGCGAGGACAAGTGGTACCTCGGAGGCGGCAATCGGCTTCTTTGGGCTCCGCCCTTCCCCCTTCACCTCGATACCCCGGGATTTTGGGATGAGGCGCACTACTATAACTATGAACTGAAGCCGCTCTTCACATGGACCGTTCTTGATGAGGTCGGACGAGAGATCAAGCTGAGATTCCTCAGGCGTCGCTGGGACCCTTCGTGCCTCACACAAGAATTCGAAGGCACGGTCTGCGGCACGAAAACGCGATTGCGACTGACAGAGCGCCGCTCAATTCTTCCGAATGATGTGGCTCTGTCTGTTGTTGAAGTGAATAATCCGACAAAGAAAAAGGTCCGCATCCATTTCGTGGCTTGGACAACGCAGGAGCACTTCCCTTCGAAAGAATCCGTGTGGCTGTCGGACATCGAACATTCTAAAGGGACAGTTTCATTTCACAAGCTCCTTCGCCCTTCGGTCAATCCACATGTTGAAATCGCTTGCGCATTCTCTCAATCGTCCATCGCGATCCTTCGGCCTGAATCTTGGTGAGAAGACTTCGCTTCGCCCTGATTGGAGACAAACGCCGTGGTTCGAGAAGTTCACTTCTACAGGCCTCGGGAACAAGAAGCAACTTGATGGCGTGACCCATGAAGGTCTGGTCTATATGGCTTTGCACTCGCCCATTTCCGTTGGACCAGGTCAATCGACACAGGTCGCTGTGGGATTTGCCGCCTCCTCCGCAGCTGAAGAAACTCTGAATAGTCTGCGCGTGGCTCTCCAGCAGCCAAATCCCATCGACTTAAGCCGGATGAACTGGAACGACCACTTCAGTTCGGTCCCATCTTTCGAGTGCTCAGATCGATTCTTCAACCGGTACTATTGGTATCGCTGGTTCGGACTCAGACTCAACACACAGTATGGAAGCGAAGGCAACTACAAACGGCCTTTTGTGTGCGAAGGAATCGGATATTTCCGCGCGCCGATCTCCTACAGCGCACCATGTCACATGCTCGAGAATCGCTGGATGCATGAGCCGGATCTCGCCCAAGGGAGTCTTCTGACATTTCTGGATAATCAACGTGACGACGGAGGGTTTCGCGGGTACATCGACATGAACTACTTCCGCCAGGAGATGTTCTACCATGCCGATTGGGGCAACGCACTGCTACAGTTGGATTTGATTCACCCTTTGCATAGTTACCTCGAAGAAGTCTACGATGGTTTGAAGAAGTACGTCGGATACTTCGACCGGGAGCGTGACGAAGAAGTCAGCGGATTGTACGACATTGACAATCACTATGAGACTGGCCAAGAGTTCATGCATCGCTACATTGCGGTCAATCCCAAGGCAGACCAGGACAATTGGGGCGAGGTGTTTCGGCTGAAAGGAGTCGACGTTACCGTCTACGTCTACAGACTGAAACAAGCACTATGTACGATCGCCGAAAAGCTTGGAAAGAATGATGACGCAGACCTGTGGAAGATTGAATCACAGAAGATCAAGACAGCGGTACTTGAGAAAATGTGGGATCCGAAAGAAGAAATGTTCTTTGATGTTAATCCCGCTTCAGGAGAGCGCACCAACATTAAAGCCGCCACTTGTTTCTATCCGTACTTTACTGATATCGTTGAGAAGAGCCACGGTCGCGGCTTGAAAAGGCATCTCCTGAATAAGAAAGAGTTCTGGACACCTTTTCCCATTCCCTCTTCAAGTGCCGATGATGAGTTCTTCTGTGCGGAGCCGGAATGGAAAGGGAAACGCATGAACTGTCCATGGAACGGACGCGTTTGGCCGATGACGAACAGTCACATCGCGGAGGCACTCGCTTCATCTGCCATCAGTATGAAAGACAGTGCTTTGCGCAACAAGGCGGCTGTCTTCATGACGAAGTATGTCAAAATGATGTTTTTCGATCACGACTCTGGCCGGCCAAACTGTTTCGAGCATTATCACCCGTTCACCGGAACGCCAAGCGTGTATCGGGGGATCGATGACTATCAACATTCCTGGGTCAACGACCTCATCATCAAGTATCTCTGCGGGATCAGACCTGCGGAATTCTGTGTCGTCATTGATCCGTTCCCCTTCGGTGTGAAAGCGGTCTTGATCGACAATGTCCTTATTCGTGGGCGCCGCCTCAAAGTAAAAATAGATAACACGCGCTTTGTCGTCTGGCTCGATGGTGAACACCATGCAGAGAGTGTTCTGGGTAAGCCTATTAGCATTCAGATCTAGCAGCTTGCGGAAAAACGGTTTTGCAGCGCTATCCGATAAATCGGACGGCTCAATTGTGACAAAACCCAAAGGGTTTCGCGTTTTCAAAGGCGTCGACTTCAGTCGATGACGGGCTTCTTCAGCAACTGCCAGTCCCGCTTCCAAAAAGTAGTATTGTGTATCGAGGAACACGCATGCCTGAACTTCGACGGGAGCTATCCCTGTTTGATATGACGATGATCGCGATTGGCTCAACGATCGGTTCGGGAATTTTCCTCACTCCTGCCCTGATTGCGAAGGCTCTCCCCTCTCCAGTGTGGATCCTTGGCGTGTGGATTCTTGGTGGCATGATGGCTCTGAGCGGAGCACTGACCTACGCCGAACTGGGTGCGATGATGCCGCGGGCAGGCGGAGTCTACGTTTTTCTCTCCGAAGCGTATGGTGGATTGGCAGGATTTCTCTATGGCTGGGCATACTTCCTTGTGGTAAACACGGGCGCAATCGCTGCTCTGTCGATTGCATTCGCAACGTACCTGGGATATTTCGTTCCAGTTGTTGGAGAGCACGTAACCATTGCGGGGATCGTTGGAATTGCCGCCGTGACTGCTGTCAATGTTCTCGGTGTCAAGGTTGGCGGTGTCTTCTCAGACCTCTTCACTGTCCTCAAAGTGCTTGGCATCGGCGTGCTTGTCGTTGTGGGTCTGGGTTGGGGATCCAGCGCCACCACAGATTTCTCAGTGCCTCTTGGTAACCTCCCGAATGGACTTGCCAGCGCCTTGACGCTGGCTTTCGTCAGCATACTCTGGTCATACGGTGGTTGGCAGCACGCCACCTTTGCTGCAGCTGAAGCAAAGAATCCGAAGCGAACAGTCCCTCTTTCGCTCATCCTGGGCGCATTGGCTGTGACGATTATCTATGTCACCGTCAATATTGCTTACATGTTTCTGCTCTCTCCGCACGACATGGCTGCGTCGACACGTGTAGCTTCGGATGCCATAAGTGTTGTCCTTGGTCCATTTGGCGGCACCCTTATCGCCCTGACAATTTTCATATCCACATTCGGGACGACGGGCATTTACACGTTGACAGCCCCTCGCATTTACTATGCAATGGCAAATGACGGGGTGTTTTTCAAGAAGGTCGCGGAAGTGCATCCAAAATATCGCACGCCTATGCTCGCTATCGTCCTCCAGTCTTGCTGGGCAATCGTCCTTCTTCTTTTTTGGGGGACGTTCGAGAGTCTCATATCCTATGTCGTTTTCACGGATTGGATTTTCTTTGCCTTGGCAGCGTTTAGCATTTTCGTTTTTCGCAGACGGCAACCTCGCGCTGATCGACCGTATAGAACCCCGGGCTACCCCTTCACTCCTTTGTTTTTCGTGACAATCTCCTCCTTGTTCGTCATTTATACCTCTTTTGAAAAACCTGCGGAAGCTATCGTGGGACTAGGATTTCTTGCCCTTGGTGTTCCGGTGTACTATTTCTGGAAGAAGAGGCTGAAACCTCGCTCCTGAGCATTCCATACATCCATGGAAGGTGACCCATGCAATATTCAAGATTCAGCTTCATCGTCGTGATTGCCGCGATACTCTTTCCGTCAACCGCGGCCTCTGCTCTCTCACCAGTCGACTCTTCGAAGGTTAACGCTGATACTCTAACGAGAGCAGCGCTCGCATTGCACATGACCGGACACTATGTCGATGCAGTGAAGACGTTTCTACGCGCGGGAGCTGACACCGGCTCGGCAGCAGATCGATTCAATCTCGGCATGAGCTATGCTGCGTTGAACGACGCTGAGCATGCAAACAAGTACTTGCACAGCGCAGTACTTCTTGATTCCAACAACGTGAATTATCGTTATCAGTTTGCTCGCTCACTTGTCCAAGCGGGCGCCGTAAAGGATGGTCAAGTCCAATACGAAAAAACGATCCAGCTGGACTCTTCTTACATCCCCGCCTTGTTTTCCCTCGGCTTGCTGCACAACGATTCGCGCTCGTATGAGATGGCGGCCGACATGTTCAACCGAGTCCTCGCCTTAAATGAGAATGATTTCCTCAGCAACTACTACCTTGGAAGTGCTCTGGTTGGGTTGGGAAATCAAGATTCAGCATCGATCTACCTATCAACCTGTCTGAAATTGAATCGTAGTTTCGTCCCAGCGGTAAATGTCCTTGCATCGATTCACTATGTGAAGAAGCGATTTGCGGATGCTCTCGTTCTTTATCAGCTCGCATTTTCACTTCGCCCAAACAGTGCCGAGTTTATCCACAAGGTCGGTCTCTGTCATCGAAATCTTGACCAATATCTGCTTGCAGCCTCGGCGTTCCGAAAAGCCGCCAACTTGGATTCCCTTTCTGGACCATACTTTGGCAATCTGGGACACGCGTATTTCCGCTTGGACAAATACGATTCTTCAATCTTCGCGTATAACAGAGCGGTTGCTCTCGACAATGAGAACTCGATTTTCCTCCTGAACCTCGCTCTCGCTTTACAGAAACTGGACTCGGTGGAATCCGCTGCAGTTGCCTATCGGAAGGCAATTTCGAATTATCATCCAAACGAAATCGCAGACATCTACGTCAAGCTTGGCAGTCTCTATTTCCTCCACAAGAAGCACCAGGAAGCAATCGAGGCTTATCAAGCATCGCTTCGCTTTGATCCCGAGAATCGCAATGCTCAATTCTATATTGGGTCGGCTTATGATGACCTCACTGACATCCCAACGGCAATTCGCAGTTACAGCACGTATGTCAAGCTTGCAGAGGATGATCCAACAGAAACGAATAGGGTGAAATGGACAAAGATCCGGTTGAAGGCGTTGAATGATATGCAAGCGATAAAGAAAAAGTAGATGAATGGTCTCGTCACAACTTGGATGTTGATGTGCTCATCTGAACGATACAGCGCGATGCAGGTGCACCTCCGATGACGCGAGTAGCATTCCTCATACCGAAAAGCCGACCGCTCACTTCCGAAGAACTCCAAGCCTGGAACTTCCTTGCGAAGGAACGGGGAATGAAGGCGCGAAGACTCACTCTCGATCAAGTCACTGCCAAACCTTCCGTCTTAGCTTCGTACAATGTGGTCTGGTGGCATTGTGATGCAGAGTTTCCTGAAGCAACGCAGATCAACCCACGAATTGTGGAAGCGTTCAAGATTTACGTTTCAGGGGGAGGATCTTGTCTGCTTTCTCTGCTTGCATCTCAGTTCGTTGTGGGCCTCGGCCTCGAAGAAGTTCGGCCGAACGTGGTCATTCGTGGCGAGTGGTCTGAAAACTCTTGGGCCGATGGATGCCCCGATATCAGGGGCTTTGGAGGATTCAATCGTCATCCCGTGCTTGCAGGATTCTTTGGCGGAGTCTACACTTGGGCGCCAAGGGTTGGTGACTCCTATTCAGCATGCTACTACCACGATGTTCTCCCTAATTCAGGAAAGATCGTTGCAGTCGAGAAGTTGTATATCAAGTTGAATGAGCATCGCCGGATCATGTTGGAATATGAACTGGGTAGAGGACGGATACTGACCATTGGTTCTCATTTCTACTTCTCCGACATAACTCAACGGTTTCGATCGCATCTTGAGCGGCTTACCCTAAACTGTCTGCGCTATCTAGGCGGAAAGCCCCATTCTCATCAGAACTCGGATGGATCGTGGCATTGGAATTTCGACACGCCCAGTGTCGCCCCATTTGAACACTTCAGCAAGCCACTTGGCAGGATCAGGACAAGTCTTCCAACCATTTCGAATAGCCTGGAGATCAACCGCTATGTTCCTTCCAGCATCGAAGAGGATCAGTTCTTCGACCTGTCAGGCCGGAGGCTCCTTGTCATGGGCAAGGAACGTGGCGGCATAGCGGAGGTCTGGTCGCATCCAACAAGAATATTCAAGAACATCCGGACCGGCTTCAAAGTCGGAGATGGTCAATGGCATTGGTTGAGCGAACTCAATTCTACGATCACCGTCCGGCCGGAATCTCTCACTCGACGTTACGAGTGTGAAAGCGCAGTGATTGAGGAGGTCATCTATACAGCGGTCAAATTGCCTGCCGGGATTCTCCATTATGAAGTGGAGTCGGATCAGCAAATCCAAATTGTCGTAACCGCTCAGGTGGATCTCCGGCTGATGTGGCCTCTAAGTGAGCAAGCAACTGGCTCACTCAGATTTGCCTGGGATCCGGGATTACGCTGTGCGCTCGTCACCGACGGCACAGGAAAGAACGCCGCCGTTCTCGGTTCATCCTGTCCGCCGACGGAACACCTTGTCGGCCAGTTCTCGGAGATTGACAACCGAGATGATCATCTCACTGGCATTCCCACCAATGAAATCCAGGTCTGCTGTGCGATGAGAGTGACTCTTCCCCCGAAAACCAGACAATGCGCGTTTGTTTTCGCCGGTTCAGGAGTCGCGATGGAAGAGGCGCTTCGCTCTTATCGCCTAGCGACGAAGAACATAGCAAGACTCTTCGCAGAACAGGTACGACACTTCAAGCTCTTGCTCGGCACCACGACGCAACTCGTGACTCCCGATGAGGAGTTCAACAGGTCATACCGCTGGTCTATCGCTGGCACGGACAAGCTCTTCGCTGAGACTCCAGGACTAGGATCCTCCTTCCTCGCCGGATATGGTCTGAGCTCCGCAGGTTGGGACGGAGGGCAAAAAGTGAGCGGCCGCCCAGGCTATGCTTGGTATTTCGGACGCGACAGTGCCTGGACATGCATGGCCGCACTCGATTATGGAGATTTCGAAAAGGTACGATCTGTCTTGGAATTCCTCGGGCGTCATCAGGATATCAGTGGGAAGATCCTTCACGAAATGACCACGAGTGGTCATGCTCACTTTGATGCAGCGGATTCGACTCCGCTCTATCTTGTGGTCTTTGGCAAGTACCTCCGAGCTAGTGGAGATGTTCCTTTTGCGCGAAAGCAGTTTCAAAGTCTCAAGAATGCTCTGGCGTACTGCCTATCAACTGATACAGACGGTGATCATCTCATAGAAAACACAATTGCGGGGCATGGTTGGCTTGAAGGCGGAAGACTATTCCCCGCTCACGCGGAACACTATCTCGCATCTTGTTGGGCCCAGGCTCTCACAGAGGTCGCCTACATCGCAAAGGCCTTGAATGAACATCGCATAGCTTCAAAGTGGAATCGCGAAGCGAGCATGGTCAGGTCAATTCTGCATAAGGATTTTCGAAATGAGGAGACAGGTTTCTACAGTTTCGCGAAGAACCGCGATGGGTCATTTCGATCTGAGAAAACTGTCTTACCGGCTGTCGGGATGTATTTTGATTGTGCAGAAAAGGAATTCTCGCGGTTCAGTCTTTCCGAGTACGCCAGCGACAAATTCTCGGCTGATTGGGGCGTTCGTATCGTTGGCAAAGACGATGTGTTGTTTGAACCCACTGGGTATCACTACGGGAGTATTTGGCCGCTCTTCACGGGGTGGACATCGTTGGCGGAGTTTCGCTTGCGTCGACCGCTCCAGGGTTTTGGTCACCTCTTGAGCAATGCACTGCTCTTTGATCAGTTCTCGGCTGGATGCGTGGAGGAAGTTCTCCACGGGGTTCGATTCCAGCCGGCCGGCGTCTGCCCACATCAGGGTTGGTCAGGCACCATGATTCTGCAGCCGGCAATTGAAGGGATGTTGGGATTGAAGACGGATGTGCGTACTCGTTCTATCGAAATGAAGCCATATTTACCACCGCGGTGGAAGGAGTTGGAAGTGCGGAATATTCGCCTTGCCAACCAAAGAGTAACAATGAAGGTGAAGCGAAGGATTGGAGAGACCACGTTCTCCTTCTCGATCGCATCACCGCGCAAATCGAAACAGTCACGTACCGTGCAACTGAATCTGCAACCCATGTTTCCTCTTGGTACCCGCATTCAGGAGATATGGATCAATGGAAAACGAACGGCCTGGGACAAAACAGTTGACAAGTATGAATCCACCCCAAAGGTCCACGCGCCCCTGAAATCACATCTTCAAATACGATTTAGACACTCGAACGGAGTGAGTGTCGTTCCGCCGCGGCCACAGTTCGTGAGAGGAGGAGAATCGAAGGGGTTGCGAATCGTCAATGAGCGATGGCAGCAACAAACCTATTCGGTTACCGTCGAAGGAAGCTCGGGCACAGAGTATTTGCTTGATGTGTTTGATCCGTCAGGGACCGTGAACCACTTCGATGGCGCAGTCCCCCTTGCCAGAGACGGAGAATATATCACGATGTCTGTCGTTTTCCCTGAGAATCAAGCAACCGGCTATTCAAGAAAAGAGGTACGGTTGTCAACATAGGCGACGTGGAAGGCCTGTCAAACGAAAAAGCCCGGTCGGCAAAAACTGACCGGGCTTTTTCGTAACCAGCAAGAGTACTACTTGGCCTTCTCGGGATACAGGATCTTTGATATTCTGTACCGGCCGTCCTGCAGATGCACTTTTGTCGCGCTATCACCCCCCATTAACGGGAACCTTTTCCTCCGACAGACGACGCATTTGTGAGCTTCGTTCAATCTTCAGGGGGCTTGTTTCTTGAGCTTCAGGTAGAGAACTCCGAGTGGTGGCAACGTGAGGCTCAAAGAGAATGGATGGTGGTGAAACGGAATGCTCTCGGCCTCGATCTCACCGCTGTTCCCAACGTTGCTCCCGCCAAAAAATGATGAGTCCGTATTGACCAACTCCTGGTACTTCCCAAGGTCAGAGACGCCAACCCTGTACCCATATCGCGGTACCGGAGTAAAATTGCAGACCACGACGATTCGGTTGCGTGGATCTCTTGCCTTCCTCTCGAACGCGATGACACTATTCGCGGCATCTTGAAAATCGATCCATTCAAATCCTCGATATTCGAAATCGACTTCATAGAGAGACGCTTCCGAGGTGTAGAGAGCGTGAAGACTATCGATGAGCCGTTGTACTCCCTGATGCGACTCATATTGCAGCAGGTGCCAGTCAAGGGATGACTCGTGATTCCATTCCACCCATTGTCCCAGTTCGTCTCCCATGAAGAGAAGTTTCTTACCCGGGAAAGCAAACATCAAGCCAAAGAGCGCTCTGAGGTTGGCGAACTTCTGCCAGAGGTCGCCTGGCATCTTGTCAAGTAACGAGCGCTTGCCATGAACCACCTCATCATGGGAGAGCGGAAGCATGAACCGTTCGCTGAAGGCATACAGGAGTGCGAAGGTGAGATTGCGGTGATGATATGCACGGTGGACAGGATCTTTGGAAAAGTACTCAAGCATGTCATGCATCCAGCCCATGTTCCACTTGAGATCAAACCCAAGTCCGCCGTACTGAAGGCTGTTCGTCACCCCCGGCCATGCGGTGGATTCCTCGGCAATCATCAGGCAGCCCGGATAGTAGTGATGCACAATGCCATTGAGCTGTTTGAGAAATTCAAGTGCGTCAATGTTCTCGCGCCCACCATATTGATTCGGCAGCCATTCCCCTTCTCTCCTGGAGTAATCGAGATAAAGCATCGATGCAACGGCATCGATACGAAGACCATCGATGTGATACTTGTCGAGCCAATAGAGCGCATTGCTGATCAGAAGATTTCGAACTTCATGCCGACCATAATTGAAAATGTATGTTCCCCAATCCTGGTGTTCACCTCTTCGGGGGTCGGAATGCTCATACAAATGCGTTCCATCAAACTGGCCGAGGGCGTAAGGATCTTTCGGGAAATGGGCCGGGACCCAGTCGAGGATTACGCCGATGCCATGCTCATGACAATAGTCGACGAAGAACATGAAGTCCTGAGGCTTGCCGAAGCGGCTCGTCGGCGCGAAGTATCCCGTTACCTGATATCCCCATGACGCGTCGAGCGGATGTTCCATCACAGGCATGAGCTCGATGTGCGTAAATCCGCGGGCTTTGACGTAGTCGACGATTTGTTCTGCGAGTTCGCGATACGTCATCCAACGGCTTCCTTCTTCGGGGACTCTTGCCCAGGAGCCAAGATGGATCTCATAAATCGACATCGGCCTCGACAGCTGATCCGTCGAGCGTCGGGCATTCATCCATACTTCGTCATTCCACTCAAACCCTCCGAGGATATTGACTCGGGAGGCAGTGCTCGGCCTCAGTTCCATTTCAAAGCCGTACGGATCGCATTTGTCTAAAATGGTGCCGTTTTGAGTCTTGATTTGGAACTTGTACAGCTCTCCTTCCGGAAGGCCGGGAACAAAGATCTCCCATACACCGGATGATCCGAGAACGCGCATCGCATGTTTCCTGCGATCCCATTCATTGAAACTTCCGATGACGCTAACGCTTCGCGCCGCCGGAGCCCAAACAGCGAATTGAATTCCACGAACACCGTTCACCTCGGCCAGATGTGCACCCAGTTTCTCGTAGATCCGATGATGATCGCCGGCGTTGAAAAGATAGAGGTCGAATTCGGTCAGTGTGGGCAAGAATGAGTACGAATCGTAGAAGGTCGCGATTTCGCCATTCTTCGCGTGTCGACGGAGCTTGTACTGGAATACTTCTGTTTGATTGGGGAAGAAGACTTCAAAGAATCCTTCATCGAGGATCTTGTTCATTGTTGTTGCTTTGACCTCGGTATCTCCCTGAAACTCAACCACCTCGGCTGTTACAGCATCCGGTAAGAACGCCCGGATCACGAGTCCCTTCATCCCCTTGAGCTCCACCGAATGAGCACCGAGAATCCGGAAGGGATCGTAGTGGTCTGTCTGAACAATCTTCGTTATTTCTTCAAGTGGAGCTGTCGATTTCATTGTCGGTGGCCTATCTCATGTCTGAGTAGAGGTTCTTTTTTTCAATGAACCTTAACACGTTGTCTCGTACAAGATATCGAATCGATTTCCCTCGTTGAATCCTGTTGCGGATGTCTGACGAAGAGATATCCATAAGTGGCCCCTTGACAAACGACACATTCCGAGAACGTAGACGGGCATTCGTGCGTCCCGAACGTGGCCTCCGGTAAACGATGAGAGAAACCTTCGCCAAGATTTCCGCGGGGGACTTCCAGGAATGGAACTGACGAAGGCTGTCACTTCCGATGATCAGGAACAGGTCCGAGGTTGGAAATCGCTTGCGAAACGTTCTCACGGTGTCGACGGTGTAGGAAATCCCCTTGCGACGAAGTTCGACATCAGAGACTTTGAGCTCTGCGTTCCCGAGGACTGACAGCTTCGTCATCGCGAGCCGATCATGGGCAGTCGACGCGTGGCTCCCTTCTTTGTGCGGTGGTTGATATGCTGGAACAAGATAGACAGCATCCAGATTCAGCGCCCGCCGGGCCATCTCAGCGATAACAAGATGCCCTATGTGGGGAGGATCAAAGGAGCCTCCGAAGACTCCGACCCGCTTTAGTTTTTGCGCCATCGGCTCAGGACTTTCTCATAGATGTCCACAGTTTTACCGGCCGTCGCCCTCCACGAGAACCTCTGAACATTGATCTTCCCTTTTGCGGTCAGGTCTCGTTTCATTTCGGGATCGCGGACCACGCTCAAGACTGCTTCTGCAAGCTGCTCTGGTCGAGAAGGGTCCACCATGAGAGAAGCGATGCCTGCAATCTCTGGGAGTGATCCAGCAGTCGACACAACCGTCGGGGTTCCACACGACATCGCTTCGAGCACTGGGTACCCAAACCCCTCGTACAACGAGGGGAGGACAAGCACTTCAGCCCCATTGTAAGCGCATATAAGTTCTTCATCGGAGACATGATGGAGGTCCCGTATCGCACCAATGATCCCCAACCGCTGCGCTTGTTCCGCTAGGCTTCTCTCTTCTTTACATGATCCGCCGACGAATACCAACTCGATGTCATCCCTCTGCGCCCGGATGTGAGCGAAGGCACTCAGAAGTGTCGGAATGTTTTTGTGCGGCTTGACGTTCCCCACGTACAACACATACGGCCGTTTCAGTCCCGCGGCCGAGAGAAACCGTTCCACGACGGTGCGATCTTCCAGCTTGCGGAATATCGGACGAACGCCAAGATGGATTACGACGATATCCTGTTCCTTCACTTTGAAGATTTCCAGAATATCGTCCTTTGTTTTTTGAGAGTCGACAATTACCGCCCCCGCATGACGAACCGCATGACCAATCACGGTGCGTGCGTACGCTCGCTGGGCAGGACTGAAAAACTGAGGCATCTTGAGGTGGATGACATCATGAATCGTCACTACTGATCTCCCTTTCAAGCCGAGCGGAAGCGTATAATGCGGCTCATGAAGAATGTCGGCTCCCAACCTTCTGGCTTGCCTTCCAAGAAGCAGTAATTCTCCCAGGGAATAGCGTTTGTATGGAGTGGATTGCCTGATCCAGTCTTCCGGGCATATGATGCGTCGAAGATCGTTGGGAGCGGCAAGAAGCGAAAACGTGTGGTTTGATCTGAGATCGGGGAGAGCAGATATCAGGTTCTGAATATAGCTGCCGATTCCAAAGTCAAAGTACTTGCGAGCGTCGATCGCGATGTGAGCCATGTTCTCCGGTTGGTTAGAAACAGCAACTGCGTCGGATGAAGGTAGAGTGAATATAACCACCGAATGGGCTAAACTCAAGCAATCACCTTGATTCAGCCCTGCAATTTCAGTATTTTCTGCGTGTCATTAACGAAAACGAATGGATCACACCTCGACGAATCAACCATCCGGAGAAGAAATCTCTCAGCCATCGGCAAGCCATCAACGCATCGAGAGTTCCTCTGTTCTTCGTAATTCCGTCCTTCTGTTTGGATTCCACGTCTTTACGAAATCGATGGCCTTCGTGTCCTTCATACTCCTGGCCAAGTATCTGGGCACGCAGCTCTTTGGCGTCTACAACTATTCCTTCGCACTCACTGCGTTATTCATACCCCTCTGCGACCTGGGAATGGACACCTATCTGATGCGCGAAGTTCCGCGGCTTCACCCAGATGAGATCCCCAAACAACTTGGAGCGGTGCTGGCCTGGAAAGGAATGCTCACGTTTCTCGTCTTCATCCTCATGTCCGTCACCACAGGAATTCTCGACAATTTCGGAACAGACCGATTCTATATGGTCGTCCTCGCAGGCCTGATCACCCTTCTCCGGACCTATTGGACAACCTTTGCATCGTTCTTTCGCGCCATCAACAGTGTCGGCTATGAAACTGGCATGCTATCGCTTGCAAGGATGGCCGAGTTTGTCGTCGTGGTCGTTTCCATTTCCATGGATATTGGTCTTCTGGCCCTGCTCGCTGTGATGACCATTGTGAATATTGTCTTCGTTTCACTGACTCATGTTCTCGTCCGAGCGCGATTTACGCGCCCGGTTCTTGTACAAGATTTCCGGCACATGCTTGCAATGCTTCGGGGCGGTCTCCCCTTTGCACTGGCCACGATCTTCTCTGCCATCTACTTCAATTTCGACACTGTCCTCATTTCCAAGTACATCGGGGATGATTCAGCAGGAATCTATCGGGCGGCCTACAATCTCTTGTTCCCTCTCACAATGTTTGGCCTGGCCATAACCGGCGCCGTTTTTCCATTTGCCAGCCAGAATTATTCGAGAAACCGGACCGAGGTTGAAGATGTTGTCAGACGAAGCGTCATTCAACTTCTGATGATTGCCCTTCCCATTGCGCTCACGACCACTTTTCTTTCGAGAGAAATCGTCCAATTTCTCTTTTCTCCATAGATGAACAGACGTTTGTCCTTAAGGTCACGATCCTCAGCGCAGTCTTTAACATTGTCGCAAACCTCATCGTCGTCCCTCGCTATGCACAAACCGGCGCATCGATCATCACCGTTCTCACAGCCTTGCTTGGGTTCGTCTTCCTTGTTGTAAAAATGGCGAAGAGGATCTCCACGCCGATCTCCTGGGTTCCTTTGGTCCGTGTGTTGCTCGCAGGAGCAACCGCACTTCCCTTCCTCCTGTGGAAACCAAATATTCACGTTGTCTTTCTCCTCCTCGGAAGCATTCTGATCTACTTCAGTGCCCTTCTTGTCTTCAGGGCGCTCAGCGTAAAGGACATCAGAATGCTCTTTGCATCTTTGAGGACTCCGACAAAGTTTTAACGGAGATCGCGTCTCTCAAAACACAGGAATAATCTCAGTCTTGCCAGGCACAAAGCGGTACCTCATACCATCACGTGAAGGATTCACATCGGGAAATATCGGAGGGAGGAATGGTGTTACAGGCCAAATGCCTTCATTACGGTTGCAAGGTCTTTGTCACCCCGCCCGGAAAGATTTACGATGATGATGTTGTCTTGGGGTTGGTCAGCCGCAATCTTCAGGACGTATGCGACCGCATGAGCTGATTCAAGTGCAGGCAAAATTCCTTCGAGGTGCGACAGTGTCTTGAACGCCGCCAGCGCTTGGTCGTCGGTGATCGATGCGTACTCGACGAGCTTCCGGTCTTTGAGATAAGAGTGCTCAGGGCCAACACCGGGATAGTCAAGACCTGCTGAGATCGAATGTGCAATCTTCACCTGCCCTTGTTCATCCTGCAGGAGATATTGCATCGCACCATGCAGCACGCCAGGAGATCCTGCTGAAAGGGGCGCCGCATGTTGCCCGCTCTCCAATCCCAACCCTGCCGCCTCAACGCCGATCAGCTTCACGCTCGCAGCATCATCGAGAAAAGGATAGAAGATCCCCATCGCGTTGCTTCCCCCGCCAACACACGCAACGATGGACGTGGGAAGTCGACCTTCTGCTGCCATTATCTGCTCTCTCGTTTCTTTACCAATAATGCTCTGGAAATCACGAACCATCATTGGATAGGGATGCATACCAACGACAGATCCGATGATGTAGAACGTCGTCTGCACATTCGTCACCCAATCCCTGATTGCTTCGCTGGTGGCATCCTTGAGGGTTCGGCTTCCGCTGGAGACCGGGCGCACTTCTGCGCCCAAGAGCTTCATTCTGGCAACATTCGGAGACTGACGCTCAATATCTTCCTCCCCCATGTACACAACGCACTCCAGGCCGAACCGGGCGCATACGGTCGCGACCGCCACTCCATGCTGACCTGCTCCTGTTTCAGCGATGATACGTTTCTTCCCCAACCTGCGAGCGATCAGAATCTGCCCCACGGTATTGTTGATTTTGTGAGCGCCGGTGTGGCACAGGTCCTCTCTTTTGAGATAGATTTTTGCCCCCTCACAGTGTTCAGTCAGCCGCTCGGCAAAGAGAAGCGGTGTAGGCCGTCCCACGAAATAGCGCAGGTAGTAAGACAATTCATCCTGAAACTTCCGATCATCCCGGAGCTCCATGTATCTCGACGTGAGCTCCTTTGCCGCCGGAACGAGAGTTTCAGGGATGTAGCTGCCGCCGTACATACCGAAATGACCTCGAGCGTCCGGATATGACCCTATGTATCGCTCAGTGCTCATCGTCACCGTAGTAGGATACTGGAATGCTCTTTTCACGAATTATGAATTCGCGGACTTTCTTCGGTTCCTTGCGGCCGGGGCTTCCCTCGACACCGCTGCTCACATCAACTCCGTATGGCCGGACATACCGAATTGCATCTTCGACATTGTCCGGGTTGAGCCCACCCGACAGGATGATTCGACCGTGCTCTTTTGCTTTGATCGCAATGTTCCAATCAAATGCTTTTCCGGTGCCACCGTACGAACCTTCTTTGTAGGTGTCCAGAAGAAACGCATCGACAATGTAGTTGCGCATGACATCCACGTCAAAACCCTTATAGACTCTGAAGACCTTTATAACGCTCGTCTCGAAATTTACAAGGTCGTCGGGACCATCGTTCCCGAGCAATTGAACTGCGCTCAAATTGACATGGTTGACAATGTCCCGTACGAATTTTCTTTCAGCGTTGACGAAAACGCCAATTTTCGAGATATGCTCGGGCAGGCCTTTGACGATCTCTGCCGCACGATGATGAGAGATGAATCGCGGACTTTCTTCGTGAAAGATGAATCCAATGGCATCCGCACCGCAACGCACAGCGAACTTGGCGTCTTCCAGGTTCGTAATACCACAGATTTTCACAAAGAGATCTTGTTTCATTTCAGTCTGGGATAATAGAGCGGACTGCCGCCGACCTGTCGGCATGACGGATCAAGCCTTCACCAACAAGAACGGCTTTGAACCCTGCATTCTTCAATGAACGGACATCAGTCACAGTAAAAATGCCACTTTCACTGATGGCAAGGGCTCCCTTCCGAATCAACGGGCGGAGACGCACTGATTGTTCGAGGTTGACAGCGAACGTTACAAGATCGCGATTGTTAATCCCGATGATCTCAGCACCTATCTCGTTCGCTACCTCAAGTTCCTCTTCAGAGTGAGCCTCGACAAGAACAGCCAACCCTGTCGCCTTCGCACATTGATAAAGTTCTTTCAGCTGCGCCTTCGAAAGTGCCCGCACAATGAGCAACAGCGCGTCGGCACCAAGGACCCGCGATTCATAGACCTGGTATTCGTCGATAATGAAATCTTTTCGAAGAATAGGCAGATGGGTCAGATCTTTAATGTCTTCTATGAACGTTTTGTCCCCATGAAAGTACTTCTTGTCCGTCAGGACCGAAAGCGCGTGTGCCCCGCCAGCCTGATACTGCATCGCCAGTTCCAGATGATCGAACTTCTCGGTGAGTGTTCCTTTGGAAGGGGATGCCTTCTTGATCTCCGCAATGATCGCGATGGGTGGTTTCTCGAGGGCGCGCTTGAAGTCCCTGATCCCCTGGACATTCGCGGCTTGCTGCCGAATTGTTGCCAATGGAACCCGTCGCCTGGCATCCGCGACCTCAACGCTCTTATCTTCCAGAATAGTGCGCAAGACATCCATTGAGGTCACTTACTCCTTCGCTTCAGTGGATGGTCGTGTCACTCGCACTGTGCGAATTCTCCTGGCGGTTTTCGATTGAACCGTCAACGTCAATGTCTGATGGGTGACCGTATCACCCACATCGGGCATGCGACCAAGCTCTTTTTGGATGAAGCCGGCAAGAGTCTCATACTCCGGAGCTTCCGGCAATTGAGCCTTGAATTGCTGATTGAAATCTCCGACACTCATCCGTGCGTCAACGGTCACGGATCCATCGCGAGCCTGTTCAATCAACTTACTCACTTCATCATATTCGTCATGAATCTCACCGACAATTTCTTCGATGATATCTTCCATCGTGATAATGCCTTCAGTGCCTCCGAATTCATCTATGACGATGGCAAGGTGAGCTTTCTTTTGCTGAAACTCGCGCAGGAGTTGACTAATTTTCTTTGATTCGGGAACGAAGTATGCCGGTCGGACAATGTCCTGCAACACAATGAGGTCCCTGTGTTCCAGGAGACTCAGCAAATCCTTGCTGTAGATAACCCCAATGACATTGTCGACCGTCCCTTTGTACACAGGCAGGCGTGAATACCCCTCTTCGATCACTTTTCTCACGAGGACATCGCGCGGCATCGAAATGTCGAGTCCAATGATATCCGGCCTCGGCACCATGATCTCCTTCACGGTCGTATCCGTGAACTCGAGAATGCTTTTGATGAGTTCATGTTCAGTCTTGTCTATCGCGCCGCTCATCGTGCTCGCTTCGAGCACCTGCTTGAATTCTTCCTCAGAGAGCCTGGTTTTGTGCAAACCCCAGCGAACCAGTAGCTCCTTCAATTTGTCCCGAACCGATGTCAAGAATCACCTCTACCATTTGTTGCTCGAATCCATTGTTGCAGCTTGGCGGCCGCAGATCCGTCGTCAATCGCTTTTGTCGCCTCCGCGATACCCTCTTCCACACTGGTTGAAATGCCTGACACCAAGAGAGCGGCGGCAGCATTCAGGACAGCAATATCCCTCGCGGGCCCTTTCCTGCCATTGAGTACTCCGTTGATGATCTCTGCATTCCTTTTCGAATCTCCCCCACGAAGGTCCGCGGCAGTCGCTTTTGCAATCCCAAGATCCTCTGCCGAAATCTCGTACGACGTCACATGTCCATCCTTCAACTCGCTGACGTGCGACGACCCGAGGGTCGAGAACTCGTCGATGCCCCCTTCACCATGAACAACAAGAGCGTGCTCCGAGCCAAGATCGCGCAGAACCTCCGCGAGCACTTTCGTGAGGGCGGGATCGAATACTCCCACAACTTGCCGTCGAGCACCGGCCGGATTCGTAAGAGGTCCGAGCACATTGAAAATGGTGCGAATTCCCATTTCCCGACGAACGGGCACAGCGAACTTCATCGCTCCGTGAAGCTGCGGCGCAAAGAGAAAGGTGATTCCTATGCCATCAAGAATCTCAGACGTCCTCTCAGGCGTAATGTCTAAGTTCACTCCGAGCTCTCGTAGTACATCTGCACTCCCCGATTGACTCGAGACGGCTCGATTTCCATGCTTTGCAACCACTGCACCGGCAGAGCTCGCAATGATCGCTGCGCACGTGGAGATGTTGAATGTACCGGAACCGTCCCCACCTGTACCACAGGTATCAATGATATTTTCGCGCCGCGTTCGAATCGGAACGGCTTTCTCCCTCATCGATCGCGCACATCCCGCGATCTCGTCAACAGTTTCACCTTTCAGCCTGAGGCCCATCAAGAACGCAGCTGTTTGTGCTTCAGATGCGTTCCCCGACATGATCTCATTCATCGTGTCGTACGATTCCTCTTTTGAGAGGTTCTCTCGTGCCGCGAGCTTATGGATGACTTCGCGAATCATGTCCTCTTGCGCACTAAACGTTCCCTAGTAAACCACTTCTTCCAGGAACAGACCCTTGGCCGGTGCAGAAGCTCCAGCACGTGCTCTGTCTTTCGCCTCAAGGATTTCCTGAAATTCCGTGAACTGACGATGGCCTCGAGCCACCTCTACCATTGTTCCCACAAGAGCTCTTACCATTCCGTACAGGAACCTGTTCGCCCGGATATCAAATACCAATTGGGTATCGATCCTCTGCCATGACGCGCGGTCGACGGTGCAACGTAAATGATCGGCACTCGTGTTAACTTTGCAGAAGGAAGAGAAATCGTGTTCCTTCAGGAGTAGCCCTGCACACTGCTGAAGCAGATCTTCTTGAATCTTGTACCCGCCGACGTACCAACATTGATTTCGTTGCAGAGCAGTCAGCCGCAGACCAAGGTGATAACGATAAATCCGAGCTTTAGCGCTGTTGCGAGCGTGAAACGAATCGGATACCTGCTCAGCAGACAGAACGACAATCTGAGGAGGTAGCAGACCATTCACCCCTCGTTGGATCAAATCCGGAGCGACCGACTTTGAGGTCTTGAATGAAGCTACCTGTCCCCGGGCATGTACGCCGGCATCTGTGCGCCCAGCAGCAATCGTCGAAATTGGCTCCTGGAGAATTTGCCCGAGCGCCTTCTCAAGTTCGCCTTGAATGGAAGGACCGTTCGGTTGAATCTGCCAGCCGACGAAATCCGAACCATCATACTCTATGATGAGCTTTGTGTTTTGCATCAGTCCAAAAAACAAAATCCCGCACTGGAGGCGGGATTTGTACTTGCTTTCGATCGCTGTTTAGAACTCTCTTGAAAAGTTTAGCTCTAATCCGTCAGCAGCAAGCATCCCGCCCGTGACCCTAGCGTTCAATTGCCAGGATCCAAGCATTTGCGCGCTTCGGTTATAGACCGAGACCGATCTCACAGCCGAGATGGCGGCAATAACCCGATTTAAGAAAAGCGCTCCGAGAACGAATTGCGAGTTCTTGAGCGTACCCTCCCCCCGATTGCGAAGATCCTTGTAGTGAAGCCGGTCTGCATCAGAGCTCCACTGCCATGCGAAATTCGACTTCGGATCATAAAGCACATCGAATTCACGATTTCTCAGCTTGGCATCGTTGTAACTCAAAACATCTGCGAAATTTCCCAGGTTGACCTCGAACTTGGCATCTTTGCCGTCGAAGTTCGCTGATGCATGCTGAACCGCCAGCGTCTTCGCGTCATCCTTCAGCCACTGCCCATAGACCCTGATTCCTCCGTACGTGAGCCACAACCCAGCATCCGCTCCCATGAAGTATTTTCCTGTCCTAAAATTCTCAGCATAAAGGTCTCCAAGCCCTGGCAGCACCAGTGAATATGCGATCGCCAACACGATCGATTTCTTTGGAGTGTCGCCTTGGGGCTCCATGGCGAGACTCGTAGACGCGACCGGGGTCGATGCCGTCCGCGTTATCATTTCAATCTTGAGTTTGGATTGTCCAAGAACTGTAATTGAGCCCAGAACAATCACCATAGACAGACTGCACAACTTATTTAAGCGCATAGCGATACCTCCTTTGGCTTCGAGTGAGACATCTGACCTTTTCCAAGCTGGGTATCAACTAGCTCTCCCGTGCAGTATTCTCCTTCCGTTTTCAAGATCCTTACCGGTAGAATTTGGTTCGTAAGTTCACTACTGCTTCGTACCTTTACGCGAACGTATTCCTGTGATAGCCCCGACCAACATCCATCGGCCGTGCAATCTTCAAAGAGGACATCAACTACCGAGTCCAGAAACGAGCTGTAGAACAAATGTCGTTTTCTCGAACTCAAAATTCGCAGCATCTCGCTTCTCTCTGCACGAATTCTCGGTTCTACTCGGCCATCAAACGAAAGAGCGGGGGTGTTTGGCCGTTCGGAATACGTGAAGACGTGCAAATACGAGATTGGCAGGTCGACAAGAAATGTATATGTCCTTGAGAACAGGTCATCTGTCTCTCCCGGAAAGCCAACTATTACGTCAGCCCCGATACCGGCATTCGGGAAGAGTTCCCTTATCGTCGAGATTCTGTCCGCATAGAGATCAGTCAAGTATCGGCGGCGCA
>JAPLFP010000051.1 GCA_026390585.1 Ignavibacteriales bacterium | reverse complement strand
ATTCGATTTGGAGCATCCTATCTGGAGTACAAATCCAGAACGCCGATGTTGTTCCCAAGAAAACCAAGGGGTTGAACGATGTGCCGCCCAACAAGCGCGTCCAGCCGACCGCTTCGCTCACTGCGCTCGCTGGCTCATGTTGGTAAACAGAAGGAGTTCGGCGGGCACTGCGGTTTTGTCTGGACGTCGACTTAAAGAGGTGGAAAACCCCATTCCCAAGGACAATGAAATACTGATAGCAATGAATCAATCCATTCAAGAAATCATTAGGCAGAGGTATTCCTGCCGTTCTTATATCGATGAACCGGTACAGGAAACTCACCAACAGGCATTGCGGAGGTTTTTAGAGACACAGCAGATCGGTCCTCTGGGAACACATGCACGATTTGAACTTGTTGCAGCCACTCAGGACGACAGGCAATCTTTGAAAGGACTCGGCACGTACGGTTTTATCAAGAGACCAGCGGGATTTGTCATTGGTGCAATTGAGCAAGGATCAAAGAACCTTGAAGATTACGGATATCTCTTAGAGCATTCGGTTCTTTCAGCGACCGATATTGGTTTAGGAACATGCTGGCTTGGTGGTTCATTTACTAAGAGCAGTTTTGCAGAGAAGATATTATTGCGTGATAATGAAACTATGCCTGCTGTCGTTGCTACGGGATATGAGAAGGAGAAGAAAGGAAGAGGTGGACAGATTAGGAGATACCTGAGCGCCGCTCGTCGTTTGCCAATGGAACGACTGTTCTTTGAGGACTTATTTAGCAATCCGCTTTCAAAAGAGACTGCCGGTGCATACGCACAACCACTGGAGATGGTTCAGTGGGCTCCTTCTGCTTCCAACAAACAGCCATGGCGTGTAGTCCGAATTGATGATGCATGGCATTTTTATCTTCAGAGGACAAAAGGGTATGGCAAAGGAACAATATTGTTTAGCATTCTCCGTTTTGCCGATCTCCAGCGTGTCGATATGGGTATTGCTATGTGCCATTTTGAACTCACCGCCCGTGAGCTTGGTTTGAATGGCATCTGGGTTCTTAATGATCCGAAACTTCAAATACCTGAAGGCACCGAATACACGGTGACCTGGATAGCAAAGGAAAAATGACTTCATGAAGAAAGGAATTCTTATTCTCCTCACTGGTAATTCGAACGCCTAACCAACAGCCAACCAACGCTCACGGGCTGGCGTTGGTAAACAGATGGAGTTCGGCGGGCACTGTGGTTTGCCTGACTGCTAGGTGAAATGAGCAAAACTCTGATTTGTTAATTCTGTTAATTCGAAGAATGTGTATATTTATTTGAGAGAAGTCCTTCAACATCGGAGAATCATCTTATGAGAACAATATGAATGACAGATCGAAAGTAACTTACCTTCCCCAAGCTTGCTCAAATGGGCTCGCGTTCATTGTTGGAGAAGGCAAAAACCAAAAAATCAAATACAAGGCAAGTGACCGCAGCGAAAAGTACAGTGATCCCGAGGAACTTGTGCGTGCTGAGTTCTGGGCGGAACTCATCTATCGATACAATTATGATCCGAAACGAATAGGTTTTGAAATCGTGGTTCCTCGGAGAACGCCAAACGACTGGGCGGACTTGGTCATCTACAAAGATGATGAATTGAAGCAACCTTACGCGGTGATTGAATGCAAGAAAGACGGTATCAGTGATGCTGAGTTTGCTCAGGCGATTGAGCAAGCTTGTGGAAACCGTGCAAGTTTGGGAGCTCCATTTTCAGGGGTTGTTTCAGGCTCAACCCGCCGCTTTTTTGACTTTTCAAAGCAGAAACCGCAAGAGCGACAAAAGAATATCATTGCTGACTTGCCCGCACGCTATGGCAAACCGCCTGAGTACCGTTTCTACAAAGGGCTCACGGGGCAAGATCTTTCAGCAATCCCACGAGATGAATTACGAACCGTTATTCGCAAGTGCCATCAGACACTTTGGGAGGGCGGAAAAAGAAGTCCGATTGCCGCGTTTGGAGAATTCTCAAAAATCATCTTTGTAAAGATCCGGGATGAAAAAAATGCGCAGCGGAAAAAGGGAGAACCGTACGCGTTCCAACGTCGTACGGAAGAAGCTGCTGAAGAACTTGCTCAGCGCGTTCATGCCCTTTATGAGGTGGAACAGAAACGTGAGCCCGGTGTATTCAAGGGACGAATCGATGTTGACCACCCAGTATTGGCTCAGGTCGTTGAGCATCTTGAAAGCATTAGCTTGAGCCAGACAGATCTCGACACGAAAGGTGTTGCCTTCGAGGAATTCATGGGTGGATTTTTCAAAGGTGATTTTGGACAATACTTTACGCCTCGTGAATTGATTGCATTTGCCGTCGAGATGATGAAACCGCAACGGGATGAATTTGTCTTAGACCCTGCGTGCGGCTCCGGCGGTTTTCTTTTGCATGCGCTTGAATACATCCGGCGTGAAGCGGAACGCAGATATCCTAATTGGAAAACAGATGCAGATCAGAGGGAGCAATACAGGGAATATTGGCATGAATTTGCCAGGAGTAATCTCTTTGGGCTTGAGGTAAATGATGAACTTGCTCGTGTAGCGAAGATGAATATGATCATCCACGATGACGGTCATTCGAACATTGTGGAAAACGATGCCCTTGATTTCCTGAAGAACCTCAAAGAGAAGAATAGGAAATTGAAGTTTGATTTCTTTGACCTTGTTCTCACAAATCCTCCCTTCGGTTCTGTCATCAAACGGACAGAGAAAGCGGATGGCTACATCGAACAATATGAGTTACGCCATTATCTCGGCAAATCTACAACGGGAACAGAGCCCGATGAAGAGGTACAATCAGAATCAGATGCGAAGCGTGGTGAGAAAGCTGTTAAACAACGATCGAGCGTTAAAACGGAAATACTCTTTCTTGAGCGAGTGTGTAACTTTCTAAAACCTGGGACCGGTCGCGTGGCAATTGTGTTGCCGGACGGAATTCTCACAAACTCATCACTACAAGGCGTTCGCGATTGGATCCTCGAACGTTTCCAGATTCTTGCTGTTGTAGGGTTGCCCCAGTTTGCTTTCCAGCACTACGACGCGGGAGTAAAAGCAAGCATTGTCTTCTTACGCAAGTTGTCCGTTGATGAGCAATCAAATGGCGACGATCCAATTTTCATGGCTCTTGCATCGAATATTGGCTACGACGCAACTGGCAGAAAGACGTTTGATGTCGTTGTGGAGAAGGAAGAGTCAGGAGTCAAAAAGGTTGAGATCCATCGCTGCGACTTGTTTGACTATCGTGTGTACTACGAATGGAGCATAACAGATCCAAAGAAGCCAGATTGGAGCGAACGACACAGAGAGGTTGTAGCTAACACCGGAATAGCTGGACAATATCACGCGTTTCAAAAAGACCCAAACCCATTTTTCGTATGAATCCCATTGGAGAAAACAACCTAGAGTGCTTCGCTGTTAGGCGAAGTGAAATGAAGAGAAGGTTTGATCCAAGCAATCATCGCCCTGCAATTCGCCTTCTCTTGAAGAATCTTGAGGCTATCAAGACTATTGCACTGAAAGAACTCGTTGCCGTTTGCTACAGGTACCCAACTTTCTACGGATTTAAGTACCAAGAATCCGGAATTCTCGTTCTGAAGGGGGAAAACATTGACCGGGATGGTGAAATTGATATAGGCACTTCGCCAAGCTTCATCTCTCCAGAGATAAACTCAAGATTTCCACTTACTCAGGTAGTTGAAGGCGATCTACTAATGTCAGTTCGTGGAGAAGTAGGCAAGGTCGGCATAATAAAGAAAGCATTCATTGGTTCCAATATAAACGCAAATACAATTCGTCTGTCACTAAAGGATGACATTCGCGGTACTGAATTGTATCCCGAATTTGTATGGTTGTTTTTAAACTCCACATACGGACAGATGCAGATTAAGAACAGGATCGCAGGCGGAGTCCAAGAAACTATAACAGCACCAGAGATTCTCACCATCCGAATTCCGGTAGTTAGTGAAACCAGAAGACGAAAAATTTGCGCCACACTAGAAGAAGCTCGAGCAATGCGTCGGGACAAACTTGCGTTGGCGGATGATTTGCTTGCCAGTTTGGACGTGGCAATAATGAATAAACTGGGAATAGCTCTGCCTTCGCCTTCGGCTCAACAAGTTTACGCGATTAAGACGAAAGCCATTCGTAATCGCTTTGATCCGCATTTTCATTTCCCCGAATTTGTTCAACTTGAGCATGTGCTTAGGGCTTGTCATGCAGTAGCACTTGGTCAACTCACATCATTTTCTATCGACACGTGGAATCCCTCTGAATCCACAGAAAGCGTTTTCAAATACATAGAAATAAGCAATGTCGCAAGAGATACGGGGGAAGTCAGATATGAAATTGTACGTGTTGACGAGGCCCCGAGTCGAGCTAGAATGGTCGTAAAGTCAGGCGATATTATTGTGAGTCTAACGCGACCCCACCATGGGTCTATAGCTCTAATTGATGACGAGCTTGACGGTTGCATTGCATCTACCGGATTTGCAGTGCTGCGCAACTTTTCAAAGGACATAATCAGAGAATACCTTTGGTGTGTGTTGCGAACACAACTTTCGCTGAAGCAAATGCTACAGCGTTCAAGCGGAGGGAACTATCCCGCTATCACCGATGATGAACTTCGGAAAATTCTTATTCCGATTCCGTCAAGAAGAATTCAAAAAGAGATATTAGCAGAGGTTAGTAATCGCAAAGGCGAGGTCAGACGATTGCGAAGTGAAGCTGAATCGCAATGGCGAAATGCCAAAAAGTGGATTGAGGAGAGACTTCTCGAGGGGAAAGAATGATATTTGAATTCCTCATCGTATATCATCAAAGCAATGGCTTTGATATCAATACTCTCTTGAAAGAGAAGTTGGCCGAAGTTCTTGAAGACAACCTCAACGAGTTTGACGACGCGCAAATTGGCCAATTTGTAAGGCTCTATTTGAAGCGGCCGTGTGAACCTCACATTGACGAAAATGGAGTTGCCTCAACTCGAACAATCATTGGTTTCCACCTCGACCTGCCGGACGAAACAGCAAATACCGAAACAGTGATTTCAGATCTGTGTGGGATGTTGGCCGATACACCGCCAGTTGTGCATATCCTCAAGTTCGAGGATCCGCTTTTACTTCAAAAGTATAGGACTTACTCATTGGAGCTTTATCAGATTGAAATGAAACTCCGAAAGGCTCTCTCTATTGTCTATCTTCATTCGTATTCGGAAGATTACTACAATCTACTTCGCGACGAAACGACAAAGCCGTTATCCCAAGATCTACCTTCTCAGGAACAAATGAAAAAGGCCTTGGAGAACAACTTCTTTCATCTCACTTTTCATCAATACGTCGAACTAAACGACCCGAAGTCAGTCAAAAAGATTGAAAACCTCATCGATGTTGTTCGTGACAGCAATACATTCGATGAATTCAAGAATGAACTAGAGAGAATGCCGGTCGTAGATGAACATGATCGCGAGTTTCTTGCAAGCCTGAAGGATAAACTCGAACCCATTGAGAAGCTCCGAAATAGTGTCGCACACAATAGGGTAATCACCGTGAGGGTCGCAGATAACTATGCAGCCGCCAGGCCAAGACTTATTGCAGAACTGGATGAGTACTTGGCACATAGCTATCAGTGTCGGACCGTTCCGCGCTCCGAGTTTGCTCAAAAGGATTGATCGAACTGTCTCTATGGTTCTGCTCGACACGCCTCGCTTCTTGGCAATTTCCTTGCTCGTGAGTCCTTGAGCAATCAGTTTCCATGTCTCAAGTTCCTTTGGTCCTAGGGGTCTGCCTAAGATTCGCTTTTTGGTTTTAAGTCTCAAGCTTCTCGCTCCTCCTTTGGTGCGTCGACAACTCATGTCCTCTGTTGGTTGAATTCTACCTCTTTTCAGTTGGAAATCCAAAGACCGTATCACCTCCTAGAAGCAGCAATCCCCACACGGTTGACTGGTGCGGGGATTCTGGAATGCCACTTTTGTTCTATCACCCCGACTTGAACCTGCAGCATTGAGCTTGAGCTGCCACAAGAAGAGAACCCCGAATGGCTTCCGCCAATCGGGGTTCTTTGTACATCGTCTGTCAGTTCTAGTCAAGTCTCTCTGAGATTCTCTCCGGCTCTGACGGTCACGTGCGCACCGTATCCAATACAGCTCTTGGAAATTTTGCAGCGACACAAAGTAGCACTCGCGCAGCTCCCTCGGGCTTTCGTCGGCCTTGTTCCCAGTTACGGAGTGTCCCTGGACTGATCCCGAGCAGCTTTGCGAACTTCTGTTGAGTGAGCCCCAAGTGCCGACGAATTGCAGCAACGTTCGGGTTGTCAATGCGGAATGTTCGGCTCGGGGTTTTTTTGCCTCGCACGATGGCACCGCCTTGTTCGATACTTGTCAGCAGCTCATCAAATGTTTCTGTCTTCATCGCAACTCCTTAGCGGCAATCGCTTTCAATGTTTTGATCTGATCTTTCGTTAGATTACTCCGTTCGTTTTTCTTGAACACAAAGAGCATCAAAATGGTGTCCCTTGGTCTCACCCAGTAGTAGATGACCCTCGTCCCTCCACGCTTTCCCTTGCCTGAGATCGTCCATCGCAGCTTGCGTAGACCGTGGCTGCCCGGAATAATGTCACCCGCGTCAGGATGTTGAACGATGAAATGCTGAAGCTGGCGATATTCATCGTCGGTTGAGATCTCCAGTATTCGCTTGGTGAAAACCGGGGTCTCTACAATGAGCATGGTGCAACATACGCCATTGGCGTATAATTGTCAACATGAAAAGTGCACGACCAAAAGGATCGACTTCCGCAATCAATTGGCAGAATTATCACCGAGATTGACTCTAGGTGATACAAGCGCTATTTTCGTCTGCCATTCTCACCCTCCTCACAGGTATCCTATGGAAGAGCCAGTTTCGGAAGAAAATAGTCAGAGAATTCAAAGAGCCCTCAACGAAGCCAAGAAGAGCGAATTGTCAGAAAGATATGGGGCGCATTTCTCGGAGAGCTCGCCAGGGCTCCCTCCAGACATCGAATCACGATGGCTTGAAAATATCGAAGAATTCGAGCGTCAATTTGAGAATGTGACACGGTGTTCTGTCAGAGAGCTGCTTGGCTTTCCGGAGTTCAAACCGCTAGATCAGATACTTGTGGAGCAACTTGACCGCGAGGTGGACAAAGCCCTGGATCTACTTTCCCGACACAGCCTTGTGGTTGACTGTCTCGCAGTCGTGTCACCTGAAGACTTGTATCGGTTCATCACCACAGAGTTACTTGACCAGGAAGTTGACAGCGTCAGAATCGAAGGTTGGAATACTTGTTTCATTTATGAGGATTTCCATCCGAACGACGAATATGATGCAAAAAGCATGGCTGAGCACTTTCTCTGGAATCTCTTTGAGCGGTATGAGGAAGAAGTGCTCAATAACTTCTCAGAAGTTGAAATTTGTGGCCCAACTGGTCGCCGGATCGGGCACAACGCAATGGTGGATATTATTCGTTCCTTTTACGCGACGTACGTGGCGTTCACTGCGCATAAGTTCCAATGCGATGGGTACAAGCTGGAAGGCCAATATGCCATAGTGACCGCTCACGTGGGATGGACTGGACTGCGGGGACCTTCAATGGAAGTGGCATCGTACGAGGGCCGGGGTTCCTTCAAGATGAAGAAATCGCCTCATGGTGGATTTGATATCGTACAAGCAATAATTCCCGGATTCGATCAAATCGTTGAAGGCCCCTCTGTTTCTTAAGCTTTGTCGACGGACCATCCTCGTGTTAAAGCTCCATAACAAATTCGCAGTACAAGGTTGTGACTGCAGTGAGGTGTGAGCCCCCGCTACAAAATTGGCCGATTCTGAAAAGATTCGGCCTGTTTTTTTATGACCCCGACTTGAACCTGCAAGTTTGAGCTTTGGTTGGTACACAACTAAAACCCCGATTGGCTTTCGCCACTCGGGGCTTTTTCTGTACCATCTTTCCGTTGAGTCCTCAGGCACCCCCAGGCATCTGGATCATCATGTAAACAGTCTCACGTATTCTGCGAACGAGAAAACCCTGTTCCGTTTGTAGCCCGTCGACTCGACGAGAATGTGAAGATCAACGAAGTTCTGGATGAGCTCGTTCGCTGTCTTCGACGTGACGTCTAGCATTTGGGCGGTTTCTGTTGCCGTCACCCGGGGGTTGCGATAAAGATTCATCACAAGGGCGCTTGCCTTCGGAAGTCGCTTGCCTAGCCTCACGATTCTCTTGCCTTCAACATCCTCACGAAGCTTCTGGATTTTCTTGAGCGTCGTAATTCCCTTGTTGCAAGTTTCTGCGACTGCAACCAGGAAAAACATGATCCATTGCGCCAGGTCATTCCGGGCTCTTGCTGCCGTCAGATTGTCGTAGTAGAGCAACCTATGCCTGTCAAAGTAATCCGAGAGATACAACGTTGGCTCTGTGAGCAATCCCTTATCGACAAGATACAATGTTATGAGAAGCCGCCCAACGCGGCCATTGCCATCAAGGAACGGGTGAATTGTCTCGAACTGATAGTGGCCGATGGCGATTCGTACGAGGTGCGGTACGTCGATCGCATCATTGTGAAGAAAATTTTCCAAGTCGCTCATCAGCGGATCGACCTCTTCATGGGAGGGAGGGATGAAGACAGCGTCCTTCAACGAGGAGCCTCCGATCCAATTTTGGCTTCTGCGATATTCTCCAGGCGTTTTGGTTGATCCTCGGCCCTTCCTTAGGAGAATGTTGTGCGTTTCTCTCAGTAGCCGTGTCGATACAGGGACCTTGCGTAAACGCTTGACGGCGTGATTCATGGCGGCAATGTAGTTCTGGACTTCCTGCCAATCATCGCGTCGCTCCGGGCCAACTTCGTTTCCGGCAAGGAGAGCCTCTTCGATGCTCGTTTTGGTTCCCTCAATGCGGCTGGAAGTTGTGGCTTCCTTGATAACGTGCATCCTGATGAAATAGTCGACATTAGGGAGTTGGCGCGAGAAGGCATCCAGTGCTCCAAGCTTGTGGTTGGCTTCCTCCAGCAGAGTGTTGATTTTGGGGTTGCTCCAGATCCAGGTGTGGTTGATGGGTGACGGCCTGAAGCTCTTGTACTGTCGTTGTTGTGTATATGTCCCGGATTTGAAATCTCTCAGGTCCATTTGGAGCCTTTTGGGCGGGTAAAATAAGAAATCGTGTATTATAGTTTACAGGCACAAAGTAAAATAAGAGAATTCTTGTTTTAGTCAAGGAGATTCGTGAAATCTTCGCAGGCTATCCCCAGTGCGGGGCGAAAACTCCACGCAATGTGTGGACAACATCAATCGGCGAATGTTCCGTTGAAGAAACAGTCATCGAAGGCCTTCGAGGACAGGAAAACATATCAACTCGTCCGGTATGAGCCCGTAGTTTCTATCATGTGCATCACCTGCCCCCCTACAAAAAAATGCGAACGCCCCCTCTTTTGGGGGCGTTCGCATTTCTTGCTGGTGTGCTCGGTTGAGGTGAAGTCAAGTTGAGGCGTTTCCTTTTTACGGACCAGGCAGGTGTGAATTCAAGCGGAGCGTTGTTTGCGACGTCCCGTCATGCTTCTAGCAGGTCGTTGAAATTTGAGTCATCGAGAAGCAATGTTCTTTCAAATAGCATTTTGAAACGACGAGACTTCTGCGCTGACAGCCCGTTGTTGGATCCGAGGACTGCCGTCGGTAACCAGCGAACACATTGGGAAAGT
>JAPLFP010000223.1 GCA_026390585.1 Ignavibacteriales bacterium | reverse complement strand
TTGATCAGTGTAAGTCTCGACCTCTTTGTGATTGAACGAAAACCCCGCCAATAACAGGATTTGACTTACATAGCCATCTTTGAGATACCAGCGCGGTCCCCCGAGGCCGGTCAACTCACCCGTCCCCAACCACGGAACGTAGCCAACTTGTTCCACATCAAACTCTTTGCCGACATATCTCCCGCGCACAAGAATCATCATGTTGTCTTTGGCCATCACGAGTCCCGAGGAAGCTGCGAAATCACCTTGCTGGTCTTTGAAAGAACGGGCAAGCTGGTACGACAGCTGCCAATCAGAAGAACGGAACGCGCCATCGATATCAAACACTCCGTTGTTCTGGTTCACGTCATGCTTGCCAACAAAGAGGATTCCAATTGAAGAGTTGTCGAAGATCTGTCGTTTCAATCGCACGGATCCGAACAAGGCTCTGCTCTCCGTGCTCTTCTCGCCCTCGATCTCATAATCACGAGCACCCGTCGCCGCAAGGAAGCCGCCATATTCCCAATCGTCCACCCGCCCAAATGCTTTCGTCCCCAGCTGCAGAGGGACATCGGAACCGTCCGGCAGCCGCTTGCCAATTCTTCTCGAGTAGAAAAGTTCCAGAGGACGATAGAAACCAGTGTTCTGTTCCCGGCCCGAAGGCATGAAGATTTCATTTCCCTGCGTGAAGAACGGTCGGCGCTCATTGAAGTATGTCTCATACCGCGTGATATTGAACGCAAACGGGTCAGCTTCAATTTGAGCAAAGTCCGGATTCGTTGTCAGTTGAAACGTAAGTTTCTGAGACGGATTGTAGAAGATGTCGAGCCCTGCATCCGGCTCACCTTTGTACTTTCCATCCTGAAGATAGGTTGCCCGCGTTATGCCCACCGGATAGAACTCGAGATTGTCTCCTCGAATGTTCGGTCGGAAATCTTCAAACACGAGCCTGCCAAATTTCGAAATCCTCTGACCTTCATTCTGTTCGTACTTGTTCCAGTAGGTATCTTCCTGTCGCGCCGGCATCCATCGGTCGAAATCAATTCCCCACTCAGTCAGTTTTTCATCATACTGAAATGAGCGGTACGGTATCTCCATCTCGACAACGTATCCCCAATCGTACACCTTTGTTTTCGCGAACCATACTCCATCCCAACTGTAGTCACTGTTCCTGGCATCATCGAGCATACGACAGTCGGATCGGGCACCGGACGCGACGACACCAAACTTGTAAGCGGTCCGTCTGTCAGAAAAACTGTCCAGGACGATCGAACAATAGTCGCCATCCACGTTGTCGAGCCTTCCAGTGACTACCTGGATGCTGTCCTTCTGGTCGTAGCAAACCATGAGACAATAGAGCGCCTCGTCCGTAGTGAGCACTTTTGCGACCGTCCTGCGCGTCGACGGCATGCCATAATAGGGTTGCTGCTGGATGAAGCCATCAGCGGAGTCAGCAGTGCTCCATACCGGATCTATGACTCCATCGATGACGATGGCAACAGGGCTCCTACTCAACTTCAGGGTTTTTGGAGCATCTGCCGACGCAACGAGAGAACAAGCAACAAGGAAAACCAGTATGAGAGGCAAGCGCATGGTGAAGTTGAATGATTCGATCTCACACCTCGAGTATTCAAGAAGAGGAAGAACTGATTATATCCCATCGGGGTACTAACTCATTGACGAGTTATTCCTGCCTAAGTTGCATTTTAGTGCCATATTCGCGCGTGAACATTCTGGGAATCGGGAAAATCCAAGATTCCACACTATGCATCCGGGGCTGGGACAGGATGGAGTTCATTTTGGACGAAAAGGCTCGGGGCTGAGACAAGGCTGAGGCTCGGCTGGATTCAGGAAAGCGATCCTCACAGCCGATTCCTCGATGACAACCTTTGATTCTGTAATACTGTACCATGCCCCACTGGCATTTCGTCTTCTTGATTCTCGGTTTCACATTCCATAGATTCTTCAGCAATAAACTCCTTCCCTATTCTCCTTCCCAAAGCGCACCACTACAATGGAAATAGAAACAGCTTCTCAGGTTTTGGCAAACCACAGGTCTGACTTCCCGTCGCTTGAACGCACGTTCCGCGACCGTCCCCTGACATACTTCGATGGACCAGGTGGCACTCAAATGCCGCGGCAGGTCATCGAGTCGATCACAAACTACTACACCGCATGCAATTCCAACACCCACGGGTGTTTCATCACGACACGCGAATCCGACGCTCTGCTCCAGGAAACGAGGCGGATCATCGCGATATTCCTTGGTGCGAAGCATCTAGACTGCATTTCGCTCGGCGCCAATATGACGACATTAAATTTCTCCTTAAGCCGGGCAATTGGACGGAAGTTGAAGCCAAGGGATGAGGTCGTCATCACACAACTGGACCACGAGGCAAACCGCGGACCGTGGCTAACGCTCAAGGAACAGGGGGTCGTCATTCACGAAGTGGCATTGAAGCAGGATGGAACGCTCGACTATCACGATATGCGGGCCAAGATTGGACCAAAAACGCGGCTTCTTGCCCTCGGGCTTGCATCCAACGCACTCGGAACCGTCAACAACGTTGCTCTTGCACGCGAGCTTACCTCAAAGGTCGGGGCTTGGCTGCTCGTCGACGCTGTTCACTACGCGCCGCACTTCGCCATCGATGTCCAGGCAATGGATGTTGATTTCCTCCTCTGTTCCGCATACAAGTTTTATGGTCCTCACGTTGGGATCCTCTATTGCCGCGAGGGGCTCCTCGATCAACTCGAACCCGATCGGTTGCGAACTCAGGAGCAGAGCGCCCCATACAAAATCGAGACGGGAACCTTGAATCACGCTTCAATCGTTGGCGTCAAGGCAGCTATCGAGTACATCGCCTCTCTAGCAAGCGGACCCGACATACGATCGAAGATTGTTTCGGCATTGAAGCTGATTGGACAGCACGAACGCAGGCTTGCCAGTGAACTCTACAACGGCCTGAAGTCGATCAACGGCATGACGATCTATGGCCAGCCCTTCGGCACAGCGTTGCGGGCGCCGACGATATCGTTCACTGTCAAATCGAAAACCGCCGAAGAGGTTTGTACGCGCCTCGGCGAGCGAGGCTTTTGCATGTGGGATGGTCATTTCTACGCTCTCCGGGCGATTGAGGTGTTGGGACTGCTCGAGCGAGGAGGAGTCACGCGGGCCGGCATCTCGATGTATAACACCATGGAAGAGGTGTCAAATCTTCTTGATGAGATCAAACGCATCGCAGAGGAAGAGTGAGCATGCAGGCTGAGTCAAAACCCATACGAGCTCTCTTCATCGGCTTTGGGAACGTCGGCCAGAAGGTGGCGGAGATTCTTTTCCTCCAGAGAGAGAAACATCCGAACGTGCAGAGTCTCAAACTCTGCGTTGTCGGCATCGTGACTAAATCGCGCGGCTCGCTCGTGAACAACAACGGCATCGATGTTTTGAAGGCGCTTCAGGAGATTCGTGAAGGTGGACGTTTCTCCTGGACGAACTTCGAACTGACGAATATCAAGGGGCTGGACGCCGTACGTCAACTTGACTACGATGTACTCGTCGAGCTCTCCACGCTCTCCATCGCTCAGAAGGGAGAGCCGGCGTTGTCCCATGTCCGAGAGGCATTAAACCGCGGAAAGCATGTGGTCACTGCCAACAAAGCGCCTGCAGCGTTCGCCTATCGCGAACTCATCTCACTGGCACGCCAGAAAGGGGTGAGTTTCCTGATGGAATCAACAGTAATGGACGGAACGCCGGTTTTCAATCTCGCAAAACACGGATTGAAGGCGGCCTCGATTCAGGCGGTCTCCGGAGTGCTTAACTCGACGACCAACTTCGTCCTTTCACGAATGGAGCAGGGTGAGTCACTCGACGAGGCGGTGACAATTGCGCAGAAAGAGGGATTCGCCGAAGCAGATCCTCAACACGACCTCCAGGGATGGGACGCTTCTGCCAAGATCGCCGTCCTTGCGAACGCCTTGATGGGAGCATCACTGACACCCTATGATGTCGATCGCCAGGGGATCACTCACGTTTCGGTCGCAGACGCTCAAGGTGCCGTCAAGGCGGGCAAACATTTGAAACTCATCTGCAAGGCCTGGAGAGAGAGGGACACGGTAAAAGCAAGGGTTGCGCTCGAGGAAATCGAACGGGGGCATCCGTTCGCCCCAATTCGGGAAAGCGGTTCGATTCTTATGATTGAAACAGATTTGCTGGCGCCGTTTGTGATCACAGAGACCGATCCGACTCTTTCGGACACGGCGTTCGGCGTGATCAATGATTTGATGAGCCTTGGTTCTTGATGGGAACCGAGCACACTACCCGGGCTTCGTCCGGATCATGGTAAGGAACTTTGTCATGTTCTCCACAAGCGCACCCCACGTATACGGCTTCTGAAGAGTCCCTAACAGACCAACCCCTTTGAAGAGTTTCTTCACGTATTGATCGCCATACCCTGAAGAGATGACGACTTTGACATTCGGATTGATCCTTCTCAGGACTTTGAAAGTGTCTTCTCCACTGATGCCAGGCAATGAAAGGTCGAGAACGACAAGATTGACCTCATCTTTGTGGGAGCGATACAGTTCGATGCCGAGTTCTCCCGTCTGCGCTGTCACGACGCTGACGTCTTGCTCTGACAACGCTTCTGAAAACGCATTGCAGATGTCCGCTTCATCCTCGATGAGCAGTATGACTTCTTTCACTGGTCCTCCAAATTCTGTTGTGGGTGCTTCCGTCGCAACACTAGAATCCCTGATGTTCTGTGCGTGCAATGATCTCATCTTGCAGCGCTTTGCTTAGATCGCAGAAATAATCGCTGTACCCGGCGACCCGTACAATGAGATCGCGATGTTGTTCTGGATGGGCCTGCGCCGCCCGAAGTGTTTCAGCATTTACGACATTGAATTGAATATGATGTCCGCCCAGCGTGAAATAAGACCGAACCAAGTGGGAAAGATTCTCGATCCCCTTCTCGCTCTCGAGCAAATGAGGTGTGAACTTCTGATTCAACAACGTCCCGCCTGTGCGGACATGATCCATCTTTCCGGCGGACTTCAGAACCGCCGTCGGTCCCTTTCTGTCGGCTCCCTGCACGGGAGAAATCCCCTCGGAGAGGGGCGTTCCCGCCTTCCTGCCATCGGCTGTGGCACCCGTGACTGAACCGAAGTAGACATGACAGGTTGTCGGGAGCATGTTGATCCGATAGACGCCTCCTTTGGTATTCTTTCGGCCGTTCACAACAGAATAGAACTCGTCGAATACCCAACGCATGATATCGTCCGCTTCGTCGTCATCGTTGCCGTACTTCGGAGTCTTGTTGACAAGGAGCAACCGGGTTTTTTCCAGACCTTCGTAATTCGACGACAACATCTTGAGAAGATCCTGCATCGTCATCGTTTTGTTTGTGAAAACATGATGCCGAATCGCGGTAAGGCTGTCGGTGATCGTACCGATTCCTACTCCCTGGATGTAGTTGGTGTTGTACCGGGCACCGCCGTCGTTGTAGTCTTTCCCCTTCTTGATGCAATCGTCAATCAGGACTGAGAGAAACGGCACGGGCATATTCTCGGCATAGAGCCGTTCGATGACGTTGTTGCCTCGCAACTTGATCTCGATGAAGTACTTCAATTGCCGCTGAAAGGCTTGCTGTAGGTCTTCAAACGACTTGAACGCCAAAGGATCGCCGCTCTCGATTCCTATCTTCTTTCCGGTCTTGGGGTCGAGGCCGTTGTTCAACGCAATTTCAAGCACCTTCGGAAGATTGAAATACCCGGTGAGGATGTAGCTCTCCTTTCCGAACGCTCCCGTCTCGACACATCCACTTGTTCCGCCGCTGCGTGCATCTTCAACAGATTTCCCCTGTCGGAGAAGCTCTTCCACAATAGTGTCGGCATTAAAAATCGACGGTTGTCCTCTTCCCTCACGGACAACCCTGCAAGCGTGTTTCAGAAACTCATCCGGGCTCTTTCTGCTGAGTTGGATGTTTGAGCTCGGCTGAACGAGCTTCATTTCATTGACGACATCGAGGATGAGGTGCGTGAGTTCGTTGACACCATCGGTACCGTCTGGTCTCAGTCCGCCGGTGTTGATGTTGGCGAAATCGGTGTACGTGCCGCTCTCGGCAGCAGTGACTCCGACTTTTGGCGGGGCAGGTTGATTGTTGAACTTCACCCAGAAACAGTGCAGCAATTCTTCCGCCACCGCGCGGTCAAGCGAACCATCTTCCAGCCCTGCCTTGTAGAACGGAAAGAGATGTTGATCAAGCCGACCGGGATTGAACGCATCCCACGGGTTCAACTCGGTGATGACTCCGAGATGAATGAACCAGTAGTACTGAAGAGCTTCCCAGAAGTTTGTCGGGGCGTTTGCGGGAACACGGCGACAAACAGATTCAACCACCAGGAGCTCTGATTTGCGAACGGAGTCCTTTTCGACATCCGCAAGGGCCTTTGCCTTGTCGGCATAGCGTGCGGCAAGGATGAGGATCGCATCGATGGCAATGTTCATCGCCTTCAGCTCTTCACTTTTGCTGTGCGCTTCAATCGAGGACCGTGTGACCTTGGGCCCGTTGCTCCATGAACTCCGTGAAGATGCCTGCGACGTACGCTTCTTTCCACTCTTCAGTCATTTCCTCGAAAACCTTCTCGCGTATCGTCTTTCCCTTCCAGAAGGGGATGATCTTCTCTTCGAACTGCCTCTTTGTGTCCTTACTCACTCTGAACCACACCTTCTCACGGCTGTCGAGGATGGCAAGGTCTTCTTGTGTGTGACAGCAAAGTTCGGGGAATGTAGAGGTCGCCTTGGGGGCCGGGCCACGCTCGCCAACAATCAGTTCGCCGTCATTGATACAGATTTCTTTCTTCTCCATGATTCGTTTGAACGCCATTGCGCGACGAACCGGAGGAGAAAGAAACGCCCCCTCCTGATAGTACTCAGTCATCAACAACGCCCTCTCGGGCGACAGGTGGGGAATAGCACTGATGCTCTGCTCACGAAGCTTTTTGACCCGTTCGGTCATACATCAACCTCCGATACAAACCGATGAAACGTAGTTTCGAAGTTCTTTCACGATTACGCTCAGGTCATCGGCAGATGGCGGAAGCGTGTCGTGCATTTCATATCCCATGCCGAGCCGGCGATACTTCTCGAACCCTGTGGTATGATAAGGCAACAGGTGAATCTCGCGAACATTGCCGAGAGAAGAAACAAAAGATCCTGACGCCCTAATCTCGGCCGGGTCGTCGTTCACTCCCGGAATAACAGGGATTCGGACAATGACTTCTTTCCCGAGATCGGCAAGATGCTTCAGGTTTTTGAGAATCTGACTATTAGAAACGCCCGTGAATTCAATATGTTTCGCGTCATTCAGCGTTTTCAAGTCGACCAAAAAGAGATCAACGAATCCGCTGACGCGCTCAAGGATTTGGGGTGATGTCAACCCGGTCGTATCAACCACCGTATGAATACTCTTCTTCTTGCACTCCTGCAGAAGCTCTGTAAGGAACTCATGCTGAAGAAGAGGTTCACCGCCGGAGAAGGAGGCTCCACCGCCGGATTGATCAAAGAATACAATGTCTTTTTCGATTTCCAGCATCACTTCTTGCACAGATACTTCCTTCCCCGCGATTTCCCGAGCTTCGGCATTGCAGACTTCGATACAGTCACCGCATTCCACGCAGGCGTCACGAATGGTGACGAAGCCACCGTC
>JAPLFP010000326.1 GCA_026390585.1 Ignavibacteriales bacterium | reverse complement strand
AACGCCCCACGAGTCGATCTGCACCACGACTTTGTCACCAGGTTTGCCTTTGTTCAAGTGTTCCGCGGCGACAAACACATCCCGTGCAATCTTCCGGTCATCCGGGATAACAATATAGAAATTCCTGCTGCGGTCAAGGGTGCCAACCAAATCTACTCTGCCCCGTTTGACAATCTTGACGACTTCCCCTTCCCGAGGCTGTCCTTTCTCAATTCGCTTCGAAGACTGCGCAAACAATGACACTTCGACCGTATCACCATGGACAGCCATGCCACGGTCACGAGGCGATATGGAGATGTCATCCTCTTGACCTTCCACGACCACGGTGCCGAACCCCTGCTTCGTCATTTTGAACAGTCCGACAACGGTCTGCGGCAACTCGAAATGACCGTACCTCCCGCCTTGCACCCGTTTGACTTTGCCTGTTTCAATCAACGAACGAAGGGAGCGTTTGAATGCAAGATGATCTTCGTTTGTCCGAAGGCTCAAGCGTCGCTCGAGCTCTTTGGATTTAAACAGCTGATTGGGATACCGCGCAAGGAAAGCGAGAATATCTTTTTCCATGGTCTCTATGACTTGTTCCTTTCGATCTTACATATTAGACGATCAAAAACGCGTTTTCCTGCTAGCGACACTTCTCACACAAGAGATCTTGTGGCGTCACCATACTTTCGACCTAGTCAGAAAGGCGCCCGTGCCCGATTCCCATGGCATTAACCCTCTCGAGACACAGTATTACTTCATGGAAGCGGCACTAGAATATGATCCGGTAGAGAAGTCTCAATCCCCTGGATTCACGCCGTTGATCAATGGTTTCCACCCCGTCGACGCGACGCTCCGCTTCGAGAACAAGATGATGCCATTTCCCGGAACCCACGATCGCACTCATCGGGACTTGAATACTGACGTTGGTGTTGTTCAGATCGCTCAGGACTCGACCGCCCAGCCGAAACACAGCGTCTCCGACCTCGCCCGTCAGCCTGACGTCCGCCGATTCCTGGAGTGTGCCCCCTCCATAGTACAAGACATCAACAGACTTGACAATCCCGAACTCTTTTCGAAGGAGGTCTGTCAATGGACCAGAGAGGATCGAAGAAGCGACGCCGCCCAAAACGTTCGAACCAGCCAGGGATACCCTGTCTTGCTGCGTAAATTCCTCGGGAAATGCACCAGTGACCAGAAAGGCGAATGCATCAGCCTGTACGTCAGCACGTTCCGGAAGAAGGTTGCCCTGTTGATCGTATAGCTCAAGACCCATTTTCACCTTCGGTTGCTCACGTGTTCCCGTGATGTAGACTCTTACCACCACCTTTTGATATGTCCCCTGCTCTCCACTAGGGAGGGCGCCACTGCTTGACGCGGAGGCCCCCGTCGTGCCGCGGTGCACACCTTCGTAACTGGCAACGACATTGAGTTCAGGATTGAGTGGATCTCCCGTGAATTTCACTTTCCCTGTGGCATCCAGTTTTTTGAAGTTGCTGTAGTACGATCGATTGCCAAGATCCAGTTCACCTGAAAGATGCATCTGATCACCGTCTCTCGTGAAGACCGTTCTTCCCTTGAGCTCCGCGAACAACTGTTCATTGGTGAAGTTACTGAAGACAAATCTCAGCTGAGTCACCCCTTGAGTCTCCACGGAAAGGTTGTACACGATATTGTCAAGGAATGACCTTGTCACCGCGGAAGCAACCTGCGGCGTGGCAAGATTGGTTTTGCTCGATCGAGGGTTCGTTCCAGGACCTTTCGTCACAGTCGCCTCTGTGGCTTTCCTCACGATTCCGAGGTCGTCGATGACGCTGACTTTGATGCCACTGTTGGGCAGATCTTGCACCTGCCTCGTCGATGGCAACGTAAGATTGGCATACATCACAAACACCTCACCGCTCACCGTCGAATGAGAAGGGCGCCCTTTCCAGGCGATGCCTTCCGGGCCGGTGCCAACGAAAAGATCACCGTAAAGGCCCTGACTTGTCAGGCGTGCTGACTCTTTCATGACGAGCAGTTGGCCGTTGGCAATCAGATCAAAATCTTTGATTCTCAATCCCTCAAGAGTGAATCCCCCAGAAAGCTCTACTTTGCCGTCCGGACGATCTTCGGGGATATTTCGTACAGTCATATCGCGAAATGCGATTTGTCTTCCCTGCGGAACCAGCTTCCCATCGACGATATACTCAATCCCCAGCGGGTCAAAGTGAAACCTGGCGTTCTGCAAAACGACGGAGCCTTCGTATGTAGGAGATTCGACCGTTCCACGCAGCTTCATGTCGCAGACCAAAGAACCCGTGAGGTTACTCAGCTCGGGAATGAATGGATCGAGAAACTCGAGTCGGAAACGTGTCGACCGGACGTCAAGATTCATTTCTCCTTCAAGTTTCTGATGCGAGTCTCTCGTGAGCGAGAGATCATACGGCACTGTACCGTTCACAAGCAGTTCAGGCGCTGCTGTCATGCTATCAGGCCGCGCATTCAATTGCGCGAAAATATTGAGAAGTCGCTCAGCATACGAGGACCGCAGAGCAATTTGACCAAATTTCTGTCCCTGATACTCG
>JAPLFP010000040.1 GCA_026390585.1 Ignavibacteriales bacterium | reverse complement strand
AATTCAACAACGTTTAGAAAAGTCGGGTCGGCTGTTTGCGTGCGGAGAACCCGTGATGGGTGAAAACAGAATGCAGAAGGCTGATGGCCGATAACAGAGGATTGCGATGAACATGAATAGAGTTGACAGGTCGGCTTTCGAAGTTGGGGATCTCTGGGGTGATGGCGGGGAAAAGAACTACTGGCTTTCCAGGACTCCGGTCGAACGGCTGCGTGCACTAGAGCTCATTCGAGGGGCAATCTATGGATATTCTAACTCTGCCAGCGGACTTCAGAGAATTCTTGAAGTTGCTGAATTCGCATCAAGTTGAATACTTGCTCGTTGGAGGGTATGCTGTCGGATTCTATGGCTATCCTCGCGCAACTGCAGACATGGACATCTGGGTGGCGCTACACGCCAACAATGCGAAGAGGCTTGTGGCTGTTCTGGAGGAGTTCGGATTTGACGTTCCTGAGCTGCGATCTGATCTGTTCATGCAGGAAAACAAGATCATACGTCTGGGCGTACCTCCATTCCGCATTAAGATTCTCACGACTATCTCGGGAGTGAGCTTTGAGGAGTGTTATGCCAGGCGTCAACGGCAAGTTGTAGACGATCTGGAAGTGGATTTTCTCAGTCTGGCTGATTTGAAAACAAACAAGAGAGCCGCAGGCAGACACAGGGACTTGGATGATTTGGAACATCTTCCCTGAAGAGTCCTTAGGCGGAACTGACAGTTCGGAATCCGCGATCCGAAAGCCCTGAGCCAGGGAGTGGAGCGTCACTTATGGGTGGTCGGAGAGGCTCGCTTTGCACCAGGAGATGGGCTCAGCTCCCATGAACGACACGACACCTGAAGTGCGCGTGGCAATGATCGAAATCTTCGCCGGGCTCTCTCCGGAACAACGGCTGGAGAAGTGCGGGCGGTTGTTTGCCAGCGGAAGACGGCTTTCAGAGATTGCGGTCAGGCGACGCAACCCCCGTCCGGAGGGATTGGATTTGAAGTTGGCGGTGTTTCGCCTGATGTGTCGGTCAGGTTTGTCCGAGCAGTTTCTGGATGACCTTGAACGGCGTGCGCGGTCGGAGAAAGGGTGAAGTAGATAGAAGGGACCATCCATTCTGACTTCTATATTCTGGATTCTGACTTTGCGCAAGGGTATTGCTTTTTTGACGGGGAAGAAGTGTCATGGATACATAAGCCTCCATATGGAGTATAAAGTATCCAATAGGAAGCCGATTTTGAACGTTTGATGTTGTCAAAGAAGTACTGTAATATGTGGAGTGACAATCCATGTATTTATGGTAAGGTTATTGAATGATCAAACGAGCGATTGATCTCGAAAAACTGGTAAGGCCCAAGAAAGTCCAGATTATCTATGGGGCGCGAAGGGTTGGTAAGACCACTCTTCTGAAGGATTATCTTTCCAGGACGGAACTCAAGTATCGACTCGATTCAGGAGATAATATCCGGATTCAACACCTTTTCGAGTCCCAGGACTTCAAGGCTATCCAGGAATATGTCGAAGGCTACGAGCTTCTTGCTATCGACGAAGCCCAGCAGATCAAGAATATCGGCATGGGATTAAAAATTCTTGTGGACAATAATCCGAAACTCAATATTGTTGTCACAGGTTCATCTTCGTTTGATCTTGCTCAGTCACTTGGGGAGCCTTTGACCGGTAGGAAGAAGACGATACTCCTTTTTCCACTTTCCATTCTGGAACTTCAGTCACTTTACAATAAGCAAGAGATGAGGGATCAGCTGGATTCTTTCCTTTTGTATGGAATGTACCCGGAGATCATCATATCGAAAAAGAAAGGTGAAAAGATTGAGCTGTTGCGGGAATTGGTGGATTCCTATCTGCTGAAGGATATCCTGAGCCTCGAAAAGATCAAAGGGTCGAGGCAGCTGTTCGATTTGCTCAAGCTGCTTGCGTTCCAAATTGGAAACGAGGTCTCGTTGACTGAATTGGCAACGCAGGTAAGACTGGATGTGAAAACGGTAGCTCGCTACCTTGATATTCTGGAAAAAGGGTTTGTCATCAGGCGCATCGGAGCGTTTAACCGAAATCTGAGAAAAGAGATTGTCAGCAAGGCGAAGTACTATTTTTATGATGTCGGCGTTCGAAACGCGGTCATTTCGCAGTTCAATGCCCTTGAAGATCGAAATGATGTAGGAGGTCTCTTCGAGAATTTCGTTGTCATGGAGCGGTTGAAAGCGAATGCCTATTTGAACAGGCTTTGCGAAACCTACTTCTGGCGGACCTATGACGGGCAAGAGATCGACATGGTAGAGGAGAGAGCAGGGAAACTCTTTGGGTATGAGATAAAATGGTCAGCCCGAGGTTCAGTAAAGGTACCAAAACTGTGGAAGTCAGCCTACCCTCGGTCGCAAATGGAACAACCGTGGAGACGAACAATCCTCGACCTCATAAGAAGCTGAAAGTCTGGCAAAAAGCCATCGAACTTGTGACCGAAATCTACAAGACGACTGAGCGATTCCCGAGAAAAGAGGACTTCGGCCTTTCGACCCAGATGCGGAGGGCGGCGGTTTCAGTTCCGTCAAATATCGCCGAGGGGCTTACAAGGAAGACAAACAAGGATAAGCTGCACTTCCTCAATATGGCACAGGCGTCACTAAGCGAGATTGATACTCAGATCGAGATTTCGCTGAGGCTGGGATTCATCAATCAGCAGGTTTTTGAGAACGTCGAAATCAAAGTCATAGAAGTGGAGAAGCTGTTAAGTGGATTATCAAGGAGTATCGAGTAGGGTCGGTTGGTAGAGCGAAGTAGTGAATAGCGAATAGTCAATGGTGAATAGCAAGCAGAGAGTGTAAGAAGATCATTGCGAGCACTCCTCGCTTCTCGATTTCTACTCTTCGCCTCTCGCTATTAACTATTTGCTCTCCATTCACTGTTTACTATTCACCGTTTGCTTTTCGCAATTCACTATTCACACTTCACTGTTTACCGCAGGGTTCACCTTGTATTAACCAAGCTTACGATGAGCCAACGTCTGAACATCGTGCTCGCCGGCCACGTTGACCACGGCAAAAGCACATCGCGTTTGTTCCCAAGCATTGTCCTCCCCTCCTATGACGTAGGAGGGGGCAGGGGGAGGTAGAGCAAATGCGAGCTCAACGAGCCAGATTCGGTTGGTGAAAATGAATATTGAATATCGAACACCCATTTTCGAAGGATTCTGAATTCTTTCCACTACTCGAACTCGCTGCATATGAAACTGTCGAAACCAAAAATCGCCCTATCGCTTGTCGCAGGATTGTTCCTGGTTGTAGCAGCGATAGCGCTCTATTTCTACTCTCAGGGTAGCCGCGCTCATTACGTTCCCCCTGTTGCAGAAACATTGTCGGCTGAGGCCCAGGTTCTCAGTGACCTGACCACCACGATGAAAGCTGTCGAAGCATACTACAGCAGGAACCTGAAGTATCCAGACATGCTTGAAGACCTGCGGCCGGACTTCATGACAACTCTGGCAATCGATCCAACGACGAACAGCGCCTATCGCTATGAAACCAATGGTTCGTTGTCATACAAGATCATTGTCGGAGATCCACTGAAATTCAACAAGAAGATTCTCAGAGCCGAAAATGGAAAGATCGTTCAAGAATAGCATTCTTCGGGCCGGCGTCCGGGGAGCCCTCCTGCTGACAGTGTTGCTCCTCTTCGTGATGGTTCCTGTGGAGAGCCAGCAACTGAACCTCAAATCGTTGGAAACGATGTTGACGCAAGCGGTGGTCAACACGACGGGCTGCAAGAACGTTGTTGTAAGGGTCACGGCAAAGCCTGAGAAGCTTGGTGAAATTGCCAGGATCGCAATCAAGCTGGTTGGCATCGCGGTTGGCCAGCTTGTAGTCGACAACATGACAATCGTTACTGACAACCCGGTAATCGACCTCAAAAAGCTCCGTGGGGAAAACCGGTTAGAGTTTATCTCGTACGGTTCTATGAAAGTGAGTATTCTTGCCTCCGTCAGGGCGTTGGAAGATTACCTGCAGAGGAAGGCGGCGCAATTCAACAAGAAGGATGTACACATTTCGCTTAAGTTCACACCACCATATATTGAATGCAACTACGATGTCCCCAAAAAGGAGATTGCATCTGAGAGCGTCGATCTCTTGAAGAAGTTCATCCCAGGGGACAAGATTGAAGGTTACGCAGTGTTCAGAATCGAGGCAAAGGACAATGGCTTGTACGCATCTTCATCCAAAGTGATCACAAATCACTTCTTGCTGCCGAACATGCTCCTGAGGCTGTTTGAGTCAAAATTCAATCCCTTTGATGAGATCTCAGTCGTCAAGCCGTTCAGCTATCGCATCAACAATGTGACTATTCAATCGAACTATGTTTTTATGACGAATTGAGCGATGGTCGGAATGTAGGCGGAATACAGAACACAGAATGCAGCGTGCAGAATACAGATGGCAGACAACAGATATACAGGGTGCCGTCTGCAATCTGCTTGCTGCTATCTGCAGGCTGGATTCTGACTCCTGACTTCATGGGCCAGGACAAAGCGTAGATAGCAAACCGTGAAGAGTAGACTGTGAACCGTAAACCGTAAACAGTGAACCGTGGAGACGAACAATCCTCGACCTCATAAGAAGCTGAAAGTCTGGCAAAAAGCCATCGAACTTGTGACCGAAATCTACAAGACGACTGAGCGATTCCCG
>JAPLFP010000090.1 GCA_026390585.1 Ignavibacteriales bacterium | reverse complement strand
TCGTATATCGCGCCTTGAGCCACCGCCCACAGTCCCAACACAAACCGCTTGAAGAATATCCCCACATACTGCGCCTTGTACCAGCTTTTTGTCTTCTCGCTCAGGGAAGGGTTATCATCCATCGTAAAATGTAAATGCAGTATGTTCAGTTCCGCACATCGGTCAATCCAGTTCTTCTTAAAGAAATGCCCCGGTGAATCAGGATTGCAGTTAAACCACAGCTTCTTGTTTTCCTCGGAGCATCGACCTGTTGCCTGGTTAACGAATGACTCCCGCATCAGCGCGACTTCATCGAACAGACACCCCTGCAACGTGATACCCTGTATTAGCTTCTGTGATCCCTCATGGTGACCGCCAAAGATGTAGAAATAGTTTTCCTTGCCCTTGTATGATACAATCTGCTGGTTCATCGTGGGATCGCCCGCGGTGACCTTCATCCCCCTCAATTCGCACCACGGTTTCAACCACCACCACACATTACGCTTGAATGATCCGACTGTATTACCGCACAGACCGAAGTTCTTTTGGTTGAATGAAGTCATTGCCCACATCATATATGAGATGGAAAAACAGGTACTTTTGCCACTTCTTATACTTCCTGCTGCAATGACACCGTTATATTCTTTATACGGACTGCTGTCGCACCACCAAGTCAAAACCATATTCTGCTTTAGACTGAATGGCACGAAGTTTATCATCCGTTTTCCTCATTTTTATTGTCGTTTTGTGCAATATCACCAATACCCTCAGGTGTTTCCCCCGTGTTTTGCGAGACTTTATTGAGTTGCTTTTGTGTATAATGTATAGGCCATATCGCCTTTGCTGATTCTGACAATGCTTTTTCGAATCCATCGGCATCCACTACGGTATGGTTTTCGGTCTCCACCTTATCACTCTGTCCAAGGTAGTTTTTGCCTAACCAAATCTGCATCGTGCAGTTGCCTTCTTCGGCTGCTTTCCACTGCATTCGACGGAGCGAAGCACGCCCCCCGTTTGCCTTTTCTTTTATATACTCAGAAAAATTCATGGCGAAATATTCATTGATTTTATTGTTCAATGAGTCGTATGCTATGCCTAATATTGCAGCGATCTCAACGCCTGTACACTGTATCTTGCATAAGCTGTCAACCAAATTCATATCAATGTCTATCTTTGGTCTACCTACAGGACGTTTGACCGGTTTTTTTGTATTCTTCTTTGTTGGTTTTTTAACCGTTGGCTTCTTAATCGGCATAACATCACCCCTTGATATCATTGTACAATTTAGTTTGCGAAATGTCAAAAGAGATAGCTGTTATACTATCTCTTTGCGTACTCTCTGCAAAGTGTGCAATATTTCCATCTGTTCATATTTGGCATCTTGAACGCGTTTACGCTTCTCCGTTGTCCCAGAAGAGTTTTGATCCACACTGGTGGCAGTATTTTTGACCATCTGACACATCTGCAGAACACTCACACACGGCTAACAATCCATAGCTTGTGACATCGCATTTGCTTAATGGCAAAACCACGACCTTCGGCACCAGCGCGGTAATGCGTTCGATCTCGTTGTGCATCTCCAGCATGTCCGTAAAACACATTATCGCCACTTCCATCTTTGCTCTCTTTGCCATTTCCAATGCTGCTTGGCATGATTCCTTGTTTGGATAGTTCATTTCTTTTCCTCCTTCACCCTAACGGGAATCTGCTGTTGTATAGCTCCGCTTTTAATCGTTCGATCTCATCATGCATAGCGATAAACCCAGCCCCAGATATCGCAGTATCGCACCACCATCCATCGATATCATTGCATACGACGCACTTGTCACATCTGCTGATAGTCGGACAGCCGACCATCGCTTGGGCCTGTTCTTTTGTTGGGTAGTTCATACCTCACGTCCTTTCACTTTAATAAATTAATTCCAAGGATATTTAAGTTTTGTTCCGCAGCATGGACAGTAAATTATCGATGTTACTGCTGTAAAATAATCTACTCCCCATTCTCCGTCATAATTCATGTGATTCAGCATCCACCGTCCGTCTGTAAATCGTATTGACAGCTTTCGATTCAATAGTTCTGTGCATC
>JAPLFP010000006.1 GCA_026390585.1 Ignavibacteriales bacterium | reverse complement strand
AAGGACGATCGCAGTCCTTGGCTCAGGGCTGGATGTCATTTACCCAGCCGAAAATCGAAAACTTCTAGAGGCGATCGCCGTCCAGGGAGCAGTATTCTCGGAATTTCACATGGGAACGAAGCCTGACGCTACAAACTTCCCGCGGCGCAACAGGATTATCAGTGGGTTGTCGCTCGGGACGATCGTCGTGGAATCGGCAGAAGATGGGGGTGCAATGATCACAGCATCGACGGCTCTTGATCAAAACAGGGAGGTTTTCGCAGTGCCAGGAAGCATCATGGAAAAACGAACTGCAGGTCCACACAAACTGATTCGCGAAGGGCGAGCCAAACTCGCGCAGAACGTCGACGACATTCTTGAGGAACTAGGGCCGCAGATGCGCCATCTCTTGAAAAGGGAGCATGCACCGGAGGTCTCAATCGAGATGACGCTTTTTGAGAAGAAGATATTTGATGTCTTGAAGAATGAGCCCATTCACATCGACACGATTGCCGAATTGGCGGAGACCTCAACGGCAGACGCACTCGTGAATCTCCTCTCACTCGAATTCAAAAACCTTGTCCGACAGCTTCCTGGGAAGATGTTCTTGAGGCTTTAGTTGCGTCTACAATTTGAATTCAGCACACAATGTCAAACCGTTCTGGATTCTAGACCTCGGTTTGAGGGAGGAGCCTGCCAAAATCAAACAACCCCCCCCCAGCCGCTACGGCCGGGGGGTTGAAGGTATCTTGAAGTCCCAAGTGGCTTACTTGTGCAACTTCTTGATATTGATGTCAGAATTAACAGTCCGCAGTTCTATCAATTCTCCTCCGCCGTTGAGCTTGTAAACGGCCCTGATTTCATCCGGATCGCCCCGCTTGTCATATGTATCGGCCTTGAACTCCGAGTGCACAGTGTACTCATTGTCGTGCCGTCCCCATCCCTGAATTCGAATCGTAGCCTCGACAGTTGCCTTGGCGTCTTCGGGAATCGACAGAGTGATCTCCCCCCCCGATGAACTCAATTTGCTCCGTCCTTTACCCGTCGGCCGCAGTTCTGCCTTCACATCACCTCCAGAAGTCGATCCGTCTATCGAGCCTGTGATGTTCTCCAGGTTGAGGTTTCCACCGGAGGAATGAGCTTTCACCGATCCGCTTGCCCCGCCGAGTTCAATATCACCTCCGGATGTGCTCAATGTCGCACTGCCGGTGACCTTTCGAACCTTGATGTCTCCGCCTGAAGTTGAGACTTTTGCTTCACCGCCGACATCGCCAATGTCAATATTGCCGCCGGAAGTATTCGCCTTGAGAGACTTCCCCACACTTTTCACTCTGATATTTCCGCCTGACGTGTTCACATTCGCTTCACCTCCAACAGACCCCAATTCGATGTCGCCACCGGAAGTGCTCAATCGTATGTCGGCCTGAATGTCCCCCGTCCTCATGTTTCCGCCGGAGGTTGACAAATCGACTCTGCCGCTCGTCACATTCCCCAGTGTCACGTCGCCACCCGAAGTTGAGCCCTTCACGGTGCCGTTCATTGTCCCACGCACATCGATATCGCCTCCTGAAGTATGCAAATTGGCATTGTATTGCGAGGGGACCGTGATGTCGAATCGCGAGTGGCCACTGTGTGACCCCCACCGATTGCGAAGCTCGACGCGCACGTCGTTGCCACTCTGGGTCATCTCGAGGCGCTTGAGGTCTGATTCATCCAGCCCTTCAGCTTTCACGAGAACTTCGTTTTTGTCCCAAACATTGATCCTGATGTCTCCGCCATCAACCGTAACTTCAAGCGTCCCGCCCTTGCCAACCGTGAATGATTTTGTTCTCCCGTCTTCATCAGCGAAGCCGCTAAAAGCGAGAAGAAATGGTGCTGCAACCAGGATGGTTGCCACAAAAAGCCTCACTTGTCGTTTCATAGTTGTTGAACCTCCTCGTAGAAATGTTTAGCACGCGTACGAACATAGTTGTTATTGTCTGATTGCATTTTTTCTTTCAAGACATCCAAGAGATTCTTATCGACCAATTGCCGTGAGAACTCCGGCGATTGCAGATAAGCGATGGCTTCGATTCGAATCCCTGGATTCTCCTCATTCTTCAAGATAAAAATCAACGCATCCTTGACCTCGCCATCCAGGGGGAACCGCTTCAATGCCTGCAAAGCCTGCTTTCGTACTCCCACGTTGGGATCACTTTTGACCGCATCCAGGAGCGCTGTCTTGATCTCTGTGTCGGTACTTTTCAACGCCTCACCCTGTTCAACAATGGCGCTGACGGTGCGCAGGCGTGCACCGGGGTTCTGATCACTCATCAGTGCCTGCGCCAACACACGCTGAACCCCCGCATCGTTGACACTCCCCTTCATGTGAACAGGCGTCACCACGTCAAAGGTGAACTCGACATCGCTCCCCTGAAGGGGTTGTCCAATAAACTTGAAATTCGTTATGGTTGGCCCCGTGGATTGCTCAGAAGTTCGCCCGACCGCCTGTGTGAATCCAGCAACACCTGTCGCCTCTGATGGCTTGAAGAGCAGATAACCGGCTGCCAGCCCCACAACGATCATCGCTGCGCTGCCCAAGGCAAATCTCAGTGCGGGAGAAGTGAGTACATCCAACTGGTCAACAAGTTGGCTCCAGAATCGACGCTTGGATTGTTCCAGTCGCAAAGCGACCCTTAATTCGAGTCGCGCTTCGTCAAGCAATTGTTCTGAGATTTCGAATCGTTGGCCGCCGTGAAGCAGCGTGCCGAGCTTTCTCAACTCTTCGACCTCCTCAAGGCATTCATCACAGCCCTTCACATGCTCATCGAGCACTCGACGCTCTTCCTCATTCAGTTCATCACAGAACGAGAGACGGAGAAGTTCTTTGTAGTCGCTATGTCTCATAGTACAGTTCCTTGACTGGCGTTGTTCAACGTTACAGAAGATCCTTGAGTGCATGTCTCACTTTTCTCGTTGCCGCAAACAAGTACCGTTTGACAGTGCCCTCATTCAGTCCTGTCATTTCTGCGATCTCTCTGATCTTGTACTCGTCGTAGTATTTCATCGTGAATACCATTTTCTGCTTGGGAGAAAGCGTTTCAACCGCTCGAGCTACATGAAGAGCAGTATCGGTTTTCTCTACGCGCTCGTCGGTCGCACTCTTGTCACTGATCGTCTCTGCGAGAAATCCTCCATGCTCATCTTCCGAGTCTTGATTCAGCGAAGTGTGGACATGACGCTTTCGCTTCGTCCGATGAGACAAACAGACGTTTGTCGTGATTCGGAACAGCCAGGTTGAAAACTGGCTCCTCAATTGAAATCTCGGCAATGAGCGAAAGACCCTGAGGAAGACCTCTTGGTAGATATCCTTCGCGTCTTCAGCGCTCTGAACATAGCGGGCAGCGATGGTCAGAACCTGCCTGTCATATCGAAAGACCAGTTCCTCAAATGCCCCCATATCCCCCAGCTTGGCACGCTGAATCAAATCCAGGTCTTGCATCGTTCCCGTGGCGCTAGAATTGTTTGGTTGTGACATGGGATTAGACTTTCCCTATGAAAAAAGGTTGTAGTACTAACTTGCTGGTATTCGATGGAAAGTTCAAGCGGTCATCCTCATGAGTGAGCTCCCTAAGCTGGTTTTTTAAGCAAATTGGTTATACTTTAACGC
>JAPLFP010000016.1 GCA_026390585.1 Ignavibacteriales bacterium | reverse complement strand
CAAAGAGCTCAAATGTTGCCTTGTTGAGACTTCGTTGACACTCGGCATCTTTGGCTTCAGCCGCCTCAATGACAAGCGGTGCGACGGTGGCGACATCAAAGTTACCTCGATAGATCGCTCCGATAATCTTCTCATGGTTCGAAAGCCCGAAACGGCTGGCGATGAGCTCCGTCAGCAGTGTTGGTTTCCCACGTCCGTCCAAGTGTTTCGTTACAGCATTCAGGCCATCGCGCCCGATGGTGTACCCGCTTCCCTCATCCCCAAGGATCCGTCCCCATCCTCCAGCGCGGTGAGTCGCCCCCTTGTGATCTTTTGCGAGGGCAAACGATCCTGTACCTGCGATAATAATGATCCCCGGCTTACCTTTGAAGGCACCCTCGAGCGCAATGCGGCCGTCGGTCTCGATGCCAACGTGGCCCATCACGACTTTGCGCTTCCTGGCTTCATTGGCGATCGCTGCTTTCACCTGGTCTTTGTCCCCTTCCCTTCCAGCTCCGGCCAATCCCGCGACGAGAGAGACAACGTCGTTCGTCTTGCATCCTGCGCGATCAGAGAGCTCTACCACCAGACCAACGATAACCTCACCAACCCTTTCGAAACCCACGACTTGAGGGTTACTGGGCCCGCTCGTATCCTCCGCCAGTACATTGCCACTCAGATCGCTGAGCATGGCAGCAGTTTTTGTGGCGCCTCCATCCATTCCTATGACGAATTGGTTTTTTGCCATAAAACTTCAGCAGAAAGTAGACATAATTGAAAGTAAAATCAAGAAAAGTGCGCTCAAGAGAAACGATGGCTGTCACATTCGGCGAGATCTCTTCGCGTTGCCCTTTCATGGAATGTTCGCTATACTATGTCCCCCCAGGACATTTGTTCTTCATTTATGACAATTTACAGTTGCAGATGACTAGCTGATGAACCCCTAACACGAATTCCTGCATCCAACAAACAAGAACCGAGAGAGTCAGTGGGGTTCACTTATCCGTTCACCCGAGAGGCATTCAGGTTCTCAAAAGAATGGCAACAATCTGGAGAAAAGGAGAGAGGGAAAACCATGAAGAGCCTAAGAATCATGCTCCTGTTCGCAGCAGCCATTGGATTCATTTCAGGCGCGACAGCACAGCAACAGAAGGCTGCAAATTTTTCGCTGAAGTCCGCAGACGGCAAATCATATGAACTCAGAAAGTATAAGGGCAAGGTGGTCATCGTCAATTTCTGGGCGACCTGGTGTGGTCCATGCAGAAAAGAGATTCCCGATTTCATCGAAGTCTATAAGAAGTACAAGAACAAGGGGCTGGTCATCATTGGAATCTCTGTTGATAAAGACGGATGGTCCGCGGTAACCCCCTTCGTCGAAGAGAGCAAAATGAACTATCCGGTTGTTCTGGCAAATCAAAAGGTTGTCGAGAACTACGGCGGAGTTGAGGCAATCCCCACAACCTTTATCGTGGACAAGAAGGGATACATCGCCGACCAACATACTGGAGTGATGAGCCTCAAAGAGTTGGAGACCAAGCTGCAACCGTTACTCAAGACACCTCGCGGCAAAAACTGAGGATACCCGACCATGAGCCAATCGAATCTTGACACACGCTGGCGGTACACCCTTTTGTTACTCTCGGTCCTGTTCTTGATCGCGCCACTCTCTGCTCGTCAAATCGGCAGCTCAAGTGAAAGCAAGGTCGAGGTCAGTTCTAAACTCTCAGTCGACAAGGCTGCGGCGGGATCGATGTTCAAGGTCGCGGTGGTTCTGAAGATTGCTGAAAGTTGGCACATCAACTCGCACACTCCGACCTACAACTACCTCATCGGGACGACGCTGGAACCCGTTCAGCGCAAGGGAGTCATCGTTACTGATGTTCGATATCCCGCAGGAGAGAAGACGAAATTCGGTTTCGCGGAAGACTCCCTGAGCGTCTATCAAGGGAGCCCGGTGATTTTCTTCACCGTCAAACTATCCGAAAAAGTCCCTGTTGGAAAAGACACGTTGCGCGCCAAGGTCCAGGTTCAAGCGTGCAATAGCCAGGTTTGCCTGGCTCCTGCATCAATAGCCGTGATCATCCCTGTTGAGATTGTGGGAGCAGGAGAAAGGACAAATCAGATTAATGATGACATCTTCTCTACATACACAAGTCAGGGGAACCTGCCGACAAGCGGTATCAGAAGCGACATTGGCCAGATCTTTGAGGAGAAAGGGTCGCTTGTCGCTTTTCTCGCGATCTTCGTCATTGGACTTGCACTCAACCTGACACCATGCGTCTACCCGATGTTGTCAGTCACTGTCTCACTGTTCGGTGCACAAACGGAAACCAATACAGTGAAGGTGTTTCTCAAAGCAGTAACGTACGTGCTGGGCATCGCGACCATGTACACCGTTCTCGGCGTTAGTGCCGCTCTCAGCGGGACATTGTTTGGAAGCTGGCTCCAGAGTCCCTGGGTTCTTGGCGGCATTGGTGTTTTGCTTCTCGGACTGTCCCTGAGCAGTTTTGGGCTCTATCAGATCCAAATGCCTTACTGGCTGACAAACAAACTCGGTGGCACGACAGGAACGGGACTCATCAGCCTGTATCTCTCAGGACTGGTTGTCGGTGTCTTCGCAGCACCGTGTATTGGTCCGCCGGTGATCGCTCTCCTCACGCTCGTGAGTTCAAAAGCGGATCCTGTGTTTGGCTTCTGGGTGTTCTTCACGCTTTCGCTCGGCCTCGGATTTCCATACCTCATCCTCGGTACATTTTCCGGAATGATAAAACAGATTCCGCGATCCGGCGCCTGGCTCGTTTGGGTCGAGAGGGTATTCGGCGTCATCCTGAGTGCGGCCGGCTTGTTCTATCTCTCACTGGCGTTCTTGCCAAAACTTTCCGCATTCGTTATTCCCGCCGCGCTGATTCTCGGAGGTATCTACCTTGGATTTCTCGAACGGCCGGGAAAAGAAAAGAA
>JAPLFP010000243.1 GCA_026390585.1 Ignavibacteriales bacterium | reverse complement strand
GTCCCAACTGAGCGAGATCGCGAGCAAATGATTCGGCGACCAACTGACCGTATGCCGATGGCGTTCGAGTTCCGACGATCGCAATCGCGCTCTTGTCGAGCGTCATAAACTTGCCGAGCACGTACAACAAGGCTGGAGGATCGTAGATTCGCTTCAGCAACTCGGGATACTCCGCGTCCCAGATCGTCACGATTCTTGCTCCAAGCCTGTTCACCCGCTTGAGCTGATCGTCGGCGAATCGTTCGCCGTCCTTGTTGTGAATGATGTTGGAAGCGATCTTCTTTTCGATGCCTGGAACTTTAATGAGCGCACGAGGCGAAGCGTTCAAGACTTCTGTAGGACCGTGAAAATGTGAAATGAGGAGCCGGATCTTGTGGGGGCCGATCTTCGGGGTGGATGCGAGGCGGAGAAGGTCACGTACGTTGAGCATTGGGACGTCGGATTGTCAGCGCGACGCTGGCGGAGTGCTTTCGGTGGAATGAAGGATCCAGCTTTGATGAGGACAAAGCGAACGGGTGGCTATTTGTCGAGGATTTCCTTTGTAAAGGCGGCAACGAGTTCGTCGGCTCTCTTCTTTTGAGGAGCTTCGGCGATAATGCGGAGAATTGGCTCGGTGTTCGACTTGCGCAGATGGATCCAGGAATCCGAAAAATCAAGCTTGAGTCCATCGATTGTGGTGGCTCTTCCATTCGCGCGATGAGTTTCCTGAATTCTCTTGATCACTTCGTCGGGGTTGAGTGCCCCTAACTCGACTTTCCCTTTCGTGATGGAGTACTGAGGCAGGGAGGCCTTGAGTTCCGAGAGTGTCCCTCCAAAGTCCGTCAGGTGCTGCAATGTCAAGCCAACTCCGACAGGGGCGTCTCGCCCAATGTGCGACTCCGGCAGGATAACTCCGCCATTCCCCTCTCCACCGACGATTGCTCCGATCTCCCGCATTTTCTTGGCGACATGGATTTCACCTACTTCCGTTCGGGTCAGTTCGGCGTTGTAAAGCTTACAGATGTCGTCGATCGCACGAGTCGTCGAGAGGTTTGTGACGACTTTGAGAGATTTCGAATTTCGGATTGTCGATTGTCCGTCGCGACGCTGTCGCGACGAGACCCCGTCCTGCTGAAGCAGGACGGGCGAATTGCGGCTCGATTCTCTTTCCAATACGAACTTCACTGCGCTGGCGAGAGTGTATTCCTCTCCGAACGGTTCACCTTTTTCGTTGATGAGGACCAGTCGATCAACATCGGGATCCACGACGACTCCGATGTCGGCTTTTTCCTCACGAACTCGAGAACAAATATCGGAAAGGTTCTCCGGAATGGGTTCAGGTGAGTGGGAGAAAATTCCTGAAACATCGCAGCCCATCTCGATGACCCTGCAACCGAACTCTCTCAGGAGCTTGGGTATGATGACGCCTCCTGCAGCATTGACGCAATCGACGACCACCCTGAATTGCCGTTGACGGATTTGAGTGACATCAAGGTATGAAAGAGAAAGGACGTTCTTGATATGTTCATCGACGAGGCCAAAGTCGGCGGAGTGACTGCCTTGTTTGTTCCAAGGTGCATAGCTTCGCGGCTGTCGATCCGCAATGTTCCAGAATGCCTGGTTCTCGTCGGCATCGAGAAACAATCCGGTCGGTGAGATGAATTTCAGGCCGTTCCATTCCATTGGATTGTGACTCGCGGTGACGCAGATACCTCCGGCAGCCTTCTTGAGTTGCACGGCAAGCTGAACAGTTGGAGTGGGGCAGACGCCAATCCCCACAACGTCGCATCCCATTTGTAGCAACGTGGAGGAGATGATGTGGCCTATGCTTTTTCCTGTGACTCTGCCGTCTCTCCCGATGATAACGGTTCCTCTCTTGCAGTATTCAGCAAAGGCGGCGGCATATTTCACGATGGTCTCGGGGGTGAGACTCCCCCCGACGATTCCACGAATTCCTGAGATGCTGACCATCAACGACATGAGAAAAAGCCTCCTTCCATTGCGTTGAATCTAAGCAATGGAGGCGCTAATATCAAGGTAGGCAGGTTCTCTTCGCTTGGCGTTTCTGTCGCTTGAAAGTTGTCGGGAGCATCGCTAACTTGCCGTATCACATTTCTGGTTGCCTCATGGATCTAAGCACCGACGACAAGAAAGAACTGTTGCGCATCGCGAGGGATGCTATCTCAGCCGCCCTCAAAGACAAGCCAGCACCTCCGTCCGCAAAAACTTCAGAAGCATTGAATGAGCTGTGCGGAGCCTTCGTGACGTTGCATCTACTCGGGGAACTCCGAGGATGCATTGGATACATTGAGCCTCGATTCTCTTTGCGTGAGACGGTGGAAGAGGTGGCTCAAAAAGCCGCGTTGGAGGATCCGCGATTTCCTCCGCTGACGCTGAGAGAACTGGAACGAGTTGAGATCGAAATCTCGGTTCTCTCTCCGCTGCAGAAAGTTGCCGATGTGAACGAGATCGTCGTCGGTACGCATGGTCTTGTCATCGATGCAGGGTACACGAGGGGGTTGCTCTTGCCGCAGGTTGCGAGAGAATGGGGCTGGGGAAGGGAACAGTTTCTCTCACAGACCTGCCGCAAGGCAGGGCTTCAGGCAGATGCATGGAAACAAAAAAAAGTCACAATCTACTCCTTCACTTCGGCAGTGTTCTCCGAAGCTGAAATGTTTGGTGTAAAGCACTGAGGAGAGAGGAATGGCACGTGTTCGCAGCGCTGCTGTGGCCGGATCGTTCTACGATGCGGATCCTGAGAACCTCCGCCGCGAAGTTGACTTCCTACTGAACGAAGAAAAGTCGCCGAAATTGAAAGGGTTCATACGAGGACTTGTGTCTCCTCATGCCGGCTACATGTATTCAGGTGCGGTTGCGGCCGCTGCATTCAGAATTCTCAAAGGCTTGACGTATGAATCTGTCTTCCTGGTTGGACCCAGTCATCGGGAATACTTCAATGGCGTGACGATCTACCCCGGAGATGCGTATGAGACGCCCCTGGGGCAGATTCCGATCAACAAGGAATTTCGCGCTGCCCTCCTTAGGCAGTCCGAGATTATTCAGCTTTCCGAAGCCGGTCATCGCGCGGAACATTGTCTGGAAGTGCAGTTGCCGTTTCTTCAACGAGTCCTGGGAGAATTTTCAATTGTTCCCATGATCATTGGTAATCAGACAAAAGAATTCTGCTTGGATCTCGGGAAAGCGATTGCGGGGGTTGCGAGAAAACGAAATGTTCTTCTAGTCGCGAGCAGCGATCTTTCGCATTATCACCCTTATGATACTGCGGTGGAGCTCGATCAGCGGGTGATCAGTGACGTCGAGGCATTCAATGAACACGATTTGATGGACAGGCTGGTCAATGAGCGGGATGAAGCTTGTGGCGGAGGGCCTGTCGTCGCCGTCATGCACGCCTCAAAACTGCTCGGTGCAAACCGTTCACACGTGCTGCTGTACAGTAATTCAGGAGACATCACGGGCGACAAATCTGCCGTTGTGGGATATTGTTCGGCTGCCTTTCTCCAGACAAACTGAGGAGAGAGACAAGGGAACGGACCAAGATGGTCCGCTCGATCTCCTGCTAACACCTCTTCGTATTTCCAAAAGATCGGAAAATTCCGTATACTTCACCTCATCATGCGGGGCGGACGAGAGGATTATGCGGTTATTGGATGCTCGTTGACTATCACACACATACAGAATTCTGCAAACATGCCCAGGGGGGCGTTGAGGATTACGTTAAGAAGGCTGTCGATCTAGGATTCGACGAGATCGGGTGCTCAGACCACGCACCCCTTCCGGGGAACTACGATGAACGTCATCGTATGAACCTTGAGGAGTACTACTCTCAATATGCCCCGATGGTCTCTGGTTTGATCGAGAAGTACCAGAAGCGGATTCGGATCAAGCGTGGAATCGAATGCGATTTCCTCGATTGGGCCTCAGAGTGGAATTCAAAATTCATCGCTGAGAATAGCTTTGATTTCGTGATTGGTTCTGTGCATTTCGTCGGACCACGAGGTGAAGAAAAGCCGCTGTTTGGGTGTGAGTACGACGAAACCGAAATCGAAGCACTCTACGAAGGATACTTTCTTGAGATCGCCAACTCTGCGAAGGCAGGGCTCTTCGACATTATCGCTCATTGCGATATTGTGAAGAAATTCGGATCGTTTTCGAGCAAGCGTGTGGACGAGCTGATGTGGGAAGCTTTGAGTCAGATCAAGAAGGCGGATCTCTGTATCGAAATCAATACTTCCGGGCTACGCAAGCCCAAACGCGAGACATACCCGGGCGAAAAAGTCCTGACCATCGCACGGGATCTGAAAATCCCGCTGACCCTGGGATCGGATGCTCACAACCCGGAGCGGGTGGGAATGGGTTTTGACCATGCAATCAACCTCATCAAGAAATATGGAAACGGCAGGATCTCCGTATTTGAGCGCCGCAGGCGAACTGAAGCCAAGGTGGGGTAGTTACACGCGAGACTGCTCAAACGTAACCTGGAGTTGTGAATGAATTACGAGACCCTGCAATGTGATCGTCGGGACCGGATCGCCTTCATTACAATCAACCGACCTGACAAGCTCAATGCGTTGAACGCCTTGGCAAAATCTGAATTGAAACAGCTCTTTTTGGATATTCAGCACGATGCTGAAGTTGATGTGGTTATCGTGACGGGTTCAGGCGAAAAGGCGTTTGTCGCAGGAACGGATATCAAGGAACTGAAAGAGCTGGACGAGCAGCAGGGGAGGATTTTTTCAGAACGTGGCCAGGAGGTGTTCAACCTCATAGAAAACCTGGGCAAGCCTGTCATCGCTGCAGTGAATGGCTACGCACTGGGCGGCGGAGCCGAGCTGGCATTGGCCTGCCACATACGAATTGCATCAGACAACGCCAAGTTCGGACAGCCCGAGGTGAACCTCGGCATCATCCCGGGATACGGAGGAACACAACGACTGGCCCGACTTGTTGGAAAGGGGAGAGCGTTGGAATTGATCCTGACCGGTGAACAAATAGACGCGCAAGAAGCTCTTCGTATCGGACTCGTGAACAAAGTGGTAACGCTCCCTGAGTTAATGATTTCCGCTGAATCAATGGCCAGGAAGGTCATAGGCAAGGGACAAGTCGCCGTGAGGCTCGCTCTCATGGCTGTCAACGCGACGCAGGAAGTCTCTTTGGCTTCGGGGCAGGCGTTCGAGGCTGAGTTGTTCGGAAGATGTTGCGCATCGGAAGACTTCAAAGAGGGGATCACGGCGTTCATTGAAAAGAGGAAACCAGTATTCAAAAACAAGTGAGTTGAGCTGCAGCAATTGAAACAAGTCGTTTGAGAAATTTCCACAACATCACAGATCGAGAGCATATGAGTCAGAACAAGAGTACATCAGTCGATCAATCAAAGGTTATGGACAAGATTGTGTCCCTTGCAAAACGCAGAGGTTTTGTTTTCCAGTCCAGCGAGATTTACGGAGGACTGAATGGATGTTGGGACTACGGACCGCTTGGCGTGGAGATGCTCAACAACCTCAAGCAGCAATGGTGGAAGAGCATGACATACAGGGAAAACATCGAGGGGGTGGATGCCAGCATCCTCATGCACCCTCGGGTTTGGGAGGCGTCGGGCCATGTTGAGAACTTCACGGATCCTATGGTTGACTGCAAGAGCTGCAAGGCACGATACCGCTTGGATGTGCTGTTCGACGAGCTCTCAATCAAAAGAAAGAAAGAGACGCTGCGCGAACTCGAACCCGGACAATTTGACGGACAGCTGAAGGATGAGGTTGTCATAGAAGAATTCGCCAAGCGAACAGCCACGGATGCTGATTCGGCGAAGATCGCAGCATTCCTTCCTTTCTGAACGTGCAGTCCGCTGGGCGACAGAAGATCCCGTTTGGCATCGCGCAGATCGGAAAAGCATTCAGGAACGAAATCAATACGAAGAACTTCCTCTTCAGGACGAGGGAATTTGAGCAGATGGAAATGCAGTTTTTCGTTAAGCCCGGCACTGACGACGAACAGTTTGAGTATTGGCGTGCCGAGAGAATGAAGTGGTATGTTGAGTTGGGGATGCCGAGGGAAAAGCTCCAGTGGCACCAGCATCCTAAGGACAAACTCGCACACTACGCCAAGGATGCTTACGACATTGAATATCAGTTTCCGTTTGGCTGGGGGGAGATTGAGGGGATCCACAACCGGACAGATTACGATCTTTCCCGTCACGAGCAGTTTTCGGGCAAAAGCATGAAGTACTTTGATGAGGTGACAAAAGAGAAATTCACCCCCTATGTGATCGAGACTTCAGCCGGTGCCAGCCGGTCGTTCATGGCGTTCCTTGTGAATGCGTACGACGAAGAGCAGGCGCCAACCGCTGAGGGGACAACGGAAATGCGCGTTGTGCTGAGACTTCATCCGAAGCTGGCCCCCACCAAGGCAGCGGTCTTTCCGCTGGTGAACCGAGATGGAATGCCGGATTTGGCCCGGAAGATCGAAGCCGATTTGAGGCAGCATTTCCGAGTGTTCTACGACGACAGTGGAGCTGTTGGGCGCAGATACAGAAGGCAGGACGAGGCTGGAACTCCATACTGTGTGACTGTCGATTCCCAGAGCCTTGCAGATCAAACGGTCACGATTCGCGAACGTGATTCGATGAAGCAGGATCGGATTGCATTGTCCAATATCCGCATGTATATCGCTGAGAGGTTGATGTAGATTGCCCCAGGAAGAGCGCACACCGGAATCATATCGCCGTCTTCGGCTGCTCCAGTGGAGTTTGATGCTTCTGATGGTTGTGCTTGCTTCATCAGTGGTTCAGGCGCAATGGATCCAGGATTGCACGACAAGGAGTTTCTGGGCGCACTCGACAAGGTTGTCAGTATGTGTGAAAAGCGACTGGACAAGGATGAAAACGATGTGACAGCGCTTTTCTACAAGGGGGGTGCAGTGGGTTTCAAGGGAAGGCTTCGGGCCAATCGCGGCTCGTGGCTGGCTGCAGCAAACGATGGCTTGGTTGCTCTTCCGGCAATCCGAAGGGCCTTCAAGCTCGATCCCACCAACAGTGATGTGCTTCTCGGCATGGGGATCTATAACTACTATGCCGATGTCATTCCCGGGCAGTACCCGATCATCAAGCCGGTCATGATCTTTCTCCCCGGCGGGGACAAGAAGAAGGGGTTGGAGCAGCTTGAGATCGCAGCGCAGAAGGCCCGCTATGCCAAAGTCGAAGCGATGTATTTCCTGTTACAGACGTACTTCTCCTATGAGCGCCAGTTCGTTCGCGCCCTCGAGATTGCCCAGGAACTCCACAACAAATATCCACGCAACCCGCTGTTCCACAGGATGTATGGTAGATGTTATGTGAGTCTTGGCTATTGGGCGGAGGCGTTCAGAGTATTCTCTGAGGTGGAACAGAAATATCGCACTCATCAGGCCGGATATGATGTCTACGATGGTCGTGAGGCGTACTACTACATCGGTCGCCATTTGTTTCTCATCGGACGGTTTGAGGAATCGCTGCAGAATCTGCTTCGCTGTGATGAGATTTGCCGGCGGGTGGATAAAGGGAGTGCTTCAGGATTCATGTCGATGGCGAACCTCATGATCGGAATGGTATATGATGTCCAAAAGAAGCGTGGCTCTGCACTGGCCCAGTATCAGAAGGTGCTGGAGATGAAAGAGTACGAGAATACGCACAAGGAAGCCCGCCGGTACACAGAAAAACCCTACGCGAGGGCTCAATGACAGGACAAGTATTTTTGTTTGGTCTCGCTGCTGCTGCCGCGGAGGTGCTCGGAGGGAGTCTTATCTATTTGAGGAAATCATGGCCTCGCCGTGTGCAGGAAACTCTCCTGGCACTCGGAGCCGGATTCATCCTTGCGCTCGTCTTTCTGAAGCTCATTCCTTCGAGTATTCACGCTCTTGGTGACACCGCGATGCTCTATTGCGTCCTTGGATTTGCGACGATCCACTTTTTCGAACACACGATCGTTGGTCACCTTCATTTCGGCGAGGAAACGCACAGCGATGCCATGGTGGCAAAAGGAGCGGGCCTTTCTGCTTTCACCGGCCTGTTCGTCCATGCTTTTTTTGACGGGTTCACAATCTCTATCGGATTTCAGTTCAATTTCCTTCTCGGTGTGCTCATCTTCTTCGCGGTCCTTCTTCACAAGTTTCCTGAAGGTCTGACCATAGGATCTATCGTCCTTGCAGCCGGCTACCCAAGGAAAGTTGTTCTCATGTCCACCATAGGCCTCGCCGTGGCGACGATGATCGGCGTGTGCACGCTGTTTGTGTTCCAAAATCTGAATGCCGACGTGGTGGGGGCTGGATTCGCGTTTTCTGCCGGAGTGGCCGTCTATGTTGGCGCCAGCGATTTGATACCGGAGATCAACAAATCAAAGGACCGTATTCCTCCCCTGGTTGTTTTCGCGGGGATGATCATGTTCTATCTAAGTGATAGAATCCTGGAAATGCTCGTGCGGTAGAGGTAGTGTGAGTGGGTTGAGCAGCGCTAGAAACTTGAGCCGATGGAGATTCTGTGGAGGCTTCCGGTCTTCCCCCAGGAATTGAAGGCGTAGTCGATCAAATATTCACCCAGAACAATCCCGCCTCCGAGAGATATTCCCGCCAGATTCGCGCTCGTCCCGAGTTTCATTTCTTTTCGTTGCTGATTATTGTATCCGAGTCGAAGTCGAACGGACTCACTCATCAGGAACTCTGCACCGAGCGAAAACGCGCTGAAGTGAGAGAGGAAATCGGTCTGCTGGTCCGTGAGATGGTGAAAATCCAGGTTGAGCAGCACCGGAAGGTGCTCGGGGCGTTTCGTGATGCCGATTTTCACATCGAGGGGGAGAGGTTCCTTTGTGCCGGCATAGGTTTTGAGCTGTGTACCGAGGGTTAGAACACTTGCTCCGAGCGTAATGTTCTGAGATGGGATCTGATACAACATCCCCATGTCCACTGCCACTCCACTCGATGAGAATTCCGCGATAGACGAATAGATAATTTTAAAATTGACCCCAATGCTCATGAGTTCATCAATTGATCGACCAACACCCACCACGACAGCAATGTCGCGCGCACCGAACGTTCCCAGCGTATTCCTGTCCTCATCGGTCTGTGTAAACGAACCATAGTCCATGAACAGAATCCCTGCTCCGACCGTACCGATTCCCGCCAGTGGTTTGGAGTAGGAGAGGTATCCGCCATTGACATCCAGCAGATACTTGACGAATCCGGCAGAGCCTTTGGACTCTGTAAGACTCGTCAGGGCACCGGGATTATAGAAGAGGACATTCGGGTCATTGGTCATCGAGACGAAGCTTCCGTTCAGACCGGCAGCTCTCGCTCCGATGTCAACGCGAAGAAAACTGTATGTGCCTTTGTCCTGACCGAAGGACACAGCACAGTAGAGAAGCAAAACAGCAACTGACGTGAGTGTCTGTTTCATCACAAATAATCTACCCAATTAGCATCTGAATTTCAAGGTTTCCGGTAGCTCATCCGGGCATTCCAGAATCCTCGCGCCACGCAATTGCGAAGAATGGAGACCAAGAATTACATTGCAATTAAGTCGAGTTTTGGGTATCTTTAGAGTGTACCTGAAAAAGCAAATTTGGAGATTTCGATGAAACCTGGAATTCACCCTGCATACAAGAAAGCAATGGTTACCTGCGTCTGCGGGAATACGTTCGAGACGCGCTCGACTGCGGGCAACATGCATATTGAAATCTGTTCGAGCTGCCATCCCTTCTTCACTGGGAAGCAGAAGATGGTCGATTCTGCCGGTCGAATAGAACGATTCAACAGGAAATACGGCAAGAAGACTGCGGAAGCGCCTGCAGCTTAACGCTGAGTCGAATTTGCGGCATGAGTGTGCGGAATGTATTGATCATATGCATTCCGCATTTTTCTTTTCTGGAACGACATCGCAATAATTGAGAATCGGATAGCAGGATGCAGGACCCACTTCGCATGAGTTTTGACGGTGATACATCGAACCTTTACCGGGGTCCGCGGGGAACTGCTGTCAAGATTCTGAACCGGGTTGAACGGTCTGACGCGTATCTCGATCGGGTTCTCGAAACAGAGATGCGAAACACTGAGATGAATGAGCTCGACAAGGGGCTCATGAACGAAATTGTCACCGGCGTTGTTCGATGGCAGATGAAAATTGATTGGGTGCTGACGGGCTTCTTCCATGGCAATTTCACGAAGGCCGAGACGAACATCAAGAATGCCCTTCGCGTAGCGCTGTATCAGATTCTATTTCTCGACAAAGTGCCCCACTCCGCTGCTGTCAACGAGTCAGTGGAATTCATCAAGCGGTTACGCGGCCAGAAGGTAGCTGACCTGGTGAATGGTGTTCTGCGGAACATCCTTCGCAACCTCGATAACATCCGCTATCCCGATTTCAAGGAGAACAAGATCCAACACCTCGCCGTCGTCGAATCCCACCCCACGTGGATGGTCAAGAGATGGATAAACCGGTTTGGATATGACGAGACGAAGAAACTTCTCGTTGCCAACAACGAGAGACCCGATCTCACGTTGCGCGTAAACCGATTGAAGATTGACTTCAACTACTTCCTTTCGCAACTCGAGCAGCATCAGATTCAATTCACTCGGTCGGAGTACCTTGATTTCTTCGTTCGCGTGAAACACATGGCAGGCATCGGCGGTTCAGACATGTTTCGCCTCGGGTTCTTCGTTGTGCAGGATGAAAGTGCAGGTCTGGTCGTGAAACTCCTCGATCCAAAGCCCGGAGACCGGGTCATCGACTTGTGCTCGGCACCCGGAGGAAAGACGACGTTCATTGGAGAGTTGATGAAGAATGTCGGCGAGATCGTTGCCGTCGATCGATATGAAACGCGTCTGAATCTGGTGAAGAACGCCTGTCAGCGCTTGGGCATCGCGAATGCTCACTACATTGCAGCGGACGCGGCGACCGTGCAAACAGCGCCGGCGGAAAGAGTGCTCGTCGATGCTCCGTGCTCAGGTCTCGGTGTGCTCGCGAAGAAACCGGATGCAAAGTGGAAACGCGAACCGGAAGATCTGGTGAACCTGGTTCAGACTCAGCGTGCTATTCTTGAGAATGCGGCAAAGCACGTCAAACCGGAGGGGGTTCTCGTGTACAGCACTTGCACGACCGAGCCCGAAGAAAATTTTGACGTGATCAAGAGTTTCCTGACAGACCATCCCGAATTCTCTATCGAAGCTGCCGGCCAATTTGTCGATTCTCGCGTTGTTTCGGCGGATGGCTACATCGAGACATTCCCCCACCGCAACGCGATGGACGGCTCCTTCGCGATTCGGTTGAAAAAGGCTCCCTAAGCGCCAGCTACCGCCAAAGTACTTTCCTTCCAGAGTTTTTCTCTCTATATTCACACGGCGTTCCAGGTCCGGTCAAATCGGTTTTTCGGCATTCCATTGAAGTATTCTCTCCTTCCTGTTTAGTGTAATCACCAAGGAGGACCGTCGTGAGACGACTGTTGACGATATGCTCAGCCATTGCTGGTTTTGCAGCGTTCTTCTTACTAGTGACGGCTTCGCACCAAGAGCAATTGCACCGGACTCTCTCCTCGGATCCCTTCGCGTCAACCTTTTCGATAGTTGGAATTGATCCTGCGAATGGCGATGTCGGCGTTGCTGTGCAGTCAAAGTTCCCGAATGTCCGTCCAATTGTTCCTTGGGCGGCTGCCGGAGTTGGAGCTCTGGCAACTCAGTCGTTTGTCAACGTTTCCTATGGAGCAAAAGGACTCGCGCTCCTCCGGAACGGCGCAAGGGCCGAAGAGGCCTTGCGCATTCTCATTGCGAATGATACGGGTCGCGAAGTTCGGCAGGTGGGAATCGTGGACACGAAGGGTAATGCAGCGAGCTGGACGGGAAAAGAGTGCTTTGAGTGGGCCGGGGGAATCACCGGTTCGAGCAGCGGAGGAAAAGGGGTGATCGTCACCGGCAAGGGATTTGCGGCGCAGGGGAACACTCTCGTTGGCAAAGAAACCGTTGAGGCGCTTGCTAAGACATTTCTGGAGACCAAAGGATCACTCGGTGACAAGCTCGTTGCCGCGATCGTTGCCGGTGGAAAAGCGGGTGGGGATCGCAGGGGGGAGCAGTCGGCTGCGTTGCTTGTGAAGCGAAAAGGCGCAGGGTATGATGGCACAACAGACGATTTGATCGATATCAGCATCTATGACCATGCTCATCCGCTCCAGGAGCTTGAGCGACTCTATAAACTCCATAAGCTCTACTATTTCCGAACAGACGCAACGAACCTGACCAAGGTCGACGCAGCGATCTGCAAGGATCTCCAGACGATCATGAGCAACAAATCATACAAGGGGTTTCTGTTTTATGATGGCGTCGTGAATGGCATTTTTGATGCCAAGACAAAGAAAGCCTTGCAGGATTTTATGGGCTGGGAGAACTATGACGTTCGAGTTCGCGACGACGACCAAATTGACCGCGAGGTGTTGGATGACATCCGCAAAAACTACTCCGAGTGGAGAGCAGTTAAAAAGTGAACTCGGGCGGGAGTACATGGGTACTACATCCTTTTCAACAAAACTGACTGCGGAAAGAAAACAAACATGAAAGCGATCGTCAAACCAAGACCGGTAGAAGGCAAAGATTGGCCGGTTGGACTTCAGATAGTGGACAAGCCCGAGCCGACGATAGAACGGCCGAATGATGTCATTATTCAGGTGACTGCCGGAGCGATATGCGGGACGGATGTCGGGATCTACAACTCCAAGGATTCGCTGAGAGTCCAAATGACACGGGCTCTGAGCGATCCTGTGACGGTGGGGCATGAGTTCAGCGGCAGAATTGTCGACGCTGGAAAACAGGCCCGGGCTCATCTTGCCCGGCTGGTTTTTGAAAAAGCAAAGAAGAATGAAACGCTCAAGAAGCTGGTCCGGCGGAAATCGGCGCGATCGCTTGCAGCCGAAAGCACATTTTTGAAATTCCTGGAGAAGCAGTTCTTCAGCACGGCCGAAATGCACGTCACCTGCGGTTCATGCTACCAGTGCCTGCAAGGCGAATTCCACGTCTGCAGGAATACGATCATCAAAGGCGTACACGATGATGGTGCATGGGCTCCCTACGTCAAAGTTCCAGCAGAGAACATGCGTCTGTTCTTCCAGCGCGAAATTCCCTACGAGATCATCAGCTTCATGGATGCCCTGGGTAATGCGACGCATACAGTCATGGCTGCACCGATCAAGGGACGGTCAGTCGCTGTGCTGGGGTGCGGCGTCCAGGGACTCATGGCGGTTGCCGTTGCGAAATGGGCCGGAGCAAAACGGATTTACGTTACGGACGCTTCGCATCAGGAGTTTTCGCACGAGAAACTTGCCTCACGCCGATTCGCACTTGCAAAACTCTATGGGGCTGATCACTGCTTCGATATGGCGATTGCCGAAGAGCGTGGTCTGTTTGCCGAAACGATCTTGCGGGAAACGGATAAGACGGGAGTCGACGTGGCATGTGAGATGTCAGGAAGCTACCGCGCCTATGAAGATGCTGCACGTGTTATTCGCATGGGTGGGACCTTCTCGCTTCTCGGGATACCGTCGGGGACCATGCAGGTCGATTTTGCGAAGAACATCATTTTCAGCGGTATCACGGTACACGGGATTATCGGGCGCCGGGTGTTTCAGACCTGGAATCAAATGGAAGAACTTCTAAAAGCCGGACTGGCCAAGCAACTGATGAAAACAGGATTCGTCACGCATCAGCTTCCCCTGGAACAGTTCGATGAGGGGTTCGCCGCCATCCGCGCAGGAGACGCGTACAAGGTACTCTTGAAGCCTTAGAAAAGGGAGTTTTGTTGCACGCTTCGATTCTGAAATTGAGATATGATCACAGGAGTCGGTACTGATGTCGTTGACATCAATCGGTTTAGAAACCTGAACCAGCGAAAAGATTTCCTTGAGCAGGTTTTCACTCACGGTGAAATACAGAATGCCTCTGAGCGACCTGCTCAGGACACGTGTTTTGCCACACTCTTCGCTATCAAGGAAGCTCTGCTCAAAGCCTTAGATTGTGGCTTGGAGAAAGGCTCGCTCTGGCGGGAGATTCACATCACTCCGGATTGGAAGCCCAGGCTTTCAGGTCTCCTCGGACGCCTCGCCCAGGAAAAAGCCGTATCCAGCATTCACGTCGCACACGCACACTCAGACAACAGCGCTGTAGCCTTCGTTCTCCTCGAAACCACCAATGAGAAAGAGATCCTATGAGTAACATTGGCTCCTATGAAGCACGGGTGAAGGACTTCAACTGGAAGATGGCGGAAGTGGAGTTGGGGTACGGAAACAATGGCAAGTACAACATCGGCTACTACTGCAGTGATCGCATCTGTGAAATGGGAAATGGAACAAAAGCTGCGCTCACCTGGGAAGGTTACACAGGTGAGACGAAGCAGTACACGTTTGACGATGTCCGGATCTACAGCAATTCTTTCGCAACGATATTGAGGGAGACGGGCCTCGAGATCGGTGACCGCATCTGCGTTTTCATGGATCGCATTCCTGAGCTCTATATCTCCTTTGTCGGCATTCTGAAGATGGGCGGAATTGTTCAGCCACTCTTCTCAGCGTTCGGGGAAGATGCCCTTGTAATGCGTTTGGAGGATGCGAAGACAAAGGCGATCATTTCCACACGCAAACATCTGGGAAAGGTACGACGGATCCGATCGATGCTTCCTGAGCTACTCTGGGTCATTGTTGTTGACGCAGGCGATCGGCCTCTGGAACGAGGAGAAATTGCCTTCTCGATGGAGCAAGCTCCGAAAGTTGACACCATTGAGATTGCGAATGTTGGACCGGAGACGCCGTCGGTTCTGCACTATACGTCCGGAACCACTGGCAAGCCGAAGGGGGCTCTGCACGTCCACTCGTCGATTGTGGCTCAAGCAATAACATCAAAGTGGGTGCTCGACGTTCGTCCCGATGATATCTACTGGTGCACGGCTGATCCAGGATGGGTGACAGGCACATCGTACGGGATCATCGGACCGTGGGCAAATGGCATTACCCAGGTGGTCCTCGATGCCGGCTTCAGTGCCAACAAGTGGTATGCATTTATCGAAAAACACAAAGTCACCGTTTGGTATTCGGCGCCGACTGCAATTCGGTTGTTGATGAAGGAAGGGCTGGAGCCTGTCAGCAAGCACAATCTCTCGACATTGAGACATCTGATCAGTGTCGGTGAGCCGTTGAACGCCGAAGCGGTGATTTGGTCGGAGAAGGCGTATGGCAAGCCTTTCCACGATTCTTATTGGCAGACCGAAACAGGATCAATCGTCATTTCGAACTATCCTGGAATGAAGATCAAACCCGGCTCAATGGGGAGACCGTTCCCCGGAATTACGGCGGCGGTGCTCAATCCGAAGACGTACGAGCCGATCCAAACGGTCGGGACGGTTGGACTGATCGGGCTAAAGCCCGGATGGCCTTCGATGTTCCGAATGTACTGGGACAACAAAGAAACCTATGACAAGAAGTTCCACAATGGATGGTACATCTGTGGTGATCGCTCGAGCATCGACAGCGAGGGTTACTACTGGTTTGTCGGTCGTGACGATGACGTCATCAATACCGCGGGCCACCTCGTTGGACCTTTTGAGATAGAATCGGCGCTCCTTGAGCATCCGTCGGTTGCGGAATCTGCTGCTGTCGGGAAGCCCGATCCCATCAATATGGAGGTTGTCAAAGCGTTTATCGCACTCAAGCCAGGTTTTGTGAGGAGCGATGATTTGACAATGGACATCATGAACTACATCAGAAAGAGACTCTCACCGTTGGCGATGCCACAGGAGATCGAATTCGTCGATTCTCTGCCCAAAACCAGGAGCGGAAAGATTATGAGGAGGCTCCTGCGGGCGAAGGAATGGGGTGAAGAAATAGGGGATATCTCGACGCTCGAAAATGACTAGGGTGAACCGACACTGACTTCCCAGGGAGGGACTATGGCCGAAGACATCAAGAAAACCATCATCGAGTACGTAAGAAAAGAATACCTTGATGAGGATTCCGATCAGCAGATTACGGAAGACACCAAGCTCATCACGAGCGGGATCGTCGATTCATTTTCGATGGTTTCGCTCAAAATGTTTCTGGAGAAGAAGTTTCAGGTCAAGATTCCTGACGACAAGGCAACACCCGAGGCATTTGATTCAGTGAACAACATTATCAATCTGCTGAAGGAATTCACACCTCTATGAAGGAGGTTCCATGGCATACTCAGGAAAAGCCAAGAATCACTACAGCACTGAACTGACAACAATACGCGGGGCTGGCCTCTTCAAAGAAGAGCGCTACATTAAGTCCCCTCAGATGGCGAGGATCAAGGTCGAATACCCTGTTGGTGCACCGAGCAAAGAAGTACTGAATTTCTGTGCAAACAACTATCTGGGATTATCAAGTCATCCAGAGGTGGTGGATGCTGCTCACAAAGGACTCGATTCGCACGGGTATGGATTGTCTTCTGTCCGATTCATTTGCGGCACGCAAGACATTCACGCTGAACTGGAGAAGAAGCTAACGGAGTTCTTGGAGACGGAAGATACGATACTCTTCCCGTCCTGCATGGAGGCCAATGCTGCGCTGTTCGAGGTCTGCCTGGACAAGGATGATGCAATGATTGCCGATCGGCTCGTTCATGCCTCCATCGTCGATGGCATGAGGCTAAGCAAAGCCCAGCTCTACAACTACAAGCATTTGAATATGGAGCATCTTGAAGAGAAGCTCCAGGAAACTCAGGGCTGTCGTTTCCGGATGATCATCACAGATGGAGTGTTCTCCATGGACGGCGATATTGCGCCTTTGGAAAAGATATGCGAGCTGGGGGAGAAGTACGACGCGATGGTGATGGTTGACGATTCACACTCAACGGGCTTCCTTGGAAAGCAAGGGAAGGGAACGCATGAGCATTGTGGAGTGTTGGGACGTATTGACGCGATCACAACAACGCTGGGAAAGGCACTCGGTGGGGCGGCGGGTGGATGCATCAGCGGTCGCAAAGGCATCGTCGATTTGTGCCGACAGCGTGCGCGGCCGTATCTGTTCTCGAATACTGTGCCCCCCGTTGTGGTTGCTGCGTCAATCAAAGTTATCGATCTGATTTCGAAATCGACCACGCGACGTAACAAGCTTGAAGAGAACACAAAGTACTTCCGGGAGAAGATGACTGAGGCTGGACTCGATATCAGGCCAGGTGTCCATCCAATTGTACCGGTGATGCTCTACAACGCGAAGCTCGCACAGGATGTCTCCCGAGATCTGTACGAAGAAGGCATCTATGCGATCGGGTTCTTTTTCCCCGTCGTCCCTCAGGGCCAGGCCCGAATACGCATCCAGATCTCTGCGGATCACGAGCGAGAACATCTCGATAAGGCAATTGCGGCATTCACCAAAATTGGAGCCAAATACAATATCCTGGGAAAGAAAAAAGACGAGGTCATTGCGATGTACGGGATGTAGGACCGGCGGTCGCTCGAAGGGTGGTTAAGGAACGATTTCCAGAACAAAGGAGGAGGGTGCAGGAATTCATGGCAGTTCACGAACGAGTACGAGAGTTTTACCGAAATGAGTTGACAGAGCTGCAATTCGCTGACCTGTTCAAGGACGAGCGAGTTATTCACTCGCCACAGGGTGCCGACATATCTGTCGAGTACCCTGCAGATTCGCCACTGAGTCAGGTGATCAACTTCTGTGCGAACAACTACCTCGGCCTTTCGAGCCATCCCGCAGTGCTTCAGGCAGCAAAGAAGGCGCTCGATGATCGCGGATTTGGGTTGTCCTCTGTCCGGTTTATTTGTGGCACGCAGGATCAGCACAAAGAGCTTGAACGCAAGATTGCGAAGTTTGTGGGTTTGGAGGATGCAATTCTCTACTCTTCGTGTTTTGACGCCAACGGGGGTGTGTTCGAAGCGCTCCTCAACGAAGAGGACGCACTCATATCAGACGAGCTCAATCACGCATCGATCATCGATGGCATGCGGCTTTGCAAGGCGGAGCGCCATCGCTACAAACACGGCGACCTGAAGGATCTTGAACATCATCTCAAGGAGACGCAGAACAAGCGATTCAGAATGATCGTGACGGACGGTGTTTTCTCCATGGATGGCATTGTCGCCAAGCTCGATGAAATCTGCAATCTTGCTGATGAATATGATGCGATCCTGATGGTCGATGATTCACATGCAACAGGATTCGTTGGCAAGACGGGAAGAGGAACACACGAACACTACGATGTCATGGGCAGGGTCGACATCATTTCCACGACCTTCGGCAAAGCCCTCGGTGGCGCCGCCGGCGGCTGCATCATTGGCCCAAAAGCACTCATCGATATTCTCCGGCAACGTTCCCGACCGTACCTATTCTCCAATACTCTCAGCCCTGTTGTTGTCGGTGCAACGATCAAGGCGTTGGATCTGATCGACGAATCCACAGCGCTCCGTGACAAGCTCGATGACAACGCTCGATATTTCCGGCGCAGAATCAAGGAAGCCGGCTTCGAGATCAAGGACGGATTCCATCCCATCGTGCCGATCATGCTGCACGATGCTGGCATTGTGCAAGCGATGGCGCGGGAGCTCTATGCGGAGGGCATTTACGTGGTCGGGTTCTTCTATCCAGTTGTGCCACGAGGAACTGCCAGAATCAGGGTGCAAATCTCCGCTGCACACGAGAAGCACCACATTGACAAAGCCATCGATGCGTTTGTGAAGGTTGGGAAAAAGCTCGGCGTCTTGAAGTAAATGATCGTTGTGGCCGCAATGGGTCGTCCAGACAATTATCAGCAGGCAAGGAGATGAACCGGGAGTGAAGAACCGTCTCGTGTTTGTGGATCTCTTGCGGGGTTGGGCCACGATCGTGATGATCGAGGTGCACGTCTTCAATGCATTTTTGATTTCGGGGTTCAAAGAAAGTCAGTGGTTCGGTATCCTGAATTACATAAACGGACTCGTCGCGCCGAGTTTCCTTTTCGTCGCGGGATTTGTTTTTGTCATCTCAAGTGACCGGAAGCTTGGGGAATTTCGCACCTACGGCAAGGCGTTTTGGAGGCAGCTCTCCCGGATTCTCCTTATATGGGTCATCGGATATGCACTGCACCTTCCATTTTTTTCGCTTACCCGAACGCTGAATGAGTCATCAGCAGCCCAATGGCTTTCGTTCTCCCAGTCCGACATTCTGCACTGTATCGCGATAGGGATGCTGACAGTTTTTCTCGGTCGCATCTTCATCAGAAGCGACACAGTGTATCAGTGGTTCCTCATCGTTGTCGGGAGTGTGGCGGTCCTCGTCGCACCGTTTATCTGGGAAACTGACTTCTACTCGATCCTGCCCGCGATGTTGGCTGGGTATCTTGATGGCAAGAGTCACTCACTCTTCCCATTGTTTCCATGGTTGGGATTCCTGATATTTGGTGCTGTATCGGCTTTTGCGTTCAAGACGGCGCGTGGATTCGGACATGACAAGAAATACTTCATCCGACTCTCAATCATCGGAGCGGTGCTTCTGGTCTTAGGATCAGTGTTGGTCGAATTGCCAAGCCAGCTCACTGGGGTCTCGGTTGCCGCGCGGGCAAATCCATTGTTCTTTACCTCCCGGTTAGGAATCATTTTCCTGATGCTCACAGCATGTTGGCTCTATGCCGAACGACGGAAAACCGAGCGGTCGTTTGTTCTTGATGTGAGCAAAGAATCCCTGCTGGTGTACACTCTTCACCTTGTTGTTATCTACAGCGAGTATTGGAATGGCAAGAGCCTCGACCACTGGTATGGCGGGACCCTTTCGGTAGGCCAGTGCATTATTGTGACCCTTGGACTTACGATGGCGATGATCATTGTCGCGAGAGTCTGGTCTCGTATCAAGAAAACCTCGATGCCGTGGGCGAGGTACATCTCCTACGCAACAGGAATTCTCCTTCTTCTATTCTTCATAGTACGAAAGAGCTGACGGATGGAAACTGTGGTTCTGGTTTTGCTGGTTCTGATGTTCTTGCTGTTGGGGGCGATGTTCCTCCGAACGCGATCTCCGCAACAACCGGAGAACACTCAGGCAACGCTCTTGATCCAACAGCAGATCGACGCTCTTAGAGGTGAAGTGAATCTCAGCCTGAGGAACACCTCAGATTCCCTTGGATCGTCGCTGAAGTCGACTCAAGACACGCTGTATCAGAGCCTGAAGCTCACCTCTGAGACCATGAACCAGCAGCTAAACAATGTTACGGCGCAACTCTCGAACGTCACTTCCCAGCTGCAGAATAATACTGGTCAGATGGGTACGCGGCTCGACACAGCCGCGAAAGTGATTCAAGATGTCCAAAACAAGTTGGGCGAGCTGGGAAAAGCAACACAGGAGATCAAGGAACTTGGGCAGAGTGTTTCCAAGCTGGAGGAGATGCTCAAGGCTCCGAAACTCCGCGGTGGACTCGGCGAACTGCTTCTGGAGGATCTCCTCAAACAAGTCCTGCCGATCGGTGCCTACGAGATGCAATACCGCTTCAAGAACGGCCAGGCTGTCGACGCAGTGATTCTTCTCTCGGGAGGCATGGTCCCTGTCGATTCAAAGTTCCCTCTGGAGAACTTCCAGAAAATGCTCGAGGCGAAGTCCGAACAGGAAAAGAAAACCGCTGTTCGTACATTCCGGTCTGATGTCAAGAAGCATATCGATGCGATCTCTGAGAAGTACATCGTGCCTGACGAGGGGACATTCGATTTCGCCCTCATGTATGTGCCGGCGGAGAATATTTACTATGAAACGATCATCAAAGACGATTCCATTCCAGAAGAAGAGGGGCTCTTCAGCTACGCTATGAAGAAGAGAGTTGTACCCGTATCACCGAACAGCTTCTATGCGCACCTGAGGGTGATCGCGCTCGGTTTCAAGGGTCTGCAGATCGAGAAGAGCGCAAAGGAGATCCTTCAGAGCATGGAGCGGTTCGGCTCCGAACTGCGCAAGTTCACTGATACCTTTGAGACCCTGGGATCACAGCTGAACAATGCGAAGAACAACTATGACAAAGCAGACAAGCAGCTGAGCACGATGACGGAGAAATTCAAGACCATTCAGTCGATTCCGGATGGCGGAAGTCCAAAGCAACTTGATGCGTTTAAGGGCGGGCAATGATTGAAAGGAAAGCATTGGAGCAAAAAAAAGTCCCCGTTCGGGGACTTTTGCTTTTTCTAGAGTAGAAGCGAATCTAGACGCGAACGATGTTGTAGGCTCGTTTCCCTTTTTGTTCTTCTTTCAGCTCAAAGTGGACTGTATCTCCCTGAGAAAGAACATCACGGAAGCCGGTGCTCTTCACGTTGCTTTTGTGAAAAAACACTTCGTTGCCATCCTCGGTAACGATAAAGCCAAAACCCTTCGCCACATTGAAAAACTTCACTGTACCGTTATTCATAGAATTCCGACTTCCCGCATTCATGAGCGAGTGAAAAAAAACCCCAGCGAGAATATCTCACCGGGGTTGTTCGAAACAAACGAGATTAAACTTTCTCAACGTTTGCGGCTTGGAGGCCCTTCGGTCCTTGTTGAACATCGAACTGAACCTGGTCGCCCTCGTTCAAGGTGCGGTAGCCTTCACCACGAATTGCTTTGAAATGGACAAATACGTCTTCGCCATTTTGACGTGTGATGAAACCAAAACCCTTGGCTCCGTTGAACCATTTGACTGTTCCTTTTTCCATGGAACATTCCTTTCGGTAAAGATGACTAAAAATGTACACGAGATGCGAGCCGAGACTCTTGTGTGCTCTAGATGTGTTGCGATGCCCGGCCTCGTGAAGATCGGAATGGTCACGAAAAGAGGACATGGTCAATGCATCAACAGGCACGACGCACAAGCGAGGCTACGTCGCCCAGCAGGAGCGATATAGTCGCCGCCCACCGGACTGAGGTGTACGTTGAGTTACATTTATAAGATACGGGATTTTTCAATATCGCACAACATCAAAATTGAGAATGTGGCCGAGAGAAAGTCATTGTCTCACTTACGTTGTTTGGAAACACTTAAAGAAAATGTGTATCTTTGCCGATAGATATGATGAAGAAGGAACTGTCCGATAGAACGTATTTGCTCAATTTGAAGGATTTTGATGAAACCGCTAAAGAGAATCGGAGTCTTGACAGGCGGAGGTGACTGCCCGGGACTAAATGCCGTCATCAGGGGCATCGCGAAGCCAGCGATGGCGCATCATGGTGCCACGGTGGTCGGGATCCTTGATGGGTTCGAAGGATTGGTGGAAGGCCGAACGCGCGAGCTTGTTCCCAGGGATGTCTCTGGCATCGTGAACCTCGGTGGGACGATCCTTGGAACCTCGAACAAGGGAGATCCGTTTAATTTTCCGGTGGAAACCCCACACGGGGTGGATATCCTTGACTGTTCGGATAGCGCCATCCGAAACTATCGTGATTGGCATCTTGACGCTTTGATCGCCATCGGCGGCGATGGGACTATGCATATCGTGGACAAGTTCACGGATCTTGGATTGAATCTGGTGGGAGTCCCCAAGACGATCGACAATGATCTTTCTGCCACGGACGTGACATTTGGATATGATTCGGCAGTCACGGTCGCGACGGAAGCCATCGATCGCCTTCACACGACCGGCTCCGCACACCATCGGGTGATGGTGATCGAGGTGATGGGACGATACGCTGGTTGGATTGCGCTTGGATCTGGGTTGGCGGGCGGTGCCGATGTCATCCTGATTCCGGAAATCCCATTTCGTTGGGAGAAGATCTGTGAGCATGTCATCAAACGCGGCAAGCATGGGAGCCGCTTCAGCATCATCTGTGTCGCTGAAGGGGCTAAATCGGCTGAAGGAGACCTGGTCGTTCGCCAAAAAGACTCGAAGCGGACCGATCCGATTCGTCTTGGCGGGATAGGGGAATTGGTTGGCGCGAAGATCAATGAGATGACAGGCTTGGAAACGCGCGTGACCGTCCTCGGTCACCTGCAACGGGGTGGGAGTCCGACTCCTTACGACCGCATCCTGGCAACGAAATATGGTTGGAAAGCGATTGAACTCGCCTATGAGATGAAGTTCGGCCACATGGTGAGCCTGAGAGGAAATGAGGTAACATCGGTTCCCGTGAAGGAGGCAATCCTAAAGCTGAAGACGGTGCCACCCGACTCTCAGATTGTCATGGCTGCCCGAGCTGTGGGAACTTCGTTCGGCGACTAGTTGCAGGCTCATCGGAACAAGACTCAGAGGGTGTCTAAAAAGCAGCGAACGTCATTCTGAACGAAGTGAAGAATCTGCCTCCTTCTGGGGGTGTCAGGGTCCATACCCTGACACATCTTCTGATCCCAGTCAACTAACGAGGTGTCACGAAATGGTTCGTGACACCCCAGAAGTCCCTTTTTGGACATCCTCACATTTCTCATTTCATCACTCATCAATGCCGCCTCAACGGAGTTCTCCAAAGGCGGCTGTCCAATGAACATCGGAGCACTTTTCTTTACGTCTTCAAGAATCCGGTGCTCGTGTTGAATAATACTCCGGCGAAGTGCTCATGAGAGGATCCTCCCCGACAATGCGAGCAGCCGTCATCACCAAGTTTGGTCCACCTGAGGTATTGCAGATTCGAGATCTTCATGTACCCTCAATCGGAGTGGGGGACGTGCTCGTTCGGACGCGTGCCATCGGATTGAATTTTGCGGAGGTATTTGCCCGCCTTGGTTACTATCCTGGAATTCCAAAGCCTCCATTCGTTCCTGGAATCGAGTTCTCCGGAGTCGTTGATGCAACCGGCGCGTCGGTCCGCGGAATCAAGAAGGGGGACCGCGTGTTCGGTTTCTCGAAACACAACGCGTATGCAGAGTTTGTCGCCGTTCCCCGGGAGTTCATCCTGCGAATGCCGCGTACGATGAGCTTTGAGGATGCAGCCGCATTCGGCGTAGCTTCATTGACTGCATATCATGGCCTGGTCACCCTGGCACATCTGATGCGAGGTGAGCGGTTACTCATCCATGCAGCAGCTGGTGGTGTAGGGACTGCAGCGCTGCAGATCGCTCGGCATCTCGGTGCAACGATCTTTGCTACCGTGGGTTCTGAGGCAAAGAGAAAGATTGTCGAAGAGCTTGGCGCCAAAGTCGTCATCAACTATTCCCGCGATGATTTTGCCGCGGTCCTTCGGAATGAGACAAAAGGTGAAGGCCTCGACGTCATCTTCGACTCGGTGGGGGGAAGGCTCATGCGCAAAGGATGGAAGCTCCTCGCACCCATGGGTCGCTACGTTCTCTTTGGCTTTGCTGCGGTCGCGAACGATCGTGGTGTCAACAAGTTCAGGGCTCTGCAGGAGGCAATGTCTGTGCCGCTGATCTATCCACCATCGCTGGTCACGAAGAACGTGAGCCTGATGGGGTTCAACCTGTATTTTCTTGCGCAAAAGACGAAGTATCTTCGAACGGTGATGGAACAGCTGCTGCGGTGGTATGCCAAAGGAATTCTTCGACCAGTGGTCGGTTCCGTGTTCCCATTCGACAAAATCGCTGAGGCCCAGGCGTTTCTCCAATCCCGAAAAAGCGTGGGCAAAGTGGTAGTGACTGTTGCATGATTGAGACCAACCGCCGATGAAGTCACATTCGTCGAAACCGAAAACGATTGAGCCTGATTTTCTACTGATGGCATATTGCAGTGGATACTTCCCCATGGCTGAGCCAAAGACCGGGGAAATCCATTGGTACTCCCCCGATCCGCGCGGATTTTTCGATCTGAAGGAATTCCACATTCCACGCAGCCTTTCGCTTACGGTAAAAAAGGAGCATTTTGAGGTAGAGACCGACAGGGAGTTTGAGGCGGTGATGCGTTGGTGCGCTGAGAGGGAAGAGACCTGGATCTCGGAAGAATTGGTTCAGAGCTACGTCAAGCTCTACCGCTTGGGATTCGCACACAGCGTGGAGTGTTGGCGGGAGAACAAACTTGTCGGCGGGCTGTATGGAGTGTCGATTGCGGGAGCCTTTTTTGGTGAATCGATGTTTACCATCGAAAGGGATGCGTCGAAAGTCGCGCTCGTGTATCTGGTCGACCGCTTGAAAGCGCGCGGCTTTGAGCTTCTGGATACGCAGTTCCTGACTCCACACCTTGAGCGATTTGGTGCAAGGGAAATCCCGAGGAAGCAGTATCTTGAGAAGCTCGAGAAAGCCTTAGAGAAAAAATGTGTATTCGTCTAGCCAGGTCACATCAATCAGAAGGATGAACAATGTCTTCAACATTCAAAATCCCCGTGGTTACGCAAACAAACTTCTCCGGTTTGGAGCTCGTGAGCCGTGGAAAAGTCAGAGATATCTATGATTTTGGTGACACCCTGCTCATCGTGGCGACCGATCGCCTTTCGGCGTACGATGTCGTTATGGGGCAAGGTATCCCGTTCAAAGGGGCGGTCTTGACGCAGATCTCTGACTACTGGTTCGAGCAAATGGGCGATGTCGTCCCGAATCATCTCATCTCAACGATCGTCTACGATTTCCCGTCATCATGTAAACCCCACTGGGCTGATCTCGAACATCGGGCAATGTTCGTCAAGAAAACAAAGCCTCTGGCGATCGAATGTGTGGTGAGAGGGTATCTCTCAGGGTCGGGTTGGAAGGAATACAAAGAGACTCAAAGCGTTTGTGGCATCAAGTTGCCGTCAGGACTCGTCGAATCTGACAAGCTTCCCGAGCCAATTTTCACTCCAGCGACGAAAGAAGATGTTGGCACGCATGATGAGAATATCGATTTCGACCGGGCTACGAACATCGTCGGAAAAGGAATTGCAGAACAATTGAGAGACATCTCCACTAAGATCTACAAACGCGCCGCATCGATCGCGGAAAAGAAGGGGATCATCATCGCCGACACCAAGATGGAATTTGGCTTGAACGACAAAGGTGAAATCATCCTGATTGACGAGCTCCTGACACCCGACTCTTCCCGTTTCTGGCCGAAGGACAAATACACACCGGGTAAGGGTCAGGAGAGTTTCGACAAACAGTTCGTTAGAGATTATCTCGATTCCATCAACTTCAACCGTAAACCGCCGGCACCCAAGCTTCCCGAAGATGTTATCTTCAAGACTTCTGCTCTGTACCTGGAAGCGTTGAAGCGCCTGAGTGGGAAGACGTTGGTCTAGAGATGCGGTTGAAAACCCAGTTGTTGCCACAAAGGCACCAAGACACCAAGGAAAAGATTTCGATTCCTCTACGTTTGTGATGGTTTGTGTCCTCGTGTCTTCGTGGCACGTCTTTTTGAATATGTCTCTGGATTGCTATGGAAGAGGGCTACCGCATACTCGAGCATCCTGCTGATGTCGGCATCGAAGCGTTTGGAAATACTCTCAAGGATGCTTTCGAGTACGCCGCTCTTGGCCTTACATCCATCATTGTTGAACCGGCTTCTGTTGACCCTTCCGAGCAACGCTTCGTTTCGTTGAAAGGAACTGATCCGGAGAACCTCCTCGTCAGGTGGTTATCGGAGATCATCTATCTGTATGATGGAGAAGATTTTCTGCTTTCAGACGTGAACATCAGCCGTCTTGCTCACGGCGAGCTCGAAGCGACGTTGGCCGGCGAGAAGATGAATGAAAGCAAGCACAAGTTGAAAATGGACGTGAAAGCAATCACCTATCACCAGTTGATGGTGGAGGAAGAGCCAGAAGGGGTCCTTCTCAGAGTGTTCCTGGACATTTGAAATCTGTGAAGCGGGAGGCCGCACGTGTCAGTCTTACAGAAGCTGGACGAATATCGATATCTGATCCCGAAGAGTTTTCGCGAGGGAATGAAGATCGAAGGCCTCATTTACGCCAGCAGCGAACTCATCGACGCAATCGAGCACGACCTCACGCTCACTCAAGTGGCTAATGTCGCCACGCTCACGGGTCTGGTGGGGCGATCTCTTGCCATGCCGGACGCCCATCAAGGGTATGGGTTTGCTATTGGTGGCGTAGCAGCGGCTGATATGGCAAAAGGAATCGTCTCCGCCGGCGGAGTTGGTTTTGATATCAACTGCGGAGTTCGCCTCTTGCGATCGGACCTCCGTCTCAATGAGGTCAGACCAAAGATTGACTCGGTTCTGAATCAGATGTTCCGCGACATCCCGTGCGGCACCGGGAAAAAAGGTGTCGTCGGTGCACTCAGCTATGAGGAACTCGACAGGGTTCTGGAACTTGGGGCCCATTGGGCGGTGGAAAAGGGATATGGAATCGACGCGGACCTTCGCCATATGGAGGAGACCGGACGTATGCCGAATGCCGATCCCGGCAAGGTCAGCAGAAGGGCAAAGGAACGCGGCAAGGACCAATTGGGGACTCTTGGGTCGGGGAATCACTTTGCAGAGGTTCAGTACGTGTCAGAGATCTTCGATTCAGAAGTTGCAGGAGCGTTCGGACTTTTCGCTGAACAGATTGTCGTCCTCATTCATACAGGCTCCCGCGGTCTCGGTCATCAAGTATGCACTGACTATCTCGAGATCATGCAGGAAGGGATGAGAAAATACGGAATCCAGGTTGTCGATCGACAACTTGCTTGTGTGCCAATTCAATCGCCGGAGGGTCAGAGCTATCTTAAAGCGATGGCGTCGGCCGCAAATTTCGCTTTTGCCAACCGTCAGATGATCACTCATTGGACTAGGGAAGCCTTCGCGACTGTTCTAGGCAACGGTGATCTTCCGGTCGTGTACGATGTGTGTCATAACATCGCCAAGGAGGAGACGCATCGGGTGAGTGGCTCTTCACGGAAGCTGCTTGTTCATCGAAAAGGGGCTACCCGGGCTTTCCCAAAACATCGTCCGGAGATTCCGGCGGACTACATGGAGGTGGGGCAGCCTGTCCTGATACCCGGCAGTATGGGAACATGTTCCTACGTGTTGGTGGGAACCGAACGAGCAATGGAAGAGACATTTGGATCGTCATGCCACGGTGCCGGCCGTGCAAAGAGCCGACATGCCGCGAAGAAAGAAATAACCGCAGAAAAATTGATCGAGGACTTGAAACACAAAGGTATTCATGTCCGTGGCGCCTCAAAGAGCGGCCTGACGGAAGAAAATCCGGACGCATACAAGGATGTGAGCCTTGTTGTCGAAGTGGTCCACAATGCGGGAATTGCGAGAAAAGTTGCTAAATTAGTACCTATCGGTGTCATCAAAGGATAACCTTTCTGCAGGAACCAAGTGGAGAGGGATTCCGTTTTTTAGATGATGCGAGATGACGCAAGAATCTGGGCCGCTAGAAAACTGAAGGAAAAAGATGCAAAAGGGCATTATTCGAATCGTCGGTGCTGCTTTGGTCGGCGTGCTCGCCTTCGCTGGGACGTCAATGGACACGCCACTTCGCATCGCAATTGGCGTATTCATTGGCCTTCCTTCGTTCGTCTTGATTATTGTTGGCCGTCGGCATCTCGGGAAATCGTTCGCAATCTTGCCAGAGGCAAAAGCACTCATTACGACCGGTCTGTACTCAAGAATCCAGCATCCGCTGTATTTCTTTCTGGATATGTTCCTTATTGCAGTAATCATTGCTCTTGGGTCGCCGATTCTCCTTCTGGCTTGGGGTCTCCTTGTTGTGGTGCACATGCTGCAAAGTCAGCGGGAGGAGAAGGTACTCGTGAATGCCTTTAGCGCGGAGTACGAGGCATACCGAAGACGAACGTGGTTCTAGCAGCTTGCTGAAAAGCGGTTTCGCAGCGCCATCCGATAAATCGGACGGCTCAATTGAAGCAAAACCCGAAGGGTTTAGCGTTTTCAAAGGCGTCGACTTCAGTCGATGACGAGCCTCTTCAGTAACCTCCTAGAGATTCGGACGACAACCCCCATGTTTTGGGGCGACTGCAATTAAGGATGATGCCCTATTGCTCAAGCGGCAACGAATCGCCTATAAGTCATCCTCGTGAGACTACTGACTGCTCTTA
>JAPLFP010000190.1 GCA_026390585.1 Ignavibacteriales bacterium | reverse complement strand
GAGCGCAGGCCCGACATCCTGAGCGAGCCCCACTTTCAGCGGGGTAAACTCCGCGAGTCGAAGGACTTGTCGGGCCGAAGGCGAAGACTGTCCCGAGCCTGTGGCACGCTTCGACTACGCTCAGGGTGTAACATGTCTTCTCAGTTGGCGAGGAGGAGCGTCTTGCTCTATGATCGCATTCTGCGACCTTAGAAACGGGTCGGGGTGAATACAGGAAGTACCTGCCACTGGTCTTCACAGCGAACGAGATAAAGACGTCCTTCAGCCAAGTGCAAGCTCAGAAGAAGGACGCCTTTGACGGGTTGTCAAAAACTTGGCAAAGAGGATCCAATGAAACAATTCTCCCCCTTCCTCTCCAAATCCAAGTACCTCTCCGGCCTGCAGTGCCACAAGCTATTCTGGTTTTGTCCAAAATGGTGAATAGTGGGATTCTTCCATCCTTGTTGCCAACACAATTGTCTTGCGCGTGTCTCGAGAATTTGCCTCATTCTCCATAGTCAAGTGCCCACCTGAGAACTCTCGAGGAGAACAACTTGGTAGTATCGATATCAAAACACGTTTCCACATCGGCCGAATCGATCGCGAAGCGAATACTGCTGCTGCGCGGGGAACGAGTGATTCTGGATCACGATCTTGCCGAGCTTTATGATGTTGAAACAAAGGCCTTGAAGCGGGCTGTAAGGCGGAACGCGGCCCGGTTTCCGGCGGATTTCATGTTCGAGCTTTCCAGAGATGAATACGACAACTTGAGGAGCCAAATTGACACCTCAAGTTGGGGCGGCCGACGATACCTGCCGTACGCATTTACGGAACAGGGAGTGGCAATGCTCTCGAGCGTGTTGCGCAGTCGGCGTGCCGTCCAGGTGAACATCGAAATAATGAGGACATTCGTCCGGCTACGCGAGATCCTTTTGACACACAAAGACCTCACGAGACGGCTCGATGAGCTTGAGAGGAATTATGACGCGCAGTTCAGGGTCGTCTTTGATGCAATCCGGCAACTGATGACTCCGTTTCAGAAGCCGAAACGCCGCATTGGATTCGAGGTTGATGAGAAAACTTGAAAGGCCGGAGTAATACCTTTCGCTGTGACAGAGATTTTCCTATTTTGTGTTCGAAAAACAACCGCCCAGGACCTGACATCTTTGAAGTCTCCATTCATTTCCAAATCCAAGTACCTCTCCGGCCTGCAATACCCTCGCCTGCGTCCGGAGGAGCGGACTTCGGCGAGCAGGACAAGCGCTTCATCTTGTTCTTCTAGAATAATCTTGAGAAAGGGGACTCATTGAGAGAATTCTCTCCCTTCATCTCGAAATCAAAATATCTGAACGGCCTCCAGTGCTACAAGCTCCTCTGGTTCTACTACAACGCGAAGGATCAAATCCCGGCGTTTAATGCGCAGACCCTGGCGATATTTGATCAGGGCCATCTTGTCGGCGAACTGGCGAAGAAGCTCTATCTGGGCGGAATCGAAATCGCCGCCAGCGCGAATGACTTTGGGAAAATCCTCGAACTGTCGAAGGAGGCTCTCAGCCAGCGTAAGCCCTTGTTTGAGGCAGCGTTCAAGTCGGGGAATGCTTATGCCCGTGCGGACATACTGAACCCTGTCGGCAAGAACGATTGGGAGATCATCGAGGTCAAGAGCTCCATGGAGGTCAAGGAAGTCAATCTACACGACCTCGCCCTGCAGCAGTACGCATATGAAGGAGCCGGACTCTCGATAACGAAGTGCTTCATACTTCACATCAACAATGAATACGTCCGGAAAGGCGAAGTTGAACCGAAGAAGCTGTTCACAAAAACAGATGTCACAGAAGAAGTCCAGGCTTTGATGAAGACTGTTCGTCCAAACCTGGAAATGATGGTTGATGTGATTCGCCAGAAGCGCGAGCCGGACATCGAGATTGGACCACACTGCAGCGATCCATACGGATGCCCGGTCCAAGAACTCTGCTGGAAGTTCTTGCCGGAGCACAATCCGCTAACTCTTTATTACTTCAAGAAGGAGAAGGCCTTTGAACTGATCCACGATGGCCATCTCGATATCCGAAAACTGCCCGCGTCTGTGAACCTCAGCGAAAAGCAGGATATCCAGGTGAGCGCGCTACAGAGTCGAAAGCCTCACATCGATAAGTCAGGCATACGAGATTTTCTGAATCAGCTCGTGTATCCCGTCTACTACCTTGACTTTGAGACATTTGGAACGGCCATTCCATTGTTTGACGATGTCAGGCCCTATGAGCAAATCCCGTTTCAATTCTCTCTGCATATCGTGGAAGGAGAGGGGAAGAAGCCAAAGCGTGAGAGCTTCCTTGCCGACGGTGCGTCAGATCCTAGGCCGGAAATCCTGAAACGGCTCAAGGAACTATTGGGCAACAAAGGATCAATTGTGGCTTACAATGCGCCTTTCGAGAAAGACAAATTGAGCAAGGCGTCTGGAATTTTCAAAGAGTATGCAAAGTGGTACGATGCGATCGAACCCCGCTTTGTGGATTTGCTCACTCCCTTCAAGTCTTTCTACTACTATCATCCCGATCAATGCGGCAGCGCGTCAATAAAAGCGGTCCTTCCGGCTCTCACCGGGAAAAGCTATGAAGGTTTGGAGATTGCCGAAGGCGGTACTGCGAGCCTGGAATACCTTCGCGTCACATTTGGAGATGTGGAGGAGAGGGATCGCCAGAAGGCGAGACGGGATCTTGAAACATATTGCGCGTTGGACACGGGGGGGATGGTAATGATTGTGGAGGAGTTGGAAAGGCTGGCGCGATCTTCAAGCTAAAGACTTCCTTAAGCCGAGAGCAAGCTCAGTACACCCTTCGATCCTTCGACGAGCCCTTCGACAAGCTCAGGGCGGTGCTCAGGGTGACGAAGGTCTTCTTCCGCGCGTCTCCAAACAACGTCCGTCAGTCTGAGCGCAGTGAGCGTTGTGTGCGAACGTAGGCGAAGACTGTCCCCAGCCCGCAACAAATTCGCGTGGGTTCACGCTGAGGCTCACGCCTTGTGTCCCCGCATCTCCCTTCGGAGCCTCATTTCCTGTGATTGCGCAAGCTCATGCAGCAAGTCAATATCCCCGTTCATAAGCGCCTCTTTCTTCTTCCTTGACCAACCCTTGATCTGCCGTTCGACGGCGATGGCCTGAAAGATATCCGGGAACTGCATACACCAAATCAGCTCGACCGGCCGGTGCGACGACGTGTATCCAGGAAACACTCCCAGCTCATGTTCTTTCAAACGCTTCTCGATTGCGGTCGTGCAACCGGTGTAATAAGAACCATCACAGCAGCGAAGTATGTAGACTCATACTCCCTTGAACATTGGACGCTCCTCAAGGTCCAAGGTAACAATCTAATCATGGCTGACACAATTCCAAACGATTGGCAATTCGTTGCGCCAGGCTGGTTCTTGCCCAGCTCACCCTTCGCCTCCGCTCGTATAATACACTCGCTGCGCTCAGGGTGACGTGCGGTCTTCTTGCTTCGCGCCAAAGACAAACGTCCGTCACTCTTCAGTAACACCTTTCGCCACCGTAAAACGGATTGCTCCCCCGGGGGACCTAGGGGCGAAAAATACACCTACGAAAATTTCGCGCCTGAGGCAGGTTGGGGCAAACAACTGGCGAAGAAATACCGTTATGCGGTTACGCGTCGAGCAATTCGCGAATGGTTTCGAGGACTCGCTGCCCGACATAGGGCTTCGGCACAAACCTGTCGGCCCCTGCGAGCGTGAGCTCTCGTTTGAGGTTTGGATTGAGAAATCCGCTGCAGGCAATGACTGCTAAAGAGGGATTGAGCTTCTTGACTTCCCTGATGAGAGACGCCCCATCAAGGCCCGGGAGTCCGATATCGGTCACCATGATCTGAATGGCCGCCATATTTTGCTTGAACGACATTAAACCTGTCCGGCCATCAGCCGCAAGAAGCGTTGTATAACCGTGCGACCTCAAGGCCTGGTCGAGAGTTTTCCGCAGTTCCGGCTCGTCTTCCACGACGAGTATAGTCTCGGTTCCAGCTACCTCTTTGGGTTTCGTCAGAACCTTAGCATCGGTGCCGACGGCATGCCGTGACTGTGAAGGGAAGAGCATGCTGAACGTTGAGCCTTTGCCGAGTGTGCTCCTCACATCGATGAATCCATTGTGCGACTGAACGATTCCGTAAACTACCGACAGCCCCAGTCCGGTTCCTTTCCCGATATCCTTGGTTGTATAAAACGGCTCAAAGATGCGCTTGGCGACTTCGCTGGTCATCCCGACGCCGGTGTCTGAAACAGAGATCTCTACATACGAAGAGGGTGTGGCTTCCGGGAATCGGGTTTTGACCTCACCAAAGTCTCTCTCTTGCGTGGCAATCGCCAGAGTCCCTTCTTGTGACATCGCATCGCGGGCGTTCACGCAGAGATTCAGCAACGCTTGATGGAGTTGAGTCGGATCGATGAGAATAGTGGGAAGGTCTTGGGCGAGTTCCAGGGAAATGGTTGTGGTTTTCGGGAAGCTGCTTTCAAGAAGATTCCCGACCTCTGGGATCGTCGTATTCAAATCGACCAATTGGGCATGGACTCCTGTCTTTCGGGCGAATGTGAGGATTTGGCGCACAACGGCCGCACCGCGTTCGACTGCATCAGAAATACTGCGGGCGCTCCGCACTACTTCTTCTGGATCATTGGAATCCGATTCGAGAAGCGAAGAAAAGCCCAAGATGACTCCGAGGATATTGTTGAAGTCATGAGCAATGCCCCCCGCAAGCGTTCCCAAACTTTCCATTTTTTGCGCCTGCAGCAACTGTCGCTCGAGCTTCATTCGCTCGGTAATGTCTTCTTTCACCGCCAGGAAGTGAGAAATCGCTCCTTGGTTGTTTCGGATAGGCGAAATTGTCACGCTTTCCCAGTAGAGCGTTCCATCGCGATGCCGGTTCTGCAGATCAGCGTGCCATTCGCTGCCAGCCCGTATAGTGTCCCAAAGCTGCCTGTAAACCGCCTCCGGTGTCAGGCCCGACTTCACGATGGCGGGCGACGATCCGATGAGCTCCTCACGGCTATATCCGCTCACCGCGCAGAATTTTGAATTCACGTATTCGATAATGCCGTTGACGTCGGTGATCGCAATGGAGACCGAACTCTGTTCTACGGCTATGTACAGTTTGCGCAGCTCTTCCTCGACACGAATGCGCTCCGCGATCTCGCGCTCGAGTTCGACGGTCCGGCTCGAGACACGACCTTCCAGATCCCGATTGATCTCCTCCAGCGCGTGATGGGAAGCTTCGAGCTTCTCGACCATCAGATTGAAAGAGTTTGCGAGGATGCCCACTTCGTCTCTCGTGCTGACCACGACCCTCTCTGAGAGATCCCCATCGGCGATTCGTTTGCTCGTCTTCGCCATGGCAACGATCGGAGCGTTGATGAAAGAGCTGATCCTCCAACCTATCAGCAGTCCGAGGAGGAAGACAGCGATGCTGATGAGAGTAAGGATCTGTCGCGTCGTCGTGATCCTTTCTCTCACCTCTTTGGTTGAGGCAATGAGTCTGAGATGGCCGATCGTTGCGTCCTGGCTGGTGATGGGGACCTCGACCTGAAGGGCAATCCCTTCCCTCAGTCGTTGGTCGATCATGTTCTCGACAGCTGAACTGTCGCCCTGGAGACTCTGCGTGGCGAGAGTGTATACCACTTTATTGGAGTCGTTCCGGAGACTGAGAAAAACGATAGTCCTATCCTGAAGAGCGGCATCGAGCGCTTCCCCAATGGCCTTGCTGTCGTTGAACAGCAGGGCAGGACTGACACTATAAGCCGTAATCGTCCCAATGCTGCGGGCTTGTACAGCGATAGCCTGCGTTGCTACCTTTTCAAAGATGACGGGCAAGTAGAAGGCGATAAAGAGCGAGAGCACACCGATGGCTGAGGCAAAGAGAGCCGTTATCTTGGCCCGGATCGAAGGATGCTTCCATCCGCTGAAAAAACGCACTATGGCATGATGAATGGATTTCATACTAATCGACGACCTTTGCCAGTCGGAGAAGCTGTGCGCTCAGATCGGCCCCGGCGCGCTTCCCTTGGGTGAGGTTTATCAGAATCAATGGACGATCCGCGCGTAAGCCTATGCCTATAACGACTCCCTTCTCAACATATTCAGGAATGCCTGTGAGTGTGATAATCCCCCGCTCGGCAAGCGAGCGTGCAAGTGCGCTAATATTGACGGCTCTCATCGGAGTGATGTATGCTGCGGTGAGTCTCAAACCGGCCAACGCGTTCTGCAGGTCTGCTCCTTCCTCAATTGAGATGCCGACACACTCGATCGGTTTGTCGAAGAGCTGTTTTTGGCTGCATTGCGCAGCAGCATTCAAAAAATCCTCCTTGGCCTGGAGCGAAGATTTGACTCCCTCCTGGGAAAGGACGCCGATGACAACCTTCTCATCCACTCGTGTTCGGAAATTGCGATCGAACGACAAAATCTTGAGGAACAGCGAGTACTGAACGTCCATGGGCACAGGCATCTCCTGCGCATGCGTCGTTGCTAACGCCATGAGGCAGAGCGTGGTCACCCAGAAAATGATATGACGCAAGATCTTCAAGTGCACCGCAACCTCTTCCGTTTCACAAAGGGCTCTCTTTGATTTCTTCGATTCATGTCTCAACAATGTTCTGTGGCTCCGGTCTCGTCAGATCTGTCATCTAGTATTTGAGCTAGTGCCACTTCTAACAATAGATCTTGTAGTCAAAGAGGCATCCCGCTCGTAGTGCGAGCGGGACCCGTTTCCAATTGGATGTTCTTGATCGAAAACACAAGATGACCTTCTGGAAACGGCACTAGAATGTTGCCGCCAGCGTGAGTATGAAATTCCTGCCATTCTGGGTGAGCGCCGGTTGCCTGTGCTCAAAGCCACCCGGATACTGATACCAGCGGTTCAGAAGATTGTTCACGCGCAGGGAGAAGGACGGTTCCACTGCCAGATTCTTGACAAGAGGTGCCAGGCGCGCCGCCACGGAAAGATTCAACACAAACCAGGGGTCGGTGTGCGTTTCATACACCGTTGTCCGTGACGATTCATACTGACCGTCCAATCCGAGCCGGATCACTTCTGTGACAGGGAGGGAAATCCTGCCCTTGACAACGAACTTCGGGAAATTCGTGAGCTCGATATCGCTCGCGGTGTTCGTGGCAGTTCCGTATGTGGCGCTTACATCGAAATGAAGTCCTTCCTTGAGCTGCATCATCAGTTCTGCTTCGATCCCGCGGGCATGCACCTTGCTCACGTTTCCATTCTGAAGCAACGAGTCGGAGGGATCGATTCTCGGATCGATCAGATCGTTGATGGTGTTATCATAGAGTGAAATGGACGCAAGGGTCGTTCCGCTAATTTTCTGGTCCCAGACGAATTCATATGTGGTAATCTTCTCAGGAAAGAGTCCGGGATTACTCTTGAACAAAAGAGGATCTGCGTAATACAATTCGTAGTTGTTGGGAGCCCGGTACGCCTGCCCGATAAGCACCTTTGCCGTGCTGGACGCGAACGGATTGGCGATCAAAGCAAATCTGGGCGTCAGGGATGAGGAAATACTCGAGTACTGATCATGTCGGAGCCCCGCGACGACCGTGATCGCCTCGGAAATCTGAATCTCATCCTGAGCGTACAAAGACGCGATGGAAAAAGGGAAATCCCCATCGAACAGAACGCTGTCAGTTGATTTGTTGAAATAGTCGGATCGATAATTCCTGATAAACTCCATTCCGCCAACGAGTCGATTCGTCGGCGAGAGATCCCAACGCGCCTGCAACTCTGTGCCAAGGCGACGATTGTCTGTGCCGTCATGATCGAATTCGTCGGGGTAGGGGTAGTTTCCTTCGTAGTGGTACAGGTCAAAATACCCCCGCAGGGAGATCGCCAATCGGGCCGTCAATTCGTGCTCGTACTTCAGTTCAGCGAATCCAACCTGATCGAGGCTCGAGCTCCGTGGATCGTTGAAGATAGTTTCATACGAGGCCGTCGGGATGCCCTTGCTTCGGCTGGTGAAGGAACCCTGGAATGTAAGATCGCCGAAACGAATCGTCGAGAGCATTCCGTAGTACTTTTCCCAGTCGAGATTCCGTGCGATTCCGGAAGAAGTCGAATCGGTATTATATTCCGGAAAATACAAGTCAGCCCCTTTGATATCAGCCCATTGTCCTGAAATGAGGATGTCGACCCCGCCTTTCAATTCCTTCCCAAACTCGAACGATCCCTGGCGGCGGCCGTAGCTGCCGACCTGAACGCCGACGTGCATCGCGTCCAGAGCGACTCCTTTCTTCGTCACGATGTTGATCACGGCAAACATTGCCCCGCTTCCATAGAGAGCTGAGCCCGGACCCCGAACGATTTCGATGTAGTCGACAGCGTGCAGGTCGATGGGAAAATCTGAACCGAGAGGGGCCGATCCGTAGAATCCTTCATTCAGGGTGTGGCCGTTCAAGAGGAGGAGGAGGCGGTCATTGTAGTCGGTGGGACGGCTGAACCCGCGGATCCCTACGTAGCTGTAGTTTCGATCATACGATGTGTAGAAACCGCGCGCCGCATCAAGCACTTCATCCAGGGTCTGATAACCGTGATCCTGGATGTCCTGAGAAGTAATGATGCTGATCGATGACGGTGCTTCACTCGCCTTCATGAGATACTTCGCCGCCGTCGTCGTTTTGATATTCAGGAGCGAGTCAAGAGATCGATCTTCAAGAATGGCTCCCGGGTCTTCCTGAGCCATCAAACCGTTCACGGCGAAGAGCAGGGTGCAAATCACGTTCTGTAACTTCATTGAGATCCTCTCTGCATGCGTTGTATGAGAGTCGTCGTAACTGCGAACCTCCTTACGCTCAAGAAGCGTGCTAGGATTTGATGACGCACCCAGAACGATTGCCAAATGAACTCCTCAGTTTCGCCGACAGAATGCGTGCAGCGTGTTCGGCCGCAGCTCGATGAAAAACGCTGGTTTTGGCTAATAAAAAATGCTTGGAGATTCTACAAACCCAGAACATACGGATGACGGCAGAATCGCTTTTCCGTTCTGAGGGAGCGATTCCCAGAATTGGCTCACTGATTTCGGAGTTGATCTCCAACCTATTTGCTCGCTGCAAGACCAGTGTCATTTTCCAGGACTCGATGCTGACTCGAAGCTCCACCTACTGCGCTATAGGTTCGCGACATGGCTTGTGCAAAGAAGTGCATCGATCTATGAGATTCAGAAGCTGCCTGGTCATTCGGACCTCAAAACAACATAGATCTATGCCCACCTTGTGGCGAGTGAACTCCATTCGAGAGTGAAGAGGATTCTGTTCCGATCAGTTTGCAGCAGCGATAAGGTGGGTACGCTGAACAGTAGGCTTTAGGCGCAAACGGAATCAATAATCCTGTTTGCCTTTCATTCCGAAGTCCAGTAGCTTTGAAATTGAGTCCTCCCCTCGCTGCACCGTGTATCAGGCATTGATGTAGGAACACGCTGACTCTGGTCTCCTTCTCATTCGCTTGGCGACTGTCACTACGCGGATCCAGGTACTGGCGCGGTCAATGAAATTCACTGCCGAACATAGGCGTACTGCACAAGCCATTCTCGGCGGAACGTACACTCCGCTTGATGTCCGCGAGTTTGTACAATTCTGCTATCTTCTCGCGCTTCCTCTTGTCCGTTCTAAGATTCACCGTGGTAAGCTCAACCTTGAGATCCTTGGGCTCAATGAGATCGACGTTGTGTATGATTGTCTGGCTGACCTGTTTCGCCGCGACAGCGAAGGGATGTTTACACAGGTGAGGTCGTTTTTTGTGAGCCAGGATCTCGATCCTGCCAAGGCCCATGAAGATGAGATCCTGCTGGCGCTGCGCCGATTGGTGTTCAATCGTGTCCATTGTTCGTTGGTGCGCCTGTACAGTGAAGCGGACCCGGTGCTTGGGAAAATCCTTCGGAACATGATGCTGGAACTGGATCGCAGCCCGTTGCTTGAGCACCGTGCGCGGTTCGGTGAAACCTATCTCATCGTCCATGACGCAGCACCAGGCTTTGATCGGGCCCCCATGCCTGTTGAGGTCCTGCGCGAGAGGTTTTCGCAGATCGTCTCGGTGCGCGATTCGATCCCAGTTATGCTGGAGAAACTGCACCGTGTTCTGCTCGCCGAAGGAGAATTCCAGCGAGCCGTTCCTTTTGTCACTGCCGGACTGCTCTTCAAAGAGGCCTATGCTGTCGGCGCTGAAGCTGAAGAGGCTGAAGCGACCACCCTGGACCAACGGGTAGAACAGGAAGATGTCAACCGGATTGCGGGCTCCGTGTGCCGTTCGCTGGCAGCGTCCACCCGTGAAACATATGTTGGCAGCGGAAAACGCACGTTGGAGGTCTTTGAGCTCTACATTGAAACCGTAAGAGAGATCATTCTGGGAGAATTTGGAGAGGGTCCTTCCGATGGAGTGTCCTACTACGAACATCTCAGAGCCAGAATGCCCGGTCTTTCGAAGGCCGCTTACTCAAGAGATCACCGGACCGTACTCGAATACCTGGCAAAGCAGGCAAAAAAGAAAATGAAGGGCGAACTCAAGAGGAGGTAATCTGCAGAGGGTGAGAAGTGCAGGTATACTCTCGTAACAGTGTCTCAAAGATATTCGACGAGCATGAACAATACCAGAAAACATGTAGACGAGCGAACGATCGAACTCTACGTTCTGAAGTCGGATCTTCTGAAAGGGCGTCGGGCCGACGTCGCGAGACACATCGCCGGGTGTGAGGGTTGCGCGTCTCTGCATAAAGAGATTGACGAATACTATGCAGAGGCCCGGAAGCTGCAGGACGCTCAAGCGGAGAAGGCTGCGCATGCCCTGTATGCGCCGGATCGAGCGATTCGTCCCCTGGGATTTTCCTCGCCTGGTTTCATTGTGCATCGGCCGGCCTCCGTCCCACAGCGCTTCGTTCAGTCGGTTCGTAGGTATCCGGTGCGGTGGTCGGTGGGTTTGATGGCGATCATTGTAGCGTCCGTGTTCCTTCCGCACCTGCTTCGGCGCGATCGAAATCCGTTCTATGCCCGTTCGAAGGACGAGTTTCTGGTCGTCTATAACAAGACCGGTGATGAACTCTGGAGAAAGTACGTCGGCTGGGGATATGACGTGAAGGCCGGGCAGGGATCGGTTGCCTCTCACCCCGAGCGGGCACTGACAACTTGCGATGTCGACGGAGACGGAACGCAGGAAGTTTTGGCTGTTTTTGGCTGGACGATCCTGCGCGATCCCTCTGCACCCCCGGGAAACACGATCTTGTGTCTCAACGCCGATGGTACGGAACGATGGCGGTATGCGGTACACCGTCAGGTCGTCATCGGCGGCGAGTCCTACACGGACAACTACAGGATCTATCAGATGCTCGTTGGAGATTTTGAACGGAATGGAAATACGCAGGTAATCCTAGCAGCGAGCCAGGATCCTTGGTATCCGAATGTCCTCATACGACTCAATGCGAAAGACGGCTCCTATGTGAGTGAGTACTGGCATCCCGGTGTTATTCCATATGTCGTCCAGAAGGATCTCAACGGTGACGGGATTGATGAGATCATCATGGCGGGACAGAACAACCGGTTCGGACAGGCCTGCCTCGTTGTCCTGGATCCTCGCAAGATCACCGGTTACTCGCCAACGCCGGAGAAGTACGTCCCTCCGGGGATGCCCAAGGGTCAGGAAATGTACTATCTTCTGTTCCCCGTCACAGATATGAAAAAGGGATGGATTGATGTCTCGAATCAAGTTACTAAGCTGGCAATCAGGGAGGGGGGGCTTCTCGAGGCTGCAGTCATTGAGCCGGTCTACGACTACAAGGCGGAAGTCTATTACTATTTCGATTCAACGATGACCTGTGTGTGCGTGCGCGGTTCCGATCATTTCACAGCTGTACACAAACAATATGAGGAGCAAGGCCGGTTTACGCGCGTGCTGGGCGACGAGTACTACGAAGATCTCCGGAAAAATGTTCTTTATTGGGACGGGAGCCGGTTTATGAAAGGACGGACTGAGGTGAAGGTCTCTCGGCTGTCCGCGGCAAAGTGAATCCTGAGAAGAATCATCCGGAGTATCTCCTTTGAAGTGATGCCGACACAGCCTCGCCGCAGGTAGGGGTTGTGTCGAATTCGAGAATCTATTGAAAGACCGAATTGTCCTTTTGGCAGCAAAGGACGATTCGGTTTTCTTGTTTCTGGGGGATCTTTCTGCAGAAGGGTCAATATGGGGGTATTCTATTATATGTAGCTCAACGTCCGTCTCGCCCTTAGCCTCGTGAAGCCGTCCATGAGATTGCCAGTACAACACCGGCTCGTAGATATCCCCAGCAAGGCCCTCAGCGTCGTCACGGATTTTCTGGGAATCGTGTTGCCACGCGCAAAGAGAGCGAAGGACTTTCGCTCAAGCCCTTGCGGAACGCTTGTTCACATTTTCGTCTTTGAGACAGGCAAGGTGGAGCGTCGGGATCCGACGTATGTGTCCTCGCTCGTCAGGTCTTTGTTGCCTGAATCGATGGTGTACGGCGATGTCCCGATCTCGTTCTTTCTCGACCAGAACATGCCGCCCGCGATCGGTGACGGGACAACGCCAGATGTCGAGAAGATCACCCGCTATTCTTTTGCCTGGAAGAAGATCATGGAAACGAATCCCGCGCTCGTCGAGGGGCTGAAAGTGGGCAACGAGAAATTCACCTTCGGGTGGGAGGAATATGAGCGGGAAGGTGGAAACCGAGGTGTCTTGTTTGCGTTCTATCGCCTGGAGGAAGCGCACAGTGTGAAGACACGAGCGGCGGCCATAGGTTCACAAACGCGATTTCGGTGAGTATCCATTTCCACTGCTCCAGGTTGCAAAGAAAAGGATCGATCATCAGTCGTGAAGGAGAGATGCACTATCCACAAGATACTGATCCCATCGGATCCAAATTGCCTTTGTGTCGGTGAAAGGAGAGCTATCATCCATGAAGACGAAATCTATTCTGTTGCTCCTTCTCTGCTTGCTTCTCGTCGGGTCGTGCAAGAAGAACGACAATCCTGTTGACGCCCAGACTAGCGCCTTTAAGTCCAGTGACGTGATGGGAGTGTGGAAGGGCGAGGCGAAGAATTCGAGCAACACCGTTCCACTCAACCTGACGGTTGGAGATTCCTGCAAGGTCTCAGGTTCCGGTGTCAACTGCACATGGAGCGTGGATCCGGCAGGCAAAGTCACCGGCGAGGGTTCGTTCATGTTTACATCCGGTGGAAGCCTTATCTGGGCATGGTCGAGTTGGACGCTGCAGATGAGTGCTGACAAGAAGACCATGACCGGTACGTTCAATGTGACGATATCAAGCTTGAACAACATGCAGGCGACACTGACGAAGCAGTAGAGGTTGAAGAACGCACGCACCGGCTTTGGCGGCTCGTCAAGTGACAAATCAATGCAGAACAGCGCTATCGTATGAATGCGTCAGCGATCAATAACCAACAATTATCAAGAGGGTGTCAGATTTGTCAGGGCGGCAAATGGCTTTGCATATTCCTGACATATGATTGCGATGCAAAATGTTCCTTTTGTCCGGCGCCATTCAAGCAAGGAGATAAGACTGTAAGCGCCTTTGGATGTGATCTCTCGACTGTCTCCAGGCACCTGGACAGTTCCTCATTCGAGGGTATCAGTTTTTCCGGGGGGGAGTGTTTCCTCGTTTTCGATCGCATGGTCGAGTGGCTCTCCTATCTCAAGAGGCGATTTCCTCATTTCTACTTTTGGGCTTACACGAATGGGATAGCACTTGACGAAGATCAAATGGTCATGCTTGCGCGCAAAGGACTCAACGAGATACGATTCAATATTGCAGCGACCAAGTATGACTCAACGCTCATTCTCGACAAGATCAAGGCAGCAGCGAGAATATTCGACGTTGTTGCAGTCGAGATCCCATCCATCCCAGACGACTATCCGAAGTTGGAACCTGTGTTGAATATCCTGGACGATATCAATGTCAGGTACTTGAACCTGCATGAGTACATTCTGGTCTCCCAAGATCCGGGGCAAATTGCAGCGAGCGGGACCTTTGTGATGAACAAAGAGACGGAAATACACTTCGACGTCGATAGCCTGTTGAATTCTAAGCGAATCATAAACTACTGTCGAAATAGAAAACTGCGGCTCTTGATAAACAACTGTTCGCTCGATCGGAAAGAAATGCAGATGCTACAGCGACGTCTGGTCATGGGGCAGATGCTGAAAGAACGTTACGACAAGGTCACGGTCGATGGAATGTTAGAAACAGTGTTTGTCTATCCCGCCAAGTTATCGTATTCGGAAGCTCACGATCTGCTGTCTGCCAACAACGTCGGTGGAGACTATTTTGTTCACCCCGACACTATCGATCACGACTTTGTCGAACAGCACCGTGGGACGGTTGCGAAAATACATTTCGTACCTCCGATGGGCATCCATGATGAAAGAAAACTGTGTCAGATACAACTCATCAATTCATAACACGATATCGGTATGGGTGAAAGAACTTATCAGATTGAGCACGACGACTTTCTGATAACATATGATCCTTCAGCCGGAACTGTTAGTGAAATGAAGGGTGCTACCGTAGTTGCGCTCGAAAGAAAGAACCCCTGTTACGGTCCCAGAAAGGCCGATATATCTCACGCCTCGCCGATGGGCACATTCAGGCCCAACTGCCTCACCATCTATGGCAATCATCAATGCAACCTTCGATGCGATTACTGCTATGCTTCCGACAAGCGGAGTATGCCACAGAAGGATATTACCACAGCAGCAGTTCAGGCTGCCGCAGAATTTGTCGCAGCTCATTGTAGAAAAACGGGCCGGCCCTTTGTCTTGGGATTTCATGGTGGAAATGAGCCGCTCTTGAGCAGAGGATTGGTAGAGGATTCCATTGCATGCTGCAAAACGGTGGCGGATGAACACGAACTGCAGATGCTTTCTTTTTGCACAACCAATGGAGTTGTAGACAGGGCCACTGCTGAATGGGCGGCAAGAACTTTCCATGGGATCACATTGTCATGGGATGGATCTCAGGCAACACATGACAAACACCGGAGAGATCTGAACAATCGGCCCACTTTTGAGACTGTGAAAAGAACTGCTGAGGTTTTCAGAAAGATGAATGTTCCCCAGGTCACTATACGTGTGACTGTCACCCGTGATTCCGTCAATCAGCTGTGCGAGAGTATACGATATTTCCGAGAGCTCGGCTTCGATAATGTTCAAGTGTATCCCGTCTTTCCCAATGGAAGGGGAGGTCCGGACAAGGAAGTAGCGGTGGACCAGGCTGATTTTGTATTCAACTTTCTGAAAGCGCGTACGTGGGCGAGGGGCAGGAACATGAAGCTTCTGTTTTCCGGCACGAGGTGGGATGATTATCACGACAGATTCTGCATGTTGAATCAAGACAATCTGACAATCACGCCGGACGGATTCATAACGGCCTGTTTCCTGGCAACGCACAATTATGAAGAAGAAAACGATCGCTATATGTACGGCCGCTATGATGAAAGCAGCAATGAACTGTGTATCGACTGGGAGAAGCTTCGAAGGCTGTCCGAGAGCGTCCATCGAACAAATCCACAGTGCGACAATTGCTACAACCAGTTTCATTGTGCCAAGAACTGTCCTTCGATCTGCCCATTGTCAGAGTTGGAGCTTGAATCTGAATTCGACTGTACGATTTTCAAATGGATAGGGTTGGCCAATATTATCGAGGCTACTGGGCATGTTGTGGATATCAATACTCGCGAAGAATGCATGGACTACTTCAAAAGCGTAAGGATCACGAGCGTTCCAAAGAACAACGGCAATGAGCGAATATCACATAACAACTGACCTGTTTCTTCTCCCAAATGAAAAGGGGGACACGGTCCTCTATGCCCCATTGGCCGGGTTTGTGTGTCTCGCGAACGAAGACCTGGTCGGATTGTTGGGTGATCTGGAGAATATCAGGTCAGAGGATTTGTCCTCAGAGCAAAAGGAGACTATCAACTATCTCATAGGGAGGAACATCATCAACGGAATCCTGGAGAAACCCCGTCACCCATTCTCCGGGGAGTTGTCTCCCTCCAAGCTGACTCTGTTTCCAACAGACCAATGCAATCTGAAATGCCTCTATTGCTATGCAGCCGACGTAAGGTCACATCGACGAATAATGGATTGGGAGACGGCAGCGAGTGCCGTGGAGTACTATCTTGACTACCTCAAGACAAAGAAAAAAACGGTATTCGATCTGGAATTTCACGGTGGGGGTGAACCTTTTCTGGCATGGGACCTGGTACGGAGCATTGTCGAATACACACAGAAGAGATGCGACCAGGAATCCCTTGACCTGAAGGTCTGTGCTTCAACGAACGGCATGCTCAATGAATCTCAACTTAAATGGATCACTCACCGATTCGACTCGTTGGTTGTCTCGTTTGACGTTCTGCCACGCGTGCAAAACTACCACAGGGCCGGCAAAAACAATGTCGGTTCGTTCCCCGTCGTCGATAACACTCTGAAGCACCTGGACAGCAAGAACTTCCGATATGGCATACGATGCACGGTAAGCAATGAGAACTTAGAATTGCTGGAAGAAACCTTGAACTTTGTCATTCAGAATTACAACTGCAGGCTGCTGTTCCTTGAACCTGTTTGCACTTGCGGTTCAAAGAACTTGCTCGACAACAGCCTTCTGCCGGACTTGAACAGGTTCGTTGAGATCTACAAGACACTGGAGCCCCTTGCTGCAGATCATGGCATATCGTTAGGATATTCAGGAGCGAGGTTCGACAGACTAACGCCACATTTTTGCTATGTGGGGACAGACGATTGTGCCGTCACCGTTGATGGATATCTGACCAACTGCTGGCAGGTGACAAGCAACGATGATCCCCTGGCGTCCACATTCATCTTCGGCAAGATACTGCCAGGTGGCAAGCTCAGCTATGATGGTGACAAACTGGAGTATCTGCGGTCACTCTCCGTGATGAATTATGAATATTGTGCCGATTGCTTTGCCAAATGGCATTGCGCGGGAGATTGTGTGATGAAGCTGGGACATGGTGATCTTGCCGGAACGAGAGACAATACCAGATGCGAAACAAACAGGAAGCTGATCTCATACAGAATTACGCAGCTTCTGGAAAGAGAAAACTATTACGAAAAGATATCATAACCGATGGTGACCCAAGAGGAGGTATGTTCTCATGACAGAAAAGACAGATGCACCAATATCACGCAGAACCTTTTTTAGAATAGCAGCGACTCTTACGGGTTCTGTTGTCGTTGCCGGTACCAGCTTTTCTTTGTTCAGCTCGGACCAGGGCAATGAAACATCGTCACCCACTACTATCCGCCTCAATCCGGCGTTCAGAATCAAGAATATCTCGAAGAATGAAATAGATCTGTTTACGCATCTCCCCGATGGCCACGTCCTCTCCCATCATTTCACCGGCTTTGATGCGGATGTGCTGAGACAGATTGAAGATGGGAACACCATCGCCGGTCTTCGAGCCACGTTGTCGCAGGCTCATAACCTCTCTCAAACGACATGTGAGGCAAAGCTCGTTCGGTCTTTGAAAGATCTCGAGAAAGGTAAGTTGATTTATTACGGGGACAAAATGATAGTGAAAATATCGGAGACC
>JAPLFP010000255.1 GCA_026390585.1 Ignavibacteriales bacterium | reverse complement strand
GATCTATGATTTCCGATTTGGGATTTCTGATTTAGGATTTTTGAGTTTTGAGTTCTGGATTCTGAATTCTGGCTTCTGACTTCGATTTCTGATTTGCGAATCGTAAACAGTGAATGAGGTATTGATTGAGCGAAATTCAATTTGCTATCGTCGGATGCGGGCGAATTGCGCAGCGGCATGCAGAGCACATCAGCAAGATGGCTCGCCTTACGGCGGTGTGTGACATCAAACGTCAGCGAGCTGATGAACTCGCAGCAAAGCACAACTGTAAAGCATACAGCAGTATTGAAGAATTGCTGGCACAGGAACGATCTGTGGATGTCATCGCAGTCTGTAGTCCCAATGGTCTCCATGCTGAGCATACCATCAAAGGACTGCGCGCCGGCAAGCATGTTTTGTGCGAAAAGCCCATGGCGTTGCGCGTCGCCGACTGTCGAAGGATGATCGAAGAATCCGAACGCAATGCGAAGAAACTCTTCGTCGTCAAGCAGAACCGTTTCAATCCGCCCATTGCCGCATTGAAGAAGGCCGTTGATGATGGTCGGCTGGGCAGAATCGTCAATGTCCAGCTCAACTGCTTCTGGAACAGAACGGACGCGTACTACAAGGACTCCGACTGGAAGGGGACAATCGAGCTCGACGGCGGAACCCTCTACACGCAGTTCAGCCATTTCATTGATCTGTTGATCTGGATGGTTGGGGATATTGGCAACGTGCAGGTGCTGACAAAGAACTTCCTTCATCAATCGACAATTGATTTTGAGGACACCGGAGTGGTTGCGCTTGAGTTCACCAACGGAGCGCTCGGGACGATCAACTATACCGTCAACAGCTACAAAAGAAACATGGAAGGATCCATCAGCCTGTTCGGTGAAAAAGGAACCGTGAAGATCGGCGGACAGTATCTGAATGCCCTGGAGTATCAATGCATCGAGGGATACGAAATCACCAATGTTGCCGTCTCAGCTCCGGCAAACGACTACGGCTTCTACCAGGGGTCAATGTCGAATCACGACAAAGTGTATCAAAATGTCCTGAACGTTCTCACCGATAATCATGAGATTGCCACAAGCGGCCTCGAAGGACTGAAAACTGTCGAAGTGATCGAACGAATCTACTCACAGGCGAACCTCGGCTCAAGGACGTAAGTTATGGAGCACAAACTCTATCCGAACGTTTCCATCGGCAAGAATGCCGTCATTGAAGAGTACGTCATCATCGGCGTGCCACCCCGCGGCAAAAAGGCCGGCGAACTTCTCACCGTCATTGGCGACAACGCCGTCATTCGCTCACACACGGTCATCTACGCTGGCAATCGCATTGGCAACGATTTTCAGACCGGTCATCACGTTCTCGTTCGGGAAGAAAACGAGATCGGCAACCAGGTGAGCATTGGAACGGCGTCGGTCATTGAGCACCATGTGAAGATGGGAAACAACGTCCGGATTCACTCTCAGGCCTTCATCCCGGAGATGTCTGTTCTCGAAGACGGAGCGTGGATTGGACCGAACGCCGTCATTACCAACGCTGCATACCCCCTCTCCCCCAACGTCAAGCATGAGCTCAAGGGTGCGACGGTGAAAAAGAATGCGAAGGTCGGGGCCAACGCCACGCTCCTTCCGGGGATTACCATTGGAGAGAATGCTCTTGTCGGCGCGGGAGCGGTCGTGACGAAAGATGTCCCCCCCAACAAAGTCGTTGCCGGCAATCCGGCAAAAGTCATCAACGACGTTTCCAATCTTCCGTATGGAGACCGTGGATGAAGATTCCACTCGTTGACCTCAAAGCGCAGTACGCCAGCATCAAGCCGGAGATCGACCGGGCAATTCAGCACGTGCTGGAGGAAACTGACTTCATCGGCGGAAGCGCCGTACGCGAATTCGAGATGGCGTTCGCCTCATATTGCGGTACGCGAACGGCAGTTGGATTGGCGAACGGAACCGACGCTCTGCAGCTCGTCCTTCTTGCATGCGGCATCGGGAACGGTGACGAGGTCATCACAGCCGTCAATACCTTCATTGCAACATCCGAAGCGATTTCTGCCACAGGCGCCCGACCTGTGTTCGTTGACAATGATCCGCACACCTACACGATTGACGCACGCAAGATCGAAGAGAAGATCACACCTCGTACGAAAGCCATCATTCCCGTTCATCTCTACGGCCAGCCGGCTGACATGGATGCGGTCAATGAGGTTGCAGCGCGAAACGGGTTGGTCGTCATCGAAGACGCCGCTCAGGCACACGGAGCAAGATACAAGGTCAAGACGGTTGGCAATCTCGGGCGGCTAGCGTGTTTCAGTTTCTACCCGGGCAAAAACCTTGGCGCTTATGGAGATGCGGGCGCGATCGCAACGAACGATGAAGAGCTGGCGAATAAAGTCCGAATGCTTGCAAACCACGGGCGCCTGAAGAAATACGAGCACGAGATGGAGGGATACAACAGTCGGCTGGATACGCTCCAGGCGGCCATTCTCCTTGTCAAACTTCGGCATCTGAAGGAGTGGACGGAGAGGCGTCAGTACATCGCATCGCGTTATACTCAGCTGCTTTCCGTGACGAAAGAGATCGTCACACCCGCGAGGAATCCTGATGCCACGCATGTGTTTCACCTGTATGTCGTTCGGGTGCAGCAACGTGAACGAATCCAGCAGGTTCTGAAAGAAGCGGGGATCGCTACCGGAATTCATTATCCGATCCCACTTCACCAACAACCTGCCTACCGTCACCTCGGCCTCACGGTGGGTTCGTACCCGGTCGCCGAACGTTATGCCGGAGAGCTGCTAAGCTTACCGATGTACCCTGAGCTCACTGATGACCAGATCGAGTTCATCAGCGCGACTCTTGTCAAAGCATGCCGATCGAACACTGCTGCCAGACCTCACTGATCGATGGCAACCAACGCACCTGTTGAACCCAAGCAGCCCACATCGGGCAGTTTCCTGAAAAATAGAGACATCGTCATCATCTCGATTTCTGATTGGGAAGGACCCAAACGGATCCGGCAGTTTCTTTCTGAAGAACTTGCCCGACAAGGAAACCGGGTTCTGTTCGTCGAGTCGCAATACACGCTTTCCAAGTTCCTCAAAAAACCCAGTCTCTCCCGCGCGTTTCGTTTCCTTCAAGGTCCCCGGCGGCTGGCTGAAAACCTCTATCTCCTAGCCACGTTTCCGTTCATTCCGGGGGGCGAATTCAGCTCCTTAATCAGCAGAACGAACTGGAACATCGAGCGGACATTCCTTCGCAGCGCCATGAAGCGGCTGGGATTTCGTAATCCCATACTCTGGATGTTCGCCTACAACGCCGACCCACTGATCGGAAAGCTCGGAGAGTCGCTGTCAATCTACTTTTGCAATGACGCATTCAGTCTGCTCGTCGATTCAAAGGCACTTCAGCAACGGGTAGCGGCATTGGAACAGGAACTTCTCAAGGAAGTCGACGTTGTTTTCACGGTCTCCGAGAAACTCTCTCAGGAGAAATCGCAATTCCATTCGTCAGTTCACACCATCCATCACGGGGTGGACATCCGACTTTTTCAACAGTCTATCGACACGGCGAGCGCGGCACGACCCGCAGATATGCCGACAAAGTCGCCCATCATAGGCTACTCCGGGGTCATTCGATACATGCTGGATCTTGAGATGATCAGCTTTCTCGCGGACAAACGACCTGACTGGAGCTTCGTTCTTGTTGGTCCGGTGGCGGAGAGTCGTTCGGATTTCTATAGTCAGATCGAAGCATTGAAACGTCGCCCAAACGTTCACTTTCTCGGGTCAAAGCGCGCGGAAGATCTGCCTCCGTACATCAATGCCTTTGATGTCTGTCTCCTCCCCTATGTTTTAGGAGAAGTTTCAACGTACTACGCGGCGCCATTGAAATTCTATGAGTATCTTGCAGCCGGTAAGCCTGTTGTCTCAACGGTAGGGCCCCGGCAGTATGATCGGGATATTGTCCTCAATTGCTCCACGAAGGAAGAGGTGCTGGCGGCAATTCAGGAAACCCTCTCGAATAATTCTCCCGAATTGGCAACAAAACGCAAGATTATTGCCGGCGAAAATAGCTGGGAGCGGCGGGTCCGCCAAATCGATGATGTGCTTTCGCAGACACCCAAACAGCCATGAACTCGTCTAAGGAAGTATAGAAGAACCATGGGCATACTCGGACGAAATTATCTCCATACCCTGATTTCGAATTTCGTTTTGAAATTCGCGATCGGTCTTGTCATCGGGGTCGTCACCGCGCGTGGCCTGGGACCCGCCGGCCGCGGAGAGTACGCACTTCACGCATTGATCATCACTACCGTCACAACGCTCCTGAACTTCGGGATTCCAGGCTCAAACACCTATTTCACGGCACAGAAGAAATTCGGCAAAGAGCTCCTCTTCAAAGCTTCGATCATTCTTGCCGTCGTCATCAGCGTCGTCAGTTTCGTGATCCTGTATCTTCTTTATCAGTTCAACCTGTTCTACATTCTTTTCCCTGCAGACAAGCTCTCCTTTCCGATCGTTGCGTCGCTTGGTATTATTCCTATCGTCCTGTTCAATCTCTTCGGTCAGAGCATTATTGTTGGCGAGAACA
>JAPLFP010000105.1 GCA_026390585.1 Ignavibacteriales bacterium | reverse complement strand
TACAGGTCTGTTCTCAACAAGAATGCTTCGGATGCTCATCTCCTCTGGATGGGCCGTGCAGCAACGATCGTTGGTATCGTGATCAGCATCGGCACTGCATACTGGGCCAAAAGCTTTCCGAGCATCATGGACTACATGCAGGCGATTTTTTCATGGGTGAATGCTCCGCTCTTTGCCACTATGCTGCTGGGGATGTTCGTCTGGTGGATCACGCCGAACGGCGCGTTCTGGGGCCTCATCGGGGGGATGGGAACATCGATCGTGCTCTTTTTCGCTGTGAAGTATCAGTGGATCGAGAACCATGTCATCACCCTCTCGAGCCCGGCAAGCGACATGGCTGCAAACTTCTGGAGGGCATGGTGGGCGTGGCTGATATGTTTCGGGGTCACGATTCTCATCAGTCTCTTCACGAAGAAAAAGCCCCAGGAGGAGCTCGTCGGACTTGTCAAAGGTATGACGCCGGAAGCCGGTGCGGATGGAATTCTCTGGTATCGAAAACCCGAAACATTTGCCGTTGTTTCCGTGATCGTACTGATCATTCTCAACATTTATTTCTGGTAACCCGGAGCCCCGATGGAAAAGGAATCAAAGGAAATGAAGCCAATCTGGTATTTCGTTGGTCTCATGCTCAGTGCCATGGGAGCGGTGGTTCTCATTGCAGGTGTAGCAAACTATCTCAGTCCCCCTGCCAGACAGACTGTTCTCTCGCAACTTCATCCCGAACTGTGGTGGGGGGTTGTGATGATTGCCGCCGGCCTTCTGTTCTTTTTCATGAATCGGCAATCGAAGACGGAATGACAGGCCCGGTTGAGTGAATGGCCATAGAACCGATATCGAATCGACGTTTCTCGAAAAGGTCGGAAAGCGGCGCGAGCGGGTCGTTGTGCGATCACCCGGACGGGTGAACCTGATCGGGGAGCACACAGACTACAACGAAGGATTTGTACTTCCCGCCTCAGTTGACAAGGCGTTGGTCTTTGTCGTATCCCCCCGCACGGATGGCATGTGCTACTTCTATGCTGCAGACCTCAGGGACGAATTCTCTGTTCCCATTTTCTCGATAGAGCGAACGCGAAAAGGCTGGCCGAATTATCTGCTTGGGGTCATCGAGGAAATGAAAAAGATGGGGTTCGATGTTCATGGTTGTGATGTTGTGTTCGGAGGGGATATTCCTATCGGTGCCGGAATGTCGTCTTCAGCTGCTGTCGAATGCGGGTTTGCTTTCGCTTTGAATAGATTGTTTGACTTTGGGATCAGCAGGATGGACCTGGTGAAACTCGGCCAGCGTTCCGAAAACAACTTCGTCGGTCTCAATTGTGGGATCATGGACCAGTTTGTGAATATTTTCGGCGAAGACAAGAAAGTTCTGAAAATCGATTGCCGCTCGCTTTCCTACGAGTACTTCCCGTTTGAACGCAACGATCTGGCCATTGTGCTCTGTGAGACAGAGGCGAAAAGATCACTCGCTTCTTCAGAGTACAATATCCGCCGACAACAGTGTGAAGCGGGAGTCAGAGTGCTTCAGAACCACCGAGCGGAGATCAGAAGTCTGAGGGATGTCAGTCCGGAGTTCCTGAAGGAGCATCGTGATGAGATGGAGCCAATCGTCTTTCGACGATGCGCATACGTCGTCGAAGAAAATGGGCGCGTGCTGAAGGCATGCGAAGATCTGCATCAGAATGATTTCCGATCGTTTGGCGAACAGATGTATCGATCGCACTCTGGGCTGCGGGATGGTTACCAGGTGAGCAGCCCCGATCTCGATTTCCTGGTGGAATCTGCTTCGTCCATCGACGGCGTCCTTGGAGCCAGGATGATGGGCGCCGGATTTGGTGGCTGCACGATCAATTTGGTCGAGCGGGAAAGCGTCGATGCCTTCGTCGACGAGATGAAGGGACGATATCGTCAACGAACTGGCAGGGCAAACAACGTGTACGTCACTCACATTCAATCGGGAACTCGTTTGCTACCGCTGATAGAAAGCTAGGAGTTCGGAACATCTGGTAATGTGTTGAAGCGCGACTTTGGCTCGCCATCCGATAAATCGGACGGCTCGCTCTACACGAAACCCGAAGGGTTTGGTTTTTATGAAGGCGTCGACTTCAGTCGATGACGGGCATTTGCAGCAACCTCCTGAGTCACCACAATGTCTGTGTCTAGAACCCTGGTGCCAATGATCTTTCCAAGAGACTCCGTCACGTACTCATCGAATCGGAAGAGGATCGGAGTTCTCTTTGTGATTGTCGCGTTTGGCATTGTGACGCTCTGCAGTGCCCAGTCTATCAAGACTCTCGAGCTCTCGACCGATCAAGGTCTCTCTGTACGCAGTTATGTGGCAGGGGATGACAGTCGGATCGCCTGCAGGGCATCGCTCCCACTCTTCACCTTTGAACTAAACGACACTGTCATCAGTGCGTTCAGCGTCAGCGCAAGTCGTGGTAGTGACAGTCTTTTCTGGACTCACATCTCGGGCATCAACGGCTCGCTCAAGATCGAGAAAGGATTTGGCAGGGGCTGGAAAGCTCTGCTCACTTTCCGCAATTCGTCGAATCAGAAACAGCAGATATCGAACGTTGTTCCCCTCGGTGTGGGATCCGATCGTGTCTACATCATCTCAGCGGGGCCTTCGGATTTCATTCATCGATTGAGCCGATCGCAACTTTTCAGGCCGGGAGCGGGGCCCGTCGGCGTCGTATTGCCGGATAACGCATGGGAGATGGGGTTCTGTGACGTTAGTGTGTCGCCGTCAAAATCGTTGACGGCCATCGCCCGCAGGTCAGGATCTGGGAAGGCGGATGAGCGCCGGTTCAGAACGATCCTGGAGCCGGGTGGGTTCGTTCAATACACATTGTTCGTTGACGAGCATCCTGGCGATTGGCACGAAGGTCTTCGAATGATGTTTCAGCAAAGGTGGCTGTACGACCTCGAGAGTTTTGACAACGCACTCTACCTGCGAAAAGACCTGGAGTGGATTCGACGCGGCTATCTGTTGCTGCTTCAGTTCGCCTGGGATAAGAAATACTATGACGCGCTTGAAAGAAAGTACCTGTTTGACCAGTTCATCGCAGAACAGGACAACGTCCTTGGAGGTTATGAAGCTTACATGATTTGGCCCACCTGGCCTCGTCTCGGACTGGATCAACGGAATCAATGGGACATGTACAGGGATCTGCCCGGGGGACTCGATGAGTTGCGGCGTCAAGCAGGAGTCATGCATCAACGCGGCGGTCGATACTTCATCTCATACAATCCCTGGGACGAGAGCACGCGCCACGAGGAGCACATCACGGGGATGGAATCGCTGTTAAAGAGTATCGATGCTGATGGAGTTGTGTTGGACACCTGGGGTGAGTCAAGCAAGGAGTTTCAGGCTGCAGCGGATCGTGTCAAGCCAGGCATTGTCCTTTACAGCGAAGGGATGGCAGTCCCCAAAGACATGCCAGGCATTGTCATGGGTCGCGTGCATGATGCCATTTTCATGCCTCCACCGTTGAACCTGAACAAGCTGATCAAACCCGACAACGCAATCTTTCGCGTGGTTCAGCTCGCTGAGGGGCGAATTCATCGCGAGACTGCTGTCTCGTTCTTCAATGGATACGGCGTCGAGCTGAACATCATGCGGCCGGGTCGACCCGATTGGATGAATGAAGAATTCGCGTACCTGGGTAGGACGACGAAGATTCTGCGCGAAAACTCGTCTGCATTCCTGAACCTTGGCTGGACTCCTCTGATACCTACAACAACAGACAGTGTCTGGGTTAATAAGTGGCCTGGGGATTCGAAAACGCTCTACACTGTCTATAGCCTCATGCCGGACGGACACAATGGACCACTGTTCGAAGTGCAGCCGATCACAGGCGGTCACTACGTCAGTCTGTGGCATCATGAAGAACTGCAGCCTGTGACCGTCAACAATCGGACATTTGTGCCCGCAACGACCGATGGCTTTAGCAGGTCATGGCTTGGTACTCGGCGAGAGGGCAGTGTCGACTGCGTAGCCTGGTTGCCAAATGTGCTCCGCGTCAGAATTATTCAAGACTCACTTTCCCTCGATGCCACCCGCGGAACGAAGGTGATCGTTTGGGCTGGGATGCCTTCCTACAGTTGTCGCTCCGTTGAATTTCCGGTGGGGACTCGCACAGTTTCTCTGCGTGAACACCTCGGGCAGCATGAAGAAATAATCGTGGTCCAGCTGTTCGATGGAAAGGAAATGTTGGATGAGCGTGTGGTCAGCGTACCGCTTGCGACTCCCAAACTTGTTTCGAGAGTTGAGAGAACACAGACGGCGACACAAGCTCCCTCCGGCATGGTCGAAATCCCGTCAGGAAACTTCAACTACAAAACAACCAGGAGCTTTCTCAGTCCGAATGAAACGATTCCCTATCCGGACTATGCCGAGGGTCGACATGTTCGTGTTGAGCTGTTTTTCGTCGACGTCTATCCTGTCACGAACGAACAGTTCAAGGCATTCCTGATTGCAGCCAACTACAAGCCGACGGACTCGACGAATTTCCTGAGGCATTGGGTTGCCGGAAGACCTCCGAAAGGTCTTGAGCATCATCCGGTGGTCAATGTAAGTCTCGATGACGCAAGGGCTTACGCCCGTTGGTCAGGGAAGCGGCTCCCGACGGAGGTCGAATGGCAATACGCAGCCCAGGGAACCGATGCGCGCAAATATCCTTGGGGAAATCAATTCGATTCAACGAGGTGCAACAACAGCCTCGGACGAACGACGCCGGTCGACCAATTTCCATCGGGCAAGAGTCCATTCGGTGTTATGGATCTTGTCGGAAATGTCTGGCAGTTGACAAACGACGTTTATGACAACGGGAGTAACTACTTCGGAATGATCAGAGGCGGTTCCTACTACAATCCCAAAGCAAGTGTTTGGTATATTCAAGGTGGACCACAGCGCGTAGACAATCCGCAGATCCTCCTGATGGTTGGACAAGGATTGGACAGGAACGCCACGGTCGGTTTCCGCTGTGTCAAGGACGCGGAACCACAACAGTAGATCATCGGTTGAGCTAAGAGAGAGAACACAAAACACGCAAGAACGAAAGAAGGAAACATATGCATCCACTCATTCAGAAATTCCTCTCTGAACAGCCGGTGATCACCGATGGTGCGTGGGGTTCTCAGATTCAGACTCTCGGACTCCGACCCGGCGAATGTCCGGACAACTGGAATCTCGAAAATCCCGGGGCTGTTGGGCAGGTAGCATTATCGTATGTCGCCGCGGGAAGCCGCATCATTTTGACAAACACATTCGGTGCAAATCGAATGATGCTTGAGCGTCACGGCCTTTCAGACAAAGCTGCTGCCATCAATAGAGCCGGTGCAATGATTTCCCGGAAAGCTGCGCAGGACGCGGCCTTTGTCTTCGGATCCATCGGTCCGACAGGCAAGATGGTCTTTTCCGGTGAGGTCAGCGAAGGCGAATTAGGTGAGGTATTTGCGGAACAAGCGGCAGCACTCGCTGAGGGAGGCGTTCACGGCTTTGTCATTGAAACGATGAGCGAGTTGGCGGAAGCGCGAATGGCACTCAAAGCTGCGCAACGAATCGGACTTCCGGTTGTTGTGTCGATGACATATGATTCCGGTAAGGGCTTCGAGAGAACCATGATGGGCATCACGCCGGAGGAAGCGTCAGAAGAATTCAAAGTGGCCGGGGCCGACGTGATTGGGGCAAACTGCGGTATGGGGACAGAATATATCGTATCCATATGTTCGCGAATCAGGAGTACGACGAATCTTCCGATCTGGATCAAGCCCAACGCCGGATTGCCTGAAGTCACAAACGGCAGAGTGACGTACAACTCAACGCCGGAGAGTTTTGCCGGTTACGCGCTGAAGATCCAGGCTGCGGGGGCGAATTTCATCGGCGGGTGCTGCGGAACCAATCCTGAGTATATTCGCGCACTCAAACGAGTTTTCAGCGAGAGATCCTAGAGCGATCTCACGGCCGGAGATTGTTGCCGTCAAGAAAGAGACTATGAGACCAGATTTCGAAACCCTCAGGGCGACTCTGCGGAGAGGGAAAGGTCAGCACGTTCCCATGATCGAACTGGGGATCCACCCCACGATCAAAGAAAAGTTCATGGGGAGGCCGGTCATGACTTTGCAGGATGATGTCGAGTTCTGGCACAAGGCAGGATACGACTATGTGAAGCTCCAACCCGGCGCCGATTTCAATCCATCAAAAATTGGTCTTGAAGAACACGTAACATTCAATGAAGACGGAGCGCTCTTCCGGAAGTGGGCGTCAGAAGGGTCAGGAGTCATCTCTAGTTTTGAAGATCTTGAACGATATCAGTTTCCGGCAAAAGCTGATTTCGATTATTGGAAGTTCGAGCAAATTCGATCCATTCTCCCCGAAGGGATGGGTGTCATTGGCCAATACGGTGACATTTTTACGATGACGTGGGAGATGATGGGATTTGAGGCTTTTTCATTGGCAATATTTGAGAACCCGGCACTTGTCAAAGCACTGAATGAAAAGCTGGGCGAACTCGTGATGAGCATGTTTGAATTCTTCGCACAGTCCGACGCAGTCGATGCAATTTGGTACAGCGATGATATCGCATTCACCGGCGGATTGCTCGTTTCTCCTGAAACGCTTCATGAGTATTTTTTCCCATGGCTTCGTCGGATTGGTGATCTTGCCCGCAAACACAACAAGCTACTCCTCTACCATACCGATGGTGTCCTGTGGGATGTTTTCGATAAGATCATTGACTGCGGGGTTGATGCAATCCATCCCATTGAACCAAAAGCGATGGACATCGGTGACGTAAAGAGACGGTACGGAGACAAGCTCTGTCTGCTCGGCAATGTAGACGTTGACATCCTCTCGCGAGGTTCGACAGAACAAATACGCAGCATTGTGAAAGAAAATGTTGAAAGAGCTGGCTACAACGGCGGCTATTGTGTTGGCTCGGGCAATAGCATCCCCGAATACGTGAAGTATGATAACTATCTGGCTCTTCTCTCGGCTACACGTGACCTTGATTCGGTCGCATCGCTCCTTGTGCTCCTCGCTGTGCTGCCATGCCTCGGACTTGCCCAGAAAGCGATACTGCCGTATCAGAATCCATCTGTCGCTATTGAACAGAGGGTGGAAGACCTACTCGCCAGGATGACCACTGAAGAGAAGGTCGCACAACTGCGATGCACGCTCAGGAAGATTGAGTGGGGCAAGAACCTGACAGAGGTCGGCATCGGTGGCGTTGGTCCGATCTTCCGCTCGTTGAGCGCGAAGGAGGAAGCCGAGAAAATCAACGAGCTACAGAAACTTGCGTTGGAGAAGACCAGGCTCGGCATTCCCATCATCATCCATGATGAGGCTCTCCATGGACTTGTCTCTAACAAGGCTACGAGTTTTCCTCAGGCGATCGGCCTGGCTGCGACTTGGGACACCGATCTCATGGCGAAGGTCGCAACGGTGATTGGCAAGGAAACGAGAAGCAGGGGAGTAAGACAGGTGCTCTCGCCCGTGGTCAACATCGCTCGCGACATGCGGTGGGGGAGAGTCGAGGAGACATATGGCGAAGATCCGTATCTGCAATCCCGGATGGCAGTCGCATTTTGTCGGAGCATCGAGGGCGAGGGTGTCTTGACAACACCGAAACACTTCATCGCAAATGTCGGTGATGGAGGACGTGATAGTTATCCCATCAGCATCTCCGAGAGGGAGCTTCGGGAAGTGTATTTTCCTCCGTTCAAAGCGGCTTTTCAGGAGGCGAAGGCCTGGTCTGTGATGGCATCATACAATTCCATCGACGGGACCCCAGCTTCATCAAACAAATGGTTGCTCACAGACCTGTTGAGAAAAGAATGGGGATTCAAGGGATTCGTTGTATCGGATTACGGCTCGGTTGCAGGGATCAAGGAGAAGCACTCTGTGGCTGCAACGCCGAAGGAAGGAGCAATCAGGGCGGTCGAAGCCGGACTGGATATGGAGCTTCCCGACATCGATTTCTATGGGGCGCCATTGTTGGAAGCCGCGAACGATGGTTCTGTTTCGATGAAGGCGGTCGATGATGCGGTGAGGAATGTCTTGCGAGCGAAATTCCGTCTTGGGTTGTTTGATCAACCGTATGCTGATCCTCAGTCAGCGGCAGCTCTCAATGATGCGCCGGATCACCGGGCATTGGCTCGCGAAGCTGCTCGCAAGGCCATAGTCCTCTTGAAAAATGAGAAAGACGCATTGCCGTTGAGAAAGGACTTGAAATCCATCGCCGTGATTGGGCCAAATGCTGACAGCGTGAATCTCGGAGGATACAGCGGCTTCGGTATGAAAACAGTATCCTTGCTTGACGGCATCAAGAGAAAAGTTGGACCGACGACAACGGTGCTGTTTGAAAAAGGTTGTGAAGTTGGCTTCGCAGCTCTGCCGGCCATTCAGCCTGACTTCCTTGTTCCGGAAGGAGGAAAACCTGGCGAGCATGGGTTGAAAGGTGAGTATTTCAAGATCAAAAACCTCACGGGAAAACCCGACCTTGTACGAATTGACAAAAAAATCGATTTCACCTGGGCGATGGGTTCGCCCGATCCAACCATTCCTCCGGATGAGTTCTCCGTGCGTTGGACGGGAAAGCTGCTACCATCGTCGTCGGGCATCTACTCCATCGGCTTTGGTTCTGATGATGGCGTTCGGCTGTGGATTGATGGAAAACTGCGCATTGACAGCTGGTTTGACCGTGGTGCCAGTCTCGATGTTGTCTCGATGAAGCTTGAAGCCGGACACTCCTACGATTTGAGAATTGAGTACTACGAGAATACTGGCTGGGCATATGCGAGCCTCGTGTGGGACTTGAAACGCTCCGTCAATCCACTCGTACAGGCAGCCGTGGAAGCTGCGAAGAAAAGCGATGCTGCTATTGTCGCGGTCGGCATCACCGAGGGAGAAGGCTACGACCGTGCATCGCTCGATCTCCCCGGGCAACAGGAAGATCTGATTCGCGCTGTTTGTGAAACGGGCACGCCGACGATAGTCGTATTGATCGACGGGAGTGCAGTGACCATGAAGAACTGGATTGAGAGCGTGGCAGGGATAGTCGAAGCTTGGTATCCGGGTGAGGAGGGAGGGAATGCGATTGCCGACGTCTTGTTCGGCGATTACAACCCCGGGGGAAAATTGCCCATCACTTTCCCACAAGCCATTGGACAGGTCCCGCTCTATTACAATCACAAGCCAACGGGCAGGGGGGACGACTACGCCGGTATGAGCGGCAAACCTTTGTTTCCATTCGGCTTGGGTCTCAGCTACTCAAGATTCATATACCACAATCTGCGACTGAAACCTGCGAAGATCACTCCGAATGGCACAGT
>JAPLFP010000049.1 GCA_026390585.1 Ignavibacteriales bacterium | reverse complement strand
GCGGTTGAGACATTGGTAGTGGAAAAGAATTTGTTGAATACACATCTCTTCCACGCCGCTCTCGGGACAGAACTGTGCGCGTAGTTCCTCTTCGCGCATACGAAGAGACTCTGCATCCTCGGAATAGAACTCAGTCTTGATCAGCAGCGCCGTTGAGTAAAGCCCGAATTTCACAGCGTTCATTCTTGATATTTCTTTGCCAGCAACAGTTGTAGGACCGCCGCCAGGCTTCGGCGAATCTGTTTGAATAGGTAAGTTTTCACTCATTGCAAATCTCCTTTAGTTGTGATTGTGTGTTTGAATACCGGTCGGTTCAGATGGCCTATTGCCAGGTCTGAGAAAGCCGACACGGGTGCTTGCATTTGTGTTTCCATCTTGTTACTATTGTTTAGTCGTTCGTCCGTGAGACATATTGCATGATGTTAACTAAGTGTTACGGACAGCTATAATATGTGACTAATTGTGATTCATTGCAAGCACTATTTTCGGTGAAATTATGTCGAAGATCGAAGCAAAGCTTTTCCTGAAAATCTGGGAGAAAATTGCCCAACAAGAGCACTTGACGGACAGGGGTCTCAGCCTCAAGCTCGGCGTAACTCCAAGCGCTGTAACACATTGGCGCTCCGGCCGGACCGCCTTTGTGATGCCTGGTATACTGGACCGACTGGAGAAAAAGCTTGGCTACAAAGTGAAATTCAAGGACGATGGAACCTGGGAGCTGCGTCAGATTGGAGAGGGAAGGACCACAACGCAGAAAACAGAAGAGCAATGGATCGCCCAACGAGGGCGTCAATCTCGCCAGACTCTTGTATGGCCTGTGTCCAGAAAGCTCACAGTGGGTGATCGGGGAATTGGGTTCGGAGAATGGATAAGGATTTCTCCGCTGGAGGAGTACGATCTGAGGCGGAATATTTGGGTACAGATGGATGATGAATCAATGAGCCCGCTCGTACCGAAAGGCAGCTGGCTTCTGGTACAGAAGATGGTAAAACCATGCACCGGGGAACTTGGTCTGGTCTCTGCAAAAACGAGTAATACAGTGATGATCGGTATCGTCGCCATCGATAAAAGCAGATATCAGGTCAATCCCACCAACGGCAAACCGAATTCCTTCAAGCCCGAGGAAATCCTTTCTGCACACCGAGTGCTATCGATAGCATTTCCAAGCGAATCAACACTGGATGCGCGTGCCAAGAATCAAAGAAGAGCTCTTCATCAGAGCACCAGCGCCACGAATCCACCAGCACCAGCGGAGTCTCAAGACGAATAGGACCCAACAGAGCTGCGCACCAATTGTCACCGCTTACCAAGTAACGGATCTCAGCCTGCCGTCCCTGGAGCTTCACGACGTGGGCTCTGAGAACACGAAGCACTCATCAAGACGATTGCACCTATATCTACCTCGGTTTTTTCCAAATCCCGCTACAATCCGAGCCTCTTTCGTCGCTCCTGCACGATCTCACGATAGCTTGTTTTCATCGGACTGGATAAGAAACTGATCTCAATAAGATTCTCCCATTGAGAAAAGGCGCGTGCAAAAGCGGCCAAGTCCTCATCGATGATCGCGCTCCGGAGACCTAGGCGTTCGCCCCCAAAGTAGTCTATGAGGTCCTTCCTCGTTAGTTTTCGCATTTTGCCTCTGATGGGCAAAGCCAGGTCATCCTTTGCGCTCGGCATCGCAACGGAAGAATTCAGAAGATCGTACGCTGGAGACATTTCTACTTTGTCATCCCGGGTGATTAATGAAAAGTTCTTCAGATGCATGTCTTGGTTGCCAACTAGAAAACTGAATACCGTCAATCTCAGCAGCTTTCTCTTCTCGATGACGGGAAACGTGCAATAAGTGTCAATGACCGCGGCCACTTTTTCCATACTTGAATCATATTTCGTATCTCGTGAGCCGCCAGTAAGCTGTGCAAAATCCTCGACCGGGAGTTTACCGCGTTTGCCAACTCTATCAAAGCGCTTGATGAAATACGTCATAGATCCGTCTTTGGCGAAGATCAAACCATGGTGGGGCACCTCTATGCCAACGACGGCCGCGAGGCGCATTGTCACATCTTCGTTTTCTGGAAGTTCGGGAAACTCCATGGACTGAGGTTTGAGAATGAATGAGCCATTTATGTCAACGACCACAAATGACCGCTCACTCACACTCAGCCTCGCACTAAGCTTGGGTTGGACACCTTGTATCGACATTCGGCCTGCTCGAGCTGCTGCTTCCTGTCGCTGCTCCACGGCGGTGAATGGCAGGTCACGGAGTTCGGTCAATCCCCTTGACAGGCTTCTCAATCCTTTTTTAGAGTATCTCTGCCCCTGCAGAATTGGGACATAGGCAATCGGACAGATGTTCATGATTGTTCTCTCACGGTGACTGCTCCTACCAAGTCTTCCCCTACTGCAGCCAATTGTCCGAACAGGTCATTGCGATCGATTTTTCTTTGTTTGAGCAGAGCATCCAGCATCACGCCTTCGGGCAACACGCCCTCAAAAAATGGTGGGAAGGTTTCAAAGACGTATTCTTTCGTCCCGCTCGGCATTGTCAGAGAAACAGGCTGACCATTGAATACCTCTGAATAGCGAAAGACGTATTTCTTCCCCCGCTCCACTTCCTCAAGGATACCTGCATGCACCCCATCAACGAACACTTCAGCGGTTCGCATTTCCTTCCTCCTTTGACTTCTCAAATGCATCCATCAAGGGACTCGAAAAAGAGACCCTGATGTTTAAGGCAATGAACACCTTTTGCAGCGTGCTCAGCCGCACGGTTTGCTTTCCTTTTTCAATATCGAAGATCACCGTTTTTCCGACACCGGCAGTCTTCGCAAACTCAGCTTGAGAAAGGCCACTTTTCTTTCGGTGAAATCTTACAATCGAGCTAATTTCTTTTTCTAATGCCATTGTTACCGTCCTGGCAGTATATTGTCCAAAGAACAACCGGAAAACTCAAGGATCACCGATTGCACATCGTAATATACCGCTTAAACAGTAATATGTCAAGTGGTTCTGCGAAAATGACCAAGTAGGTGGGAACTGCCATAGTTTTTACCGCTATAGAAGTATTCTGTTGGCAATCTGGAGACCGAGCTGGTTGTTTGCTCCTAACTTGCCTAACCCTGGACTGCACCTTAAAAAAGGCGAGTCAATACTAAGATAAACTGCACATTAATGTTTCTGCTCAAGAGAACCCATAATCTAGGGGCACTATGAGGTCGATCATTGCGCCAAGATGAGGTTAGAATAAGGAATACTGCTATTTCAATTTGAGCGACTAGTTTGAAATAGGAAAATCCTTATTTTGAGCAAGCGAATTGGCCCTTCGCCGGAGCCAGCTCAGGTCCATGTTGTTTCTGAATTAGCAGGCTCTTTGGGAAGAAAACCCGAATAGACCACCCTCACGCGGAACTGACAAACGCCCCTTTGCGCTAGGGAAGGATCTCAAAATGCGTTGCGATGGCGGACACACCGACGCAATATCCTTGAAAAGGAAAAGCTTGAGATAATCCGCTACACTGTGTTCAAATACACGAAGCACGAAATGCATGCGATTTATGCAGCTTTAAACTGGCAGTTTACATCTGCATAAATCGAAAACCGGAGTCACTATCTCATACTCGATCAATCACCGCGCATGGCGTCACTTCCTGCTCTAGAAATCGAGGCTTCTCGTTAAAGGGCGTGTAGGGATGACCAAATACCATCATTCGCGATCGTGGGCTAGCGGCCCCCTGACTTCGACCACGTCAAAGCAATGCAAATCTTCAACTTCTATGAGGGCGCAATATCTTGGGAACATGAACCGTTTTGTCGCAACGACAAATCAAGGGCCAGCGTTCATTTGACGACGTTGCAGTTTTCCTAAGAAGAATATCCCTCCTTTACCGAGAGCTAAGGTAGAGACGATGCGATAACCCGACAGCCTGCTGCATCTCGGCTGAGACACCTGCTTCGGTCGCGAACGCCGGCCAGCGTGCAACTGTTCCTACAACTTGTTGGATGATTTCCTTGGCGCTTTTGATGCCATAAGATGTGCCGACTGATACCAGGTCATCGTGAGTGAAGCCGTCCTGCTTGCCATTGATCCGCATTTGATGAACGTTGGTCCAACGGCCTTCAGGATTGAAGGCCCAGATCATGTCGAATGCAGGGGCCAGCTGCCACGTGCCGCGCGGATCCATCAAAAATGCGATATTACGCGTGTGATCGTCCTGATTACGGGCCACCACATTGAAGACCATTCGGCGATAAAGTTCTTGAAGGTCAGGATGACCGAGATTCAGTTTGAGAATTGTGGAGAAGGCCTGCTCGTAGCTGTATGCACCTGCAGCGTTGAAATCATAATGAGCCATGCCGCAAAGGGAGAGCATGTGGAGCTTTTCATTGTTCGCTCCGCGGTCAAACCGCTTCGTCATGAAATGCGCGCGTTCGCCCTCTTCAAGCAATCGACATGGCATCATCTTGATGCCGCATTCTGTCGCCATGCGGTAATATGCAAATTCAACCCGGCCATAGCCTTTGGGATCTCCGAGCGCTTGATCCTGGACGCCGTCAAATTTCAGGATCCAGGGCTCGAATCCAGGGGGAACAGGCACCTGCCCTGAGCGAACCTCACCGGTTTGGGGATTCCATGCGATCAGAGCTTTTGCACGGGCGCCTCCCGCCGATGTACCGATGCGTATTATTGTATCAATCGCCTGTTTCTTATGACGAAGATCGGCGATAAGAGAAGTCCGGTTTGCCAGAATCTCCCGGGCCAGTTCGGTGAGCTCGGCCACTTCGATGGTAACACTCGTTCGCTGCGCAGGCGTGAGTGCCGGCTTGAACTCAAGAGCTC
>JAPLFP010000112.1 GCA_026390585.1 Ignavibacteriales bacterium | reverse complement strand
GACTCATAGGTAATGGATTCGCCACGATATGCAGGCGTCTTTCTAATTTCTTTTTTCTTATCCCTCGGATCTCCTCTCGCGGCTCAACCCAACCTCGAGATGCATCTGCGGAAGGTGGCCGATTCCGGTGGGCCCCTTCTTCGGGAACAAGCCGCTTACGATGTCCTCTTCTACCGGTTGAAGTTCACCATCGACACTGCTGCAAAATCAATTACCGGCGGCACCTTCGTGCGAGCGCTGGCGACGGACACATTGAGCACGTTCGTCCTGGACCTGAGCTCAACCTTTACTGTTCAATCCGTCATTTGGAAGGGGCAGCGTCAGTACAACACGCCGCTCCTCTTCAACCGTCCGACGGGAAGGCTATGGATCGCGTTACCGTATGTTGTGCAAAGGTCCGATTCTATCCTGGTAGAAATCAATTATCAGGGGACACCGAAGGTTTCCACGAACCCGCCCTGGGATGGCGGTTTCGTCTGGAACCGGACGAAGACCGGAGAAGTGTGGGCAGGAGTTGCGTGCGAGGAAGAAGGGGGAGATGCTTGGTGGCCCTGCAAAGACCATCCTTCAGACGAACCCGATTCCGTCGACTTGTACTTCACCGTCCCGGCATCACTCACCTGCGTCTCGAACGGACGGTTGCTGGGTGTGACCGACGCCGGGAGCCTGAAAACATTTCATTGGTACGTGTCAGAGCCGATCAACAATTATTGTATCACCTTTTATCTGGGACCGCTGCAACGGATTTCCATCAACTACACGAGCGTCACCGGTCAGGCTATTCCAGGTGAGTATTGGTTTCTGCCCTACAATGTCGCCAAGGCGCAGCAGTATTCGAGTATCTTTTTGAAGGATCTTCGTTTCTTCGAAGAGGTCTGCGGACCATTTCCGTTCCGAGCGGAGAAGTACTGCATCGTTGACGCCCCATACTGGGGAATGGAACACCAGACGTGCGTTGCCTATGGAAACAATTTCGTTTTGAATTCATATGGCTTCGACTACATCCATCTTCACGAACTTGCCCACGAATGGTGGGGAAACCTCGTCACAGCAAAAGACTGGAGTGACGTCTGGATTCACGAAGGGTTCGCCACATACATGGAAGCTCTTTTTGTGGAGCGGACGTTGGGAATTGCGCTATACAAGTCCTACATGTCGGACATGCGAGGTTCCATTCAGAACGTGAAACCTGTTGCTCCGGACTTCCCGACCACTGCTCAGTCCATGTTTTCCAGCAACGACGTCTACTTCAAAGGAGCCTGGATCCTTCATACTCTTCGTCACTATCTTGGCGATCAGGCTTTCTTCTCGATGTTCCGGAGGTTTGCGTACCCCGATCCGGCAATGGAATCTGTAACCGACGGCCGACAGTGCCGGTTGGCGACAACGAACGATTTCCTTGGGATTGCGGAGCAGGTTACGGGCAAGAAGCTCGATTGGTTCTTCAATCTGTATTTCCGGCAACCGACTCTTCCGAAGCTGCGATACAGCAGAAACGGAACGGGTCTAAGCTTGCAATGGATCACTCCGAACAACCTCCCCTTCCCGTTCCCTGTGGATATCCGGGTCGGGACAAAAACCGTGGTCGTGGACATGCAAAACGGATCCGGTACAGTGTCTGTTCCCACCGATACATCCTATCAAATCGATCCTGACAATTGGATTCTGATGGGTACTCCTCAATTGACAAACATCACAGAACAAAACATTCCCACAGAATTTACCGTCGGCGTCTATCCCAATCCTTTCAACCCGACGACAACGCTGCGGCTTGAGATACCGAAGCGCATGCACGTTTCGGCGGAACTCGTATCCATAACGGGTCAGCGCATCGCGGAAATCGTGAACGACACCTTCGAGCCTGGAACTCATTCGGTTCCGATCAATTGCACGTGCCTGAGTTCGGGAGCGTATTTCGTCGTGGTTCGGGGAGATGAGAATGTACTGACGGAGAAGATTGTCTTGCTGAGGTAAACCAGTAACGGTCAGGCTAAAAGCACGCAGGTGCGGATTGGAATCCGCACCTGCGCTGACAAGAGACAACATGGAGAGTCGGATTCGAATCCAACCCTCCCGGACATTTACTCGAACACCTTTTCCAGCACCTCATAACGAGTATGGAGGGTACTTTCGAGTTTTGCGATGTCATCCTTCGCCCTTTTTGCATTCATTCCCTCGGCAAATGCTTTGACCGCTTCATCCAGGTTCTTGCGAGCCTTCGCAAACTGCTCTTTCTTCGCCTCGAGACGTTTCGGCAGCTCTGCGGCATTGAGTGCAACCATCTTCTTCATGAGCGAGTCGGCCGAAGCCTTGATCTGGTCCATTTTCTGTTCGGGCACGTAGTAGTGGTGCAGCAAGTACAGACTTTGATGAAATGCATCGATCTCTGCCATCACGGGGCGAACGACGCGCACCATCTGCTCATAGTTCATGTGCACCGCCTCCGCCGCTTTCAGAATTCCGTCGCTGTTGTTCTCATCGACACCTTTCCTATAGTCTTTCACGGCTTGGGTAAGAAGCTGCAACTTCTCGTCCCACTTTGCCTTCTTCTCCCGCAAGATACCCGGCAGCTTTGCGGCTGCGAGTGTTGTGTACGCCTTTTCGACATCGGGGAGCAGTGCTTTCAGTTTGGCGATGTCTTTCGCCGGCCACGCTTCATGCCACAGCGCATAGATTGGCTTGTGGAATGCGTCGAGTTCAGGGACCCTTCCACTTGTTTCATCTGGCAGCTGCGCAAACACGACGGTCGCGCAGATTGAGAGAGCGAGCAGCACAAAAAACGGCATCTTGAGCATAGGGTATAGTCCTTTGATTTGATGAATGTGAGAAAACCTTCCTTTTAGGTGGAGACTCGAATCCGCACCTGCGCTGACGAGGTACGACTTGGAGGGTCGGATTCGAATCCGACCCTCCAGGGCCTAGAGAAGACCCCGTTTCTTGAGCAGCGGTTCGATCGACGGCTTCTTACCTCTGAATTTCTCGTACTGCTTCATCGCATCGTCGGTAGCTCCTTTCACAAGCACATGCTCCATGAAAGCCTTGGCCGTTGCATGATCGAACAATCCCTTCTCTTTGAACGCTTCGAAAGCGTCAGCATCCAAAACAGCAGCCCAGATGTAGTAGTAATACCCTGCATCATATCCTCCTCCAGCGCTCCAGATGTGCTTGAAATACGTGCTCCGATAGCGAACAACGATTTCGGGCATGAGCCTGATTTTGTCGAGCGATTGCTTCTCGAACATGTCTACATCGACCAACGTCGGGGTCGTCAATGAATGCCAATCCATATCCAGGAAGCATGCGGCGAGGTATTCAACAGTGGCGAATCCTTGATTGAACTTGTCGCTCTTTGAAATCTTGTCAATCAACGTCTGGGGGATGGTCTCTCCTGTCTTGTAGTGACGCGCATATAGGTGGAGCACTTCTGGATCGAATGCCCAGTTCTCCATGATCTGCGATGGAAGTTCGACAAAATCGCCGGGGACGCCGAGGCTGCGATACGTCTGGTTTTGGAGCAAGGCGTTTAGTGCATGTCCGAATTCATGGAAAAGCGTCCCAACCTCTTCCGGGCTGAGCAGTGCCGGCTTGCCGCCCGTCGGTCTCGAGAAATTGCCGACGTTGTAGACCAGCGGCGTCACAATCGTGCCTTCACGCCACTCCTGGCCCCGGAAGCCGCCGCACCACGCGCCTGCCTGCTTACCAGGCCGCGGAAAATAGTCCGTGTAGAGGATGCCCAGGTGCGATCCATCACTCCGTTTCACCTCGAATATGGTTGTCTCATCGATGTACTTCGAGATATCATTCCTCTGAATGAATCGAAGTCCATACAATCGCGTGGCAACGTCAAATGCACCCTTGATCACATTGTCGAGAAGGAAGTACGGCCGAAGTTCATTTTCATCAAGATCGTATTTCGCTTTTCTCTCTTTCTCTGCATAGTACCACCAGTCCCACGGCTCCAGCTTGAAGGCGCCCCCCTCTTTCTTAACGAGTTCCTGCAACGCATCACGCTCCTTCATGGCATTCTTCAGCGCCGGCTCCCACAGCTTGTTCAGCAATTCATAAACAGCCGCGGGAGTCTTTGACATGTTTTTTTCTTCAACATACTCTGCGTGCGTCTTGTAGCCGAGCAGGTTCGCCCGCTCAACACGTAGCATCGCCATCTTCGACACGACAGCTTTGTTGTCAAATTCATTATTGTTGTCCCCCCTCATGATATACGCCTTGAGGAGCTTCTCACGCAGCGAGCGGTTCTCCGCGTACTGAAGGAACGGAATCATGCTGGGCTTCTGGACCGTGAACACCCACCTCCCATCTGACCCGGCTTTCTTCGCCGCATCAGATGCGCCATCGATGACGCTCTGCGGGAGCCCTTCGAGGTCTTCCTTCTTCTCGATGACAAGCTTGAAGTTGTTCGTTTCCTTGAGGACATTTTCATCGAACTTCAATCCCAACAACGAGAGCTCTTCGTTGATCTTCCGGAATCGCTCCTTCTTCTCGAGAGAGAGATTCGCCCCTCCCCGCACGAAGTTCTTGAACATATCGTCCAGAAGTTTCATCTGCTCGGGATTCAGCCCCAGCTTCTCTCGCTGCTCGTGGACAGCCTTTACCCTCTGAAAGAGTTTCTCGTTGAGATAGATGTCATCGCGGTGTTTCGAGAGCAACGGAGCAACATCATTCGCAATTTTCTGGATATCGTCATTCGTATTCGCGCCCTGCAAGCCGTAGAAGACGTTGCCCACCATATCGAGAGATAGCCCGCTCCGTTCGAGTGCTTCGACCGTATTTTTGAATGATGGTTTCTCCGCGTTGGCGACGATCGCGTCGACCTCTTTCTTTTGCTTTTCCATCCCTTTCCGAAATGCAGGCATGAAGTGCTTATTCTTGATCAGGTTGAAGGGCGGTGTTTCAAATGGAGTGTTGTATTTAACGAAGAACGGATTCATGCCTGCCGGTTCCTTCCTTTGCTCTTGCGCTGCGATAAACGAAACAAGACACACGATAGCGATGTTGAGAAAGAGCGTTTTCATAAGTGGATTCCCTGTTTTGTGTCAACGAGGTGTGTATCGATGCGGATACGGTCAATATACAGGTTTTTCGGGAATGATGCCCTTGGCTTCGACCGCGGCGTGCTGATACGGACCACCCGTCGAGGGACCGAGCCCCTCAAGATGTCATTTCCCCTTTTTGCTCCGCTTCGTGGTAACGCTGGACAAGGTCAACCGCCCAATCCCCTTATGAATCAGCCACATACACGCATTCCGGGGAACGCAATTGGTACGCGCGCTGTTCTCTCTTCATTAGTCTTCGTGTTCTCTGACGCCACAACCTAAAGGGCACCGGTACCTATGCCACCAACCGTACCTGAAGCATCTGTTCAAACTAGACCTCTGATATCATCGATCTTGTTGATCATTTTCCTCACAAGCCTTTTCACTGTCAGTTCCCTCGGACAGAAGAAGTCCATCAAGCAGTACGTTCACGACCGATGGACGACCCAAAACGGATTTCCTCAAAACTCTGCCTCCGACATTATCCAGACGAAAGACGGATATCTCTGGTTTGCGACTCAGGAAGGGTTGGCCCGATTCGACGGTGTCAAGTTCACGGTCTTCGATCGCGCCAACACCGATGCGTTGCCGGATTCATGGATCCTCCGCTTTGTCGAAGACAGCACTGGTGCCCTTTGGATACGAGTGCAGGGATTCGCCCCTGGAATCACACGTTACCAAAATGGAGTATTCGCACATTTCACTACTGCAAACGGCCTTACTAACAATTCATTGAATGCCCCAGCGGTGGATAAAGAGGGTGGAGTTTGGTTCGGCACTTTGGGGGGCTTAAGCCATTTCAAAAACGGAAGATTCTCAAACTATACTGTGAAGGACGGTTTGCCCAGCGACAGCATCTATTCACTGGGTCTTGACAGCAAGAACAATCTCTGGATGAGCACTGCCAAGGGGTTGGCACGGTACAGCAATGGCAAGATTGAAGCGCTGACAGGAACGCCGGCTTTTCCTGACACCACATTCTTCAGGGTGCATGACTACAGCAACATTTTTGAGGACAAGAGCGGGACCATGTGGATGCACACACGGCGCGGTATTCTTTCCTATTCTAACGGCTCAGGCAAACTCTATACAAAGCAAGACGGACTGTCCAGTCTCGCTGTTAATGACATCTATCAGGACTCGAAGGGCGTCATCTGGTTTGCCACGGCAAGTGGATTATCACGGTTTCAGAACGATCGATTTGTCTCGGTCAATGCTTCGACAGACCCCGATGAGAATACGATTCTCTCGATCCACGAGGACAGTGAAGGTAGTCTATGGCTGGTGACAGGCAAAGGTATCAAGAGATATGCAAATGGCAAGTTCGAGAGCTACAAGCAAGGGGATGGCTTGTCTGACAATGGGGTCGAACAGATGCTCATCGACCGCGAAGGCAGCATCTGGTTGGGGACATTCGGAGGGGGCATCGACCGATTTCGAAACGCCAACTTCATCACATACTCCGCTCGCACGGGATTGAGCTTTGACAATGTTCAACCTGTGATTGAAGACAGCAAAGGAGCTCTCTGGATCGGTTCCAACTCTGCTGGTCTGGATCGATTCAAGGATGGCATCGTGACAACGTATACGTCCAAGAACGGTCTGCCGTCAAACGACGTGCGCGATCTCACGGAGGACAAAGATGGAAATGTTTGGATTTCAACCACGCGGGGACTTGTATCAATCAAGAATGGCACGTTCACAATACGGTCCAGGCAAACGGCTGCTGGTCCGGAACCGCTTGGCAATGCAATGGTGCAGCTAAGATCCGGCGCCTTTCTTGTGGCGTCAAACAATCGCGTCTTCATTGCACAAGGAGGCAAGTACGATCCCTTGTTCAACATCGACAGTATCTCCACGCTAGGAAATTTCATACAGGACATCTGGGAAGACAGCAGAGGAACGCTTTGGATCGCAACCAACCGGAACCTGCACTGGTTCAAGGACGGAAAGCTCAAGCGAGTCTCAAGAGACGATGGCTTTGTCGCCGCCTGGGTTCAGTCGTTCTATGAAGACAAGGACGGCACCATCTGGCTCGGGGTCGCAAGTCATGGTTTTGCGCGTTTCAAAGACGGGAAATTCAGCATGATCTCGCCGAAGGAGGGGCTTTTCGATTTCAACGGATATGTCATGTTCGAAGACAGTCAGGGGTATCTTTGGTCGTCATGCAATAAGGGCGTTTTCCGCGTGAGCAAAAAAGAACTGAATGATGTCGCCGACGGCAATTCATCGATGGTGCATTGTACGTCGTATGGCGAAGCGGACGGGATGGAGAGCAGGGAGTGCAACGGAGGATATTCTCCTTCCGGTTTCCAGCTTCGTGACGGACGGCTTGCCTTTGCCAGTGTGAAGGGCGTTGTCATTGTGAACCCGCTCGACATCAAACTTAATCCGATACCCCCTCCTGTCGTCGTTGAAAGACTTCTTGCCGACGGAACCTCGAAGAACCTCAACGGAACAGTGAGCCTCTCTGCCGGTACAAATCGCCTCGAATTCCACTATGCGGGGCTGAGTTATATCGGCGGCGACAAAGTCCGATTTAAGTACAAACTCGAGGGAGCAGATCCTGAGTGGATTGACGCCGGCGGCAGACGAGAAGCGTACTACACAAACGTCTCACCGGGCGAATATACATTCCGGGTGATGGCAGCAAACAGTGATGGGATCTGGAATGAGAAAGGGGCAGCTCTCGGTTTCGAGCTGAAGCCCTATTTCTACCAGACGAAATGGTTTATAGCAATTGCCATTCTTGCATTGTTTACGATCGGCCCTTCCATCTACTACTGGCGTGTGCGGAGTCTGAAGCAGCGTGAAGCAGACCTCGAATCGCTGGTGAACAAGAGAACAGAGGAACTCCAAAAAACTCTGACCAACCTCAAAGACGCACAGCATCAACTGGTGCTCTCTGAGAAGATGGCATCATTGGGGCAATTGACCGCTGGCATCGCTCACGAGATCAAGAATCCGCTCAATTTCATCACCAATTTCGCTGTCCTTTCCAAAGAACTCACTCATGAGCTGCGTCAGGAGCTGGCGCACGAGAAGAGCCACGTCGATCCGAAGCGGGCAATCGAGATTACCGAGATCCTCGATAATCTGGAACAGAATGTGAAAAAGATCGATGAACATGGAAAACGGGCGGATAGCATTGTTCGCGGCATGTTGCTCCATTCTCGCGGCAAAGCGGGCGAACGGCAGAACACCGATCTGAACGCCTTGCTATCAGAATACACGAACCTTGCCTATCACGGCATGCGCGCCCAGGATCAGTCATTCAACGTGAAGATTGAAACCGATTTTGACCCGACCATTGGCAATGTCAGCATCGTCCCCCAAGATCTCAGTCGTGCATTCCTGAACATTGTCAACAACGCCTGCTATGCGGCGAATGATAAACGTCGGTTAGCGACGAACGGCTTCAGCCCCACCGTCAGAGTCAGTGCCAAGAACCTGGGCACCAAAGTCGAAATCCGCATACGCGACAACGGCAACGGAATTCCGAAGGAAGTTATGGATAAGATCTTCAATCCATTCTTCACTACGAAATCGGCAGGTGTCGGCACAGGCCTGGGGCTCTCGATCACCTATGACATCATCAGGGATGAGCACAAAGGAGAAATCACGGTCAACACTCAACCGGGAGAGTTTACCGAATTTGTCATCGTCATACCGAAAGATTCCCTCAAAGGAGATGTTGCATGATGAAGATTATGGTCGTCGTCGACGAAAAGGATGTTGAGTTTCTCTTTCGGCAGGAATTCCGCAAGGAGATCAAACTGGGTCTCATTGAACTGTGCTATGCATTCTCTGGTTCGGAGGCGTTGGAATACCTCGGAAGCCACAATCCGCCCGACGTCGTCTGCATTCTCTCAGACATCAACATGCCCGGGATGACTGGCCTGGAGTTGCTGAAAATCGTGAAAGACCGGTTCCCGCATATCAAAGTCTCAATGATCACTGCGTATGGTGATGAATACAATTACAAAACAGCGATGAGCACCGGAGCGGAGCACTATTTCACCAAGCCAATCGATTTCGGCAAAGTTAAAAAAGAACTCTTCGATGTCTCTGCGGCACAGTGAGCTCAAGCCACACCGTTAACGATTGCATGTCGAAATTCGAATGGCGATTGTTTGAACTGATATGAAGGAGTCCCAAATGTCGCATAAGATTCTCGTTGTCGATGATGAACCAGATTTGGAATTGCTGATTAAGCAGAAATTCAGAAAGGAAATTAAGGACGAGAGCTTCCGGTTTGTGTTCGCTCACAACGGCGTTCAGGCCTTGGAGAGACTCGAAGAGCATGATGATGTTTCCGTCGTCCTCTCTGACATCAACATGCCGGAGATGGATGGACTTACACTTCTCCAAAAGCTCAATGAATTGAACAATCCCTTGCTCAAATCGGTGATCGTTTCGGCCTATGGGGACATGGAAAACATCCGGACCGCGATGAATCGGGGTGCATTCGACTTTCTGACGAAGCCCATTGATTTCAACAAGAGCGCACTCAAATCACGCGATGAGCTTGTCGCCGTGCAGCGTGATCTCACCACTGCAGCCCGGATCCAACAATCCTTGCTGCCAAACGTTTTCCCACCGTTCCCCCAACGGAGCGAATTCGAGATTCACGCGGAAATGATCACCGCAAAAAATGTCGGGGGTGATTTCTACGATTTCTACTTCCTTGACGAAGATCGTCTCGCGTTCGCCATTGGTGACGTTTCCGGAAAAGGGATCCCCGCGGCGATCTACATGGCGGTATGCCGAACGCTCCTGAAAGCAACCGCGCACCAGGTCGCCCACTCCGGCGAAGTGCTGCGGAGGGTGAACGCGCTACTCATTCCCGAAAGCGAAGCAGCGACGTTTGTCACAATTTTCTACGGCATCTTGAACACCCGCACTGGCGAGGTACAGTACAGTAATGGCGGCCACAATTCTCCGATGATCGTTCGGTCCACAGGGGAAGTTGAACTGCTGCCCATGACGGACGGATTCCTGGTGGGAAAGATCGAGCACCAGGACTACGATGCAAAGAAAATCCAGCTCCAAATTGGAGACACTCTTTTTCTCTACACTGATGGCGTGACAGAGGCGATGGATTCCGACATGAACATGTTCGAGGAAGAACGTCTGACTTCGTATCTCAAGAAATCAAACGGCTCATCGACCCGGGAACTGGCGCGAGGAAGCCTGGCAGAACTCAAGGCGTTCGCCGGCAACGCCCCTCAATCCGATGATATTACCGTCTTGATTCTTCGCTATCTTGGCAGGAATCTCTCCTAACATCATCCCCTTTGTTCTCAATTCAGACGGATCTTCCACTCTTTATGTCAAGGTCCACTCTGAACTTGATTGGCTCCTTTGAGTTACCGATATTGCCTCTAGCCTGACCGAGCAGATGTTGTTTCTTTGATTGTCATAGCATCCTCTGGCTGAGGGAGAGTACGATGGGCAATGAAGAGTCCGTGACCGAACACAGGATCGACACCGTTCTCATTGTCGATGATGAACCGGCTCTTCGATCTGTGCTTGCGAGAATGTTGATCGATGAGGGATGCAGGGTGCTCACAGCAGCCGACGGCACTGAGGCACAAGCAATCCTTCAGGCAAATCCCGAACCTATCAGCGTTGTCATTCTCGATTGGCTGATGCCGCAGATGAGTGGCATTGAATTGCTGCGCTGGATGAAGAAACAGGCTCGCATCGAACACATCCCCGTGATCATGCTGACCGCCCTCGACGACCCCGAACGCATCAAAGAAGGAATCGATGCCGGCGCATTCTACTATCTCGTCAAACCATTTCAGAGACCCCTCCTCCAGTCAATTCTCCGAGCTGCCGTCAGCGACTACCACAAT
>JAPLFP010000200.1 GCA_026390585.1 Ignavibacteriales bacterium | reverse complement strand
TATGCAGTTCAGAAACAATTGGGGATTTGAACTCGATTTTGTGGTTGGGCGTTCAAAGGACCAGGGGATCAAGTATGATTCGTACGAGCTTGACTACTCCACCTGGTTCAACGTGTCGCCGAAGTGGAATGGAAACGTTTATGGCGCAATCAGCAAGACATATAACTTTTCCCGCGATTATCTGGCGACGTATTTCTCTCTCGGCAGTCAGGTAGGATGGCATGTTCTCAAACAGGTCGATCTTGGAACGTCATACAACATGTACGTTGAGGGAAACCCAGAAGGCAAGATCCAGGAAATCACGCACAATGCCCGTCCTTATGTCTCCGTCACTCCTCTCAATGATCTCAACGTTAGAATGTATCTCGACAACGTCTTCTTGAGATCGACGAACAGGGCAGAGCATCTGATTTTCGGTTTCCTGTTTTCCTATAGTTTTTTGCCGAAGAGCTGGATTTACCTCGCGGTCAATGAAGTGCGCGACCGGAGTGATCAGTTTGGCCCGGCTGGTGTGCTCCTGCCAAACGCGCTGCATGTGACTGATCGCATCAGCGTTCTGAAAGTAAAGTACCTCTACTGTTTCTAGAAGCCATCTCAAAAATGTATTCTGTCCTACAATGACTTCAGGCAAAAGTGTCATTGCGAGCGCTGTTTGCGAAGCAATCTATCCATGGACAGATTGTCCCGCTCTTGGATTCCGCCTACGAGCGGGATTCATAGAGCGGAACTTCGTCGTCCCGAAGAGAAGAAGAGGGACTCCTCGCAATGACCCCGAAGTCTTTGAGATAGGCTCTAGAGTAGTGATGTTGGCGTTCGAGGGGCGTTCTTCCGAACGCCCCTTTTTGTCTCTACAAGGCTGTTAGGCAGAATTGCCTTTCACTCCAATCTCGCTTACCTTGGCACAGAACAATCCAATTCTGAAAACCTGAACTCTGATTCCTGTAGCTTCAACATCCCGCCTATATTCAAGGAGAAGAAATATGAGAATCCGCTCTTTGTTCGCAGTTCTTGTCCTGGCAGTGCTATCTCTGGTCTCGGCTGGCAATCAGATCTATGCTCAGGAGCCTGTAAAAGTGACGCTGGAGACGATGAACGATCCGTCGTTCGGGCAAGCGGCCTCGCTGCCGCGAACGTGGTGGCTCGACGACAACACTGCCATTATCTATGATGTGCGAAAGCCGGATAGTCTTCGAGTTCTTGAGCGGCTCGATCCGACAACAGGCAAACGCTCCCCTTTGCTGAATTGGTCTGTTGCATCGACGAGCTTCGCAAAGCTTTTCACCGAAGGAAAACCGCCAAGGCTTTCACCGGTGCCATCGGCGTTTACGCACTCCGGGAAGTGCGGTCTTTACGTGATAAACGGGGACATCTTTGTCCTGGACATTCCAAACGCAACCTTCATACGGTTGACAAATACCCCTGAAGAAGAAAAGTCCGCAGAGTTCTCTCCTGATGGAACCAAGATTGCGTTTGTCCGAGGGAAGAACCTCTTCGCTTGTGACATTGCGACGAAAAAGGAATGGCAACTGACAAGCGATGGATCGGAGACGATCTTGAATGGGACGCTCTCCTGGGTCTATTGGGAAGAGATATTCGGCCGGCGGGACATCGGTTACTGGTGGTCGGGGGATTCAAAGGCGATCGCCTATCTCCAGACGGACGAGTCTGAGGTCAGCATCCAGCACTATGTGAACATCGATCCATGGACGCCGACGGTCCGGACGCAACGATATCCGAAAGTGGGTGAAAAGAATCCGGCTGTTCGCGTCGGTGTCATCGAGCTGGGAGCGCAGCAGACCACGTGGGCTTCTGTCGACCGTGGCTCGTATGAATATGTCATACGCGTTGGGTGGCTGCCTGACAACAAGCGATTATTTGTCGAGACGGAAAACCGGCTCCAGACCCAACTCGATTTGTATTTCGTCGATCGCCAGAGCGGCAACGCTCAATTCGTCCTGAAGGACACGGACGAAGGCTGGATGAACATGAGCGAGGATCTCTATTTTCTGAAAGACGGCAAACATTTTCTGATGGCCTCTGAGCGTGATGGATACGACCATCTCTATCGTTTCAGCATGAAGGGAGAGTTGGTAAACCAGATCACGAAAGGTGATTGGGCCATGTGCTCCTCCGGCGGCGGAGCCTTCTGGATCAAGCGGGCTGTCACCGGCATCGATGAGGATGGTGAATGGGTCTACTTCACGTCGCTCGAAAAATCTTCAGTGGAACGGCACCTGTATCGTGTCCGGTTTGACGGGAAGAAAATGGAGCGATTGACGACCGGCGATGGCACGCACTCCATCACGATGAGCCCTGACGCGAAGTTCTACTTCGACCGGTTCTCCACGATTTCCACCCCACCCTCGTTGACCCTCTGCGACACGAAAGGGAAGGTCAAAATGACGCTGGCCACACCTGAATATGGCGGCTTCAATAAATTCGGAATTCAGTATGCTGAGATCGTCTGGATTCCTGCACGCGACGGCTTCAAACTCCCCGCTTCGATCACTAAGCCGCGGGATTTTGATCTGACAAAGAAATATCCCGTGATCGTCGAAGTGTACGGAGGACCGTCTGCTCCTACCGTTTCCAATTCATTCCAGTATGGAGCGGTATGGGACAACGTCCTTGGAAACAACGGCTACATTTGCGCGAAAATTGACAATCGAGCGGCGACGGCGATCAGCAAGAAACTTGAGAATCTTCTTCTCAATCGATCACCCGGAGAAATCGAGCTCAACGACCTGGTCGATGGAGTGCGATGGCTCAAACAATTGCCATATGTTGACCCTGACCGTATCGGTTTGACGGGGTGGAGTGGTGGCGGTACGAACACGGTGCTAGGGATGACGCGGTCCACCGAATTCAAAGCTGGCATTGCCGGAGGCACCGTGACGGATTTCCGATTCTACGATTCCAAGTGGGGCGAAGCAGTGATGAAGACCGAAAAGGAGAATCTGAAAGGTTTTGAAGAAAACTCCCTGCTCAAATACGCAAAGGACCTCCATGGCAGGCTCTTGCTTATCCACGGCTCTCACGACGACAATGTCCATATCCAAAATATCTGGCGCTTCATCAATGAGTTGATCAAAGCAAACAAACTGTTTGAACTTATGGTGTATCCGCTGCGCGGACACGGAGTGGGAGATCCTGCTGGGAGCAGGCATCTGAGGAACCTTGAACTGGACTTCTGGAAAAGAAATTTGTAACCGCTCACGTTTTTTTGTTAGAAGCCATCTCAAAAATGTCACGTCGACCTGCCCAGGGAATTTCACGAGGCGGGTTGGCAAAGGCGCCAAGCCGCAAGGCGTCGACATGCAACCATGTCATTGCGAGGAGTCCCGTTGCTTTCTGATGGGACGACGAAGTTCCGCTCTATGAATCCCGCTCGTAGGCGGAATCCAAGAGCGGGACAATCTGTCCATGGATAGATTGCTTCGCAAAGAACGCTCGCAATGACTCATTGCTTTGGTTCATTGCGAGCAGCGTGACTTTACGTGAGACCATTTTCTTTCGCTAGGATGCTTTTGAGATATATCCTTGTTCTGACGAAGCCGCTCTGGCCAAGTGCCAGGGCGGCTTTGCCGTCCCCGCCATGTTGCCTTTCCGTTCAAACTACGCTACTTTCGTATGAAGCCATTCGGACACCGTGCATCAAACGTGTGATTTGGTGAACTCCGCACATCTGAGAGGTCTCGCCATGTCCAATCGTCAAACTCTCCTTCTCGCTTTCGCTGTCATTGTCCTCTCCCAGAGCGTCCCAGGACAACAATCAACACCGACGAAAGATCGGCAGCCCGCGGTTGCGGGACAATTCTATCCCGGAGACGTGGCAGAATTGCGCTCGATGTTGAAAGATCTTTTCTCACACGCTGTGCCGTCGAAGAATGTAAAAAACGTCGCAGCGTTGATTTGTCCGCACGCTGGGTATGTCTTTTCAGGCGGTGTTGCCGCATCTGCGTTCAATCAGCTCGATGTCAGCAAACGATACGAAAACATTTTCATCATAGGCCCGAGCCATCATGTCGGATTTGAAGGAGCGTCTGTTTACATATCGGGAAATTTCGTGACGCCGCTCGGGATTGTTCCCATCGTCGTGGGAGCGGGATCTCCTGCGACGCTGCGGGATATCGCTCTGGTTCTCCGGCCGTACTTCAACGATCGAAATCTTTTTATCATCAGCTCGGATTTCTCACATTACCCAGCATACGATGACGCGAAGAAGGCGGATCGAGCCACCGCAGATGCGATTCTCACGAGATCGCCTGATGTCCTTATACGAGTAATGAAGAACAATGAGGAGAGCGGGATCCCGAACATGGCAACGAGTCTGTGCGGATGGCCTTGTGTTCTGACATTGCTTTACATGATTCAGGATGACCCTAAGATGAGCCTGCAACTCATTGACTACAAGAACTCGGGCGATTCTCCGGCGGGACAGAAGGACCAGGTGGTGGGGTACTGTGCCATCGTTGTTTCCCGTGCTCTCGAACAGAAAAAGGAATCATTCAATCTTAGCGACAAGGACAAGAAGGACCTTCTGATACTGGCGAGACAGACTGTTGAACAATACGTGAAGCAGAAAACCGTGGCGACAGTGGAGCCATCGGCTTTTTCGAAAACGGTGGGCACCAATTGCGGCGCGTTTGTGACGCTTCGCAAAAACGGTGATCTGCGCGGATGTATCGGAAGGTTTGACGCCAGCGAGCCGCTCTATTCTGTCGTTCAGAAAATGGCGGTAGCCTCGTCGTCTGAAGATTATCGGTTTTCTCCGGTCTCGCCTGAAGAAGTCGACCAGCTTGAGATTGAAATCTCGGTTTTGACTCCCATGAGGCGAATCAAATCAGTCGATGAATTCCATCTGGGCAAACAAGGTATCTACATCAAAAAGGGTGCTCGCGCCGGGACTTTTCTGCCTCAAGTGGCAGAGGAGACCGGTTGGACGAAAGAAGAATTCCTCGGCCATTGTGCGCAGGACAAAGCAGGTCTCGGTTGGAACGGATGGAAAGATGCCGAGCTGTACGTCTATGAGGCGCTGGTCTTCAGTGAGAAGGACCTCCATCTTCGTTGAATCCACAGAGAGCTTCGGAGTGTGCTCAGCACATCGCTAACTGCATTCTATGAAAGAATCGCCAGAAGAGAATGGTGCTCGGCTGACAGTCTCCATCGTCGCTGTCGGACTCACCTCGTTGGTCACGCAGGTGATCCTTCTTCGTGAATTCCTCTCTGTCTTCTACGGAAATGAACTTGTCATCAGCGTTCTTCTCGCCAACTGGATGATCCTCACCGGAGTTGGGGCATTTCTGGGTCGCTTCCTTGGCAGGCGCGAACATGATCTCCTGCCTGCGCTGTTGATGTTGTTGGCCACCGTGCCTTATGCGACGGTCCTTGGCCTACGACTTCTGAGGAATATCGTTTTTCCGGTTGGAGTCATGGTCGGGATTGTTCCGATTCTCTGGAGCTCATTCGTTCTGCTGGTTCCTTACTGTGTCCTTTCCGGAGCGTCATTCTCTTTGCTTGCGAGCCTCAAATCGAAGACCGGCCAACCGGGATCGATTGGCTCCCTCTATGCATGGGAATCCATCGGGAGTGTCACCGGTGGTGTTGTGTTCAGTCTCGTTCTTTTCCATTACCTGAACACGTTCCAGAGTCTCGCTGCATTGATGGCTCTGGATTTGACAGCAGCTCTCTTCCTTGTCCGTGATCGGCGACCGCAGCGCATCGTCATATGGGGATTAGCCATCGTTCTTCTCCTTCCCGTCCTCGTCCTCAATGTCGATTTGTTGACGAAGCGCATCCTTTTCCCTGATCAGGAAGTAGTCTTCTCGAGGGACACGCCCTACGGAAGTCTCACTGTGACGAGACAGGCAGAGCAAGAAAACTTCTACGAGAACAATGTTCTGTTGTCCTCCGCAAACGATGCGACAAACGCAGAAGAGTCCGTGCACTACGCGATGGTGCAGTCAGCATCCCCGCAGACGGTCTTGATGGTTTCTGGTGTAGTGTCGGGGGCTGCTCACGAGGTGCTCAAATATAGGATCCAAAGGCTCGATTGCGTGGAGGTGAATCCATATCTGATCGAACTTGCCCAGAAGTACTCAGCAGGCCTCGGCGATAAGCAGATCAATGTATTCAACGCCGATCCAAGAGTCTTTGTACACGAAACCAAGGCCATGTACGATGTCGTCCTTCTGAATATTCCCGAACCTTCAACAATTCAGATCAACCGCTATTACACTCTGGAGTTTTTCCGGGAGCTCAAGAACCGGATGAACCCGGAAGGGATTCTGTCGCTTGCACTCTTGCCGTCCACTGAATATCAAAGTGACGAGGCCCGGCGAATCAACTCGACCATGATGAACACCTTGAAGGAGGTGTTCAAGGAGGTTCTCATCGTCCCCGGTCTGCGGACTTATTTCCTTGGGTCTGACGTAAGATCGGATATTCACATTGGCAGGTTGATAGCACAACGCGGCATTGAGAACACATATGTCAATCAATACTATCTCGATGACGACGTGTTGGCACAACGGAGCAGTCTTCTTCAAAATAGTTTGATGGTTGATGCGGCCTTGAACAAGGACTTCGCCCCCGTATCGTACTATCGACAGGTCACACACTGGCTGAGCTACTTCCGCAGCAATCTCCGGCTCGTCGGGGGGATCACTTTGCTTTTCCTCACGTTTGCTGCCTTCCAAATGAACGCTGTGAGCGCTGGAATTTTCACCGGAGGTTTTGCTGCTTCGTCGATAGAGGTGCTTCTACTGATCGCTTTTCAGATCCTCTACGGCTATGTCTACGCGGCTCTGGCACTCGTTGTGACGATCTTCATGGCAGGTCTTTTTGTGGGCTCTTTTAGGCGTGTGAAAAAGATACCCCGTGCCACTGCTTTTCACTACGCAAAGATACAAGCTGTAGTCGCCCTGTACTGCCTTTTACTTCCTGTTGTCCTGATCATCTTGCGAGATGTTCACGGATCTCCCGCAGTAACCCAGGGGACGATTTTTCTTCTTACATTTGTCATCGCAGTTCTGGTCGGTGCGGAGTTCTCCGTTGCCGCGGATCTTTGCCGGGGACGGGCTCAGCGAGTCGCCTCAGAGCTTTATGGAGTTGACCTGATTGGATCCGCTCTTGGTGCGTTGCTCGTTGCAGTTGTGTTGATACCTATGCTCGGGATCATCGCCGCGAGCATCATTCCGGGTATTCTGAGCCTTTCGACAGCGCTTGTCGTGCTCGTTCAGAGAAAGTCAATTGATGGAACGATTGTGTGAGAGGATTTTATGGAAGCGAACATGATCTCCAAGCGTGAGTTTCTGAGACGCTGCGCTTTCTGCTCGGCAGGAATTGCCTTCGGACTCAGCGGTCTTGAGCCGCTGGCTCGAGCAGCAGTGAAAGTTGCATCCCCGTCTCTCGCTACGGATGATCTCTGGAAGTGGAGTAAGGAAGCACTCTTCTATAGAATGGTTGAGGGGGGGCTGGAATGTCAGCATTGTCCGAATGGCTGCATTCTCGCCGAAGGTGATACCGGCATCTGCAGGAGTCGTGTAAACTATCAAGGTAAGCTCTATTCCATCGCGTACGGAAATCCTTGCGCAGTCCACATCGATCCTATCGAAAAGAAGCCATTCTTCCACTTCTTGCCAACCACGCACGCGTTCTCGATTGCAGCAGCAGGCTGCAACTTTGCGTGCCTCAACTGCCAGAATTGGGAGATCTCGCAATTCAGTCCCAAGGAGACTCAGAACTACGACCTCATGCCGCAAAGAGTAGTGGAAGAGTGTTTGAAGTCCAAGTGCGAGTCGATCGCATACACCTATTCCGAACCAACAACCTTCTATGAGTATGCATTTGACACGGCGACGCTTGCTAGAAAAAAGGGAATCAAAAATGTCTGGAAGTCGAACGGCTCAATCAATGAGCACCCTCTCCGCAAGCTCTGCAAGGTGATGGATGCTGCCAACATCGATCTGAAGAGCTATGACGACGATATCTACAAGAAGCTCAGCGCGGGGCGTTTGGCTCCAGTTCTGAACACGCTGAAGGTGTTTAAGGAGGAAGGGGTCTGGCTCGAGATCACCAATCTTATCGTCCCGACGTGGACAGACGATCTGGATATGATCAAGCGAATGTGCGATTGGCTTGTGAAGAACGGACTTCATGATTGTCCTCTGCACTTCAGTCGTTTCAACCCTCTCTACAAGCTGACGCAACTTCCTGTGACCCCGGTTTCGACATTGGAACGGGCAAGGGAAATTGCTCTGAAGTCAGGGCTTCAGTACGTGTATATCGGAAATGTCCCCGGCCACGCAGCAGAGAATACCTACTGCCACCATTGCAGTAAGATGATTGTCGAACGGCGGGGATTCACAATTCTCAGCAACAACATTGCTGGCGGAACGTGCAAATTCTGCGGCGCACACATTCCAGGTGTATGGTCATGAGCTCTCGCGTCTATCCACACCCTATTTGATTTGACAGCTACTTCTTCTCTCGAAAATGTCACGTCACGTAGTGACCCCGTCGGGGCAAAGTCGGCAAGCCGCAGAGCAGCGACATACAACAAAGTCATTGCGAGGAGTCCCGCCGTCCTGAGCGAGTCTTGTTGTCTTCCAACAGGACGAGTCGAAGGATCAGGAGGGACGACGAAGCAATCTATCGATCGCGGGATGGATTGTTCCGCTCTTTGAATCCCGCTTGGAGACGGAATCCAGGAACGGGACTTCGCACAAAACGCTCGCAATGACATGTTGCGACGGAGTGCTTCGCATAAAACGCTCGCAATGACTCGTTGCAAAGCGGGACGTTAGGTGAGACTATTTGCTTTTCCTAGAGTGTTTTTGAAATAGGTTTAATGTCCTTCCTCCAGGAGGTAGCTTCCATGCGCTGTGATAACTACTTGAAAAGCTCTTTCTGCTTTCTGATCGCTCTCCTCATGTCTGTGCATGTTGCCGAGGGACGGCAGGCCACAGTAAAGGAATCCAACCAGGTTTTTCGGACATATCCTTTCAGCGACCCTGATCCAATCGCGAAGATGACGAACATCTATCCGTACTTTCGGTTCGAGGGATACAGCATCATACCAGTGGACAGGAAATGGAAGGTCGTTACACTCGAGAATCCCTACATCAAGGTGACGATCGCTCCGGAGATTGGTGGAAAGATTCTGGGCGCGTTCGAGAAGTCCACAGGAAAAGCATTCATCTATGCCAACAATGTGGTCAAGTTCCGGGAAATCGCGATGCGGGGCCCGTGGACCTCGGGAGGAATCGAATTCAACTTTGGCGACATCGGTCACACGCCAGCGACGTCAACACCCGTAGACTACATGACACGCACGAACGACGACGGGAGTGTCAGTTGCATCGTAGGAGCTCTCGATCTTGCCTCTCGGACCGAGTGGAGAGTTGAGATCCGTCTGCCGAAGGACAAAGCATATTTCCAGACCGAATCGTTCTGGTACAATCCGACGGATTTGAATACGTCCTTGTATCATTGGATGAACGCGGCTGCCGATGCCAGCCCTGATTTGCAGCTACTATATCCTGGCTCCGGATACATCGACCACGGCGGTGGAGCGTTTTCCTGGCCGCAGGATGACACCGGACGCGACATCTCGCGCTACGCAAACAACGCCTTCGGTCCTGCCAAGTCATATCACGTGCTCGGCGCTTACACGGACACGTACGCGGCCTATTATGCTCAGAGCGATTTTGGTGTTGTTCACTGGTCGCCGTATACGGACAAACCCGGAAAGAAGATCTGGATCTGGGCACTCTCAAGAGAAGGGGAGATATGGAAAGATCTTCTGACAGATCCTGAACTCGGGAACGGGCAATATGTCGAGATTCAATCCGGTCTGCTCTTTAATCAAGCGGCGAGTGGGAGCACGAGAACTCCATTTAAGCATGATGCGTTTGCACCGCTCAGCGAGGAGAACTTCGTTGAAGCCTGGTTCCCCTTCAAGGGTACAGGTGGTCTTGTCGAAGCAAATCTCCATGGTTCACTGAATGTTCAGAACTTGGGAGGTAAGATCAAGGTCTCATTCTGCCCACTGGAACAGATAAATCAGCCTCTCGTCGTCAGCATCGGTGGCAAAGGAGTCTACAAACGAGAATTGAATCTTCAGCCTCTGCAGGTATTCGTCGATTCACTCTCTCCCTCCGGCGATGGAGAAATTGAAGTCAGTGTCGGCGATTTGATTTCATTCAAAAGTCAGGAAGCATCACGGCGGCAACTCCAGAGACCACTGGTAACGAACAAAGAATTCATTTGGAATAGTGTCGGTGGATTGTACACGGATGCAGTCGAGCGAGCCCGACAGAGAGACTACAAAGGCGCGCTCGAAAAATATCTTGCCTGCCTCTTGAAAGATCCGTTCTACACGCCGGCACTCGCCGGGATCTCTGAAGCATACTATCGTCGGATGGAGTATCAGAAAGCTCTGGAATATGCACGTCGCGCTCTGGCAAACGACGCCTACGACCCCGACGCAAACTTCATCTACGGTGTCATCAGCAAGAACCTCGGCAACTTGTATGATGCGTTGGATGGGTTTGGCGCGGCTTCCCGGTCGATGAAATATCGTTCAGCGGCGAACGCGGAAATGGCAGAGGTCGCCTTCCTTCAAAAGCATTGGTCGGCCGCAGAAGCCTACGCGTTCCGGTCACTCGACTACGATCGATCGAACATGCGGGCCAGTCAATTGCTGACTGTTCTTTTTCGAGTACAACGAAAGGCAGAGAATGCCAAGGATGCAGTTGCCCATCTGAAAGCAATCGATCCTCTGAGCCACATGGCGGATTTCGAGAACTACTTGCTCGATCGCTCAAAGGAGAATCTCGATCAATTCAGATCCATGATTCGAAATGAACTCCCTTCTGAAAGTTATCTTGAGCTCGCCAGTTACTATCTTCGATTGAAACTCTCTGAAGAGGCGTCGCTCGTGCTTCAGCAGTCGCCCCCTCATCCGATAGTATATTATTGGCTTGCCTATCTGAGCAATCTCGCGAAGCAACCACAGAAGGCTAGCGACTATCTCACGAAAGCAATAGAACAATCGTCATGGTTGGTGTTTCCGTTCCGGCCGGAGTCGGCCGAAATCCTCCGGTGGGCTGATTCGCAGAAGCCACACTGGAAGACGAAGTATTTTCTTGCGCTCCTTCTTTGGAGCAAAGACAGGACTGATGGAGCGCGGGAAGAATTTGCCGCTTGCGGCAATGAACCATCGTACGCTTCCTTCTACATCACGAGAGGCAATTTCCTGAGGACGGAACAAAGCGAGGAAGCTGTGCGTGACTACAAGAGAGCCTTCGAATTGGGTCAGGGCGAGTGGCGGACGTACCGGGCGCTCATCGACTACTACACCGGAAGGACTCAATACTCCGAGGCTCTCGAGATAGCCAAATCTGCAGTCAAGAAGTTCTCGTCGAGTTATGTCGCTCTGTTTGATCTGGCTCGGTCATACGTGCTCAATCGGCAATATGCGGCGAGTTTGAAGATCCTCGATACATTGACCGTGCTACCGTTCGAAGGTGCGCGCTATACACGCGAAGTGTACCGTCAGGCGTGCGTCTTGGCTGCCGCCGAAGAGATGAAGGCGGGCGGTTACGCGAAGGCTGCAAAGTTTCTGGAAAAAGCACGCCAGTGGCCGGAGCGATTGGGAGCTGGCAAGCCCTACGACGTAGACAATCGGCTGGAAGACTATCTCGAGGGATTGTGTTCAAAGAAGTCTGGAAACTCTGCGAGATCGAAGAAGATGTTCGATCAAGTCATCTTGTACACTCGCGACCATGACGGGGATGTGAGCATCAACCGTCTCTTTGGCGCGTTGGCTGAGCGCGAGTCTGGGAATCAAGATTTCACAACCAAGCTGGCAGACGAATGGTCGGAGGATGTGAAATCGCCTGTCGCACGCTGGCTGGCCGCTGTGCTCAGTGGGAATTCTAGCGATGTTGCTGCGGTCGATAAAGAACTGCGCGGACTAACTGGCGCTTCGTTGTTAGGAAGACCTTCAATGGATCAGGATTTTGCGCTCATTGCGGAAGTTCATTCATTGATTGGCTTTTGAAGATGTGATCGAGAAGTTGTGCCACGAAGACAATGTCGTCCCGAAATGCTCCTGAGCGAAGCGGGCTTTGTTCAGCCCGCTGAGTCGAAGGATGTTCGGGACCTCGTTTTGAGACCCCGAGCGGAAGTCCCGCTCCTCAGGATTCCGCTCATCGGCGGGATTCATAAAGCGGAACGTCTCGGGGTGACATGATTGCTTTTGTGGCGT
>JAPLFP010000370.1 GCA_026390585.1 Ignavibacteriales bacterium | reverse complement strand
CCAATCCGAAGCGGCGTGGCACAACGAGGCCGAGCGCCCCGGCTACATCCAGGCCAACAAACTGCGTTTCTTGCGGCCCTATCAGTTGAAGGCCATTTATGCCCTGCAACAGGCTGTAAAGGAAAGCAAAGATCGCTTCCTGTTCGAGATGGCAACCGGCACCGGCAAGACACTCACCGCCGCCGCCGTCATTAAGCTCTTCCTCCGTTCCGGCAATGCCCGACGCGTGCTGTTTCTGGTGGATCGCCTCGAACTTGAGGATCAGGCTAAGAAGGCCTTCGTTGCGCTGCTGTCTGCCGATTTTCAAACGGTGATCTACAAGGAGAACCGTGACGACTGGCGACGAGCGGAGATTGTCGTCACTACCGTGCAGTCACTTCTGTTCAACAACAAGTACCAACGGCTCTTTTCACCGACCGATTTTGACCTGGTCATTTCCGACGAAGCGCATCGTTCCATCGGCGGCAACGCCCGCGCCGTCTTCGACTACTTCATCGGCTACAAGCTCGGCCTCACCGCTACGCCGCGCGACTACCTCAAGCGGTTCGAGAAGACTAACCCAACCACCCGCGATCCACGCGAAGCCGAGCGCCGACTGTTGCTGGACACCTACCGCACCTTCGGCTGCGAGAACAGCGAACCCACGTACCGCTACTCGCTGCTCAACGGCGTGAAGGAGGGCTTCCTGATCAATCCCACAGTGGTGGATGCCCGCACCGAGATCACCACCGAATTGCTCTCCGAAGAGGGCTTCGTTGTCTCCTTCACCGACGACACGGGCGAAGATCAGCAGGAGGCTTTCAAGCAGCGCGAGTTCGAGAAGCGATTCTTCGCCGATGCCACCAACCAGCTTTTCTGCAAGACATTTCTGGAAAACGCACTCCGCGATCCCGTCAGCGGCGAGATCGGCAAGTCGATCATCTTCGCCGTCAGCCAGAACCACGCCGCCAAGCTGGCGCAGATCCTCAACCAGATGGCCGACCGCATGTTCCCAGGCAAGTACCAGTCCGACTTCGCCGTGCAGGTAACGTCGCAGATCCCCGACGCCCAGCAGTTCACCATCAACTTCAGCAACAACAACCTGCTCGGTTCGGGTAACTTCCTGTCCGCTTACAAGACCAGCAAGGCGCGTGTCTGTGCGACAGTTGGCATGATGACTACAGGCTACGATTGCACTGACATACTCAATCTCGGTCTGTTTCGCCCGATTTTCTCGCCGACGGACTTCATCCAGATCAAGGGGCGCGGCACCCGCAAGCACAACTTCCTCGAACAGCTTTTCGACGACAGCCTTAAGGACGGCGTCTTGCAGCCGCAGAAGTCCGCGTTCAAGCTCTTCGACTTCTTCGCCAACTGCGAGTACTTCGAGAAGGAGTTCAAGTACGATGAGGTGCTGAAGCTCCCCCGGCCCCAAGGCAAGGGGCGCGATGACGGCGGAGGCACAGGCCCGGTGGTGGTTGGCGGCACCTACGAGCACCTCGGCGCGGATATCCTCTCGATGATCAAGGAAGAGACCATCGGATACGAGGGGATGAAGATCGACCGGATGTTCTTCGAGAAATTCGAGGACACCGTGCGCGAGAACGACTTCATTGCCTCCGCCGTCGAGTCAGGACAATGGGATCGCGTCATCGACTACGTGAACCGCGAGGTCTTCGATAAACCCGAGGAGTACTACAACCTCGGCAAACTGCGCAAGGCCGCTGCCGTGGATCGGCGCCTGACCCTGCGCGAGATCCTGGAGAAGATCTTCGGCCTCATCCCGCGCTTCAAGTCCAAGGACGAACTGCTGGAAGAGGAGTTCGCCAAGTTCGTTGCCGACACCAAACCCGAAGAGGCCGAGGCCATCCCCGCTATCAAGACCTACTTCAAGGCCTACGTCACCAGCGACCATGTGCGCCACATCATCGAGAGCCGCCACTTCACCGACTTGGCCACCAACCCGGTCTTTTCCACCCGCGACTTCAAGGCGGTTCCGGCCAAATATCGGACGCTGATCCCCGAATACGTCAAGGACTATGTTTCCTTAAACCAATTTGCAGCATGACATTATGAACAAACATAAGGTATCTGAACTTCACAAAGGCACCGCCAAGGGCAACGCCGTTATTCTGGGTTCCGATTACGATCAATTTCTATCCGCCCTTAAATCACGCATTCAAACGGCCCGTCTTTCTGCTGCGCGCGCGGTCAATCGCGACCTGATTTTACTCTACTGGGATATCGGCCGCGCCATTGTGGAAAAACAGAAATTTTTGAACTGGGGCGATTCGGTGGTGGAAATGGTGGCGAAAGACTTGCAGAAGGCGTTCCCTGATGTGCGCGGTTTTTCGGCAGACAGTATCTGGCGAATGAGACAGTTTTTTGCCGAATATTCAGACCCCGCATTTCTGGAACAGGTTGTTCCAGAAATGAAAAAATCAGGCGGCGGAATTCTGGCACAAGCTGTTCCAGAATTGGCTCGCGGATCGAACTCCACTAAACATGATCAACTCCTCTCACAATCTGTGAGAGAATTGCTGGCCGCAGTTCCCTGGGGACATCACGTCGAACTTCTCAAGAAGGTCAAAGCCCCAGCCGCCCGCGTCTATTACCTCCAGGCCACAGCGGGCTACGGGTGGACCCGTAACGTTCTTCTCAACCAGATCAAGGCCGGCGCCTATGAACGATCGCTAAGCGACAGAAAAAAACACAATTTTTCACTCACGCTGCCGGAACATCTGGCCGAGCAGGCCGATGAGGCGCTCAAGAGCAGTTACAACCTCGAATTCCTCGGCATCAGCCGCGAGGTCAAGGAGCGGCAACTGGAAGATCGTCTCCTTGAGCGTTTGCGCGAATTCATTCTCGAACTGGGTTACGGTTTTTGCTTTGTGGGCCGCCAACACCGTCTGGTGTTGGGGCAGAAAGAGTACTTCATTGACCTGCTCTTCTACCACCGGTTTATCAAAGCACTCGTGGCTTTTGAATTGAAGGTAGGCCCCTTTGAACCCGAGTACGCCGGCAAGATGGATTTCTATCTCAACCTGCTGAACGAAAAAGAACGCGCGCCCGACGATCACCCCTCGATCGGCATCATCCTTTGCGCGGAGAAGGACAATCTGGAAGTCGAATTCTCCCTGAAGAGCAAGACCAATCCCATCGGCGTGGCCGAGTACCATCTTCAATCCAAGCTCCCGCCTGAACTCAGAGGAAAATTGCCTACCGCCAGGCAGCTGATGGATGTCGTCCGCCCCATCTTGCCGGCAGGAAGATAAGGATTAAGGATGCTCGACACCGACACCAAACGCCGCATCGACACTGCCCGCGATATCCTCGTCGGCAAAGTGCCCGACCCCAAGAGCCAGGTCGAGCAGATCACCATCGCCCTGATCTACAAGTTCATGGACGACATGGACGCCGAGAGCGAGGAGTTCGGCGGGAAGCGCAAGTTTTTTGCAAAAGAATTTGCCCGCTACGGCTGGGCCAAGCTCATGCGCTCCGGCCTGGGGGGCCACGAGACTCTGAACCTCTACGCCGAAGCGATCGCCAAGATGCCGGAGAACCCCGGCATCCCGCTGCTCTTCCGCGATATCTTCAAGAACGCCTATCTGCCCTATCGCGACCCGGAAACGCTCAAGATGTTCCTCAAGGTCATCGACGAGTTCAACTACGATCACAGTGAACGCCTTGGTGACGCCTTTGAGTATCTGCTCTCCGTGCTCGGCTCACAGGGAGATGCCGGACAGTTCCGCACCCCGCGCCACATCATTGATTTCATGGTCGAGATCCTCGACCCGAAGAAGACCGAGACCGTGCTTGATCCCGCTTGTGGAACAGCGGGATTCCTGATCTCGTCCTACAAGCACATCCTCAAGGTCAACATTGACAAGAAGGGCAACAGCACACTGACCCCCGACGAAAAGGGCCGCCTCGCGCAGAACTTCAAGGGCTACGACATTTCGCCCGATATGGTGCGTCTTTCGTTGGTGAACATGTACCTACACGGCTTCGCCGCGCCGCACATCGCCGAGTACGATACGCTCACCTCGCAGGACAAGTGGAACGAGTACGCCGACGTCATCCTCGCCAATCCGCCCTTCATGTCGCCGAAGGGGGGCATCAAACCGCACAACCGCTTTTCTGTGCAATCTAAACGCAGCGAAGTGCTGTTCGTGGACTACATGGCCGAGCATCTCACGCCCAACGGACGCGCCGGCATCATCGTGCCCGAGGGGATCATCTTCCAGAGCCAGAACGCCTACACGCAGTTGCGCAAGATGCTCGTGGAGGAATACCTCGTCGCCGTCGTCTCTCTGCCGGCGGGCGTGTTCAATCCCTATTCCGGCGTCAAGACCTCCATACTGATCCTCGACAAGACGCTGGCCAAGAGGGCCAACACCATCGCCTTTTTCAAAGTCGAAAACGACGGCTTCGGCCTCGGCGCACAGCGGCGCGAGATTGACAAGAACAACCTGCCGCAAGCTCATGCCGAGATCGGCGAATATCTGCTCTGCCTGCGGGCCGGGGAATCCGTGGCTGACTTCCAGCCCACGCTTGGCCTCATCGTGGAGAAGGAGAAGATTGCGGCGAATGGGGACTACAACCTCAGCGGGGAGCGGTATCGGGAGGGGGTAACGAAGAGTCACGTTTTTGCGTTGGTAAAAATTGGTGACATATGCATGATCAATCCGCGAAAGAGCCAGCTGGCCGCTTTGCCGCCTGATACCCGTGTTTCGTTTGTACCAATGGCCGACCTTAACGAGCACCGTATTGCGTTTCAGCCAAGCGAAGAAAAGCAGCTCTCGGAAGTTTCGGCGAGTTACAGCTACTTCGAGGACAACGATGTCCTCCTCGCAAAAGTCACCCCTTGCTTTGAGAACGGCAAAGCCGGCATCGCACACGACCTCCTGAATGGAATAGGATTTGGCTCCAGTGAGTTCTACGTGCTGCGAAGCAGCGGGCAGGCCTTGCCTGAATGGATATATTTCTGCGTCATGCATCCAATTTTTCGAGATACAGCTGTCGCTCAAATGACCGGCACTGGAGGCTTGCAACGCGTGCCGCGCGACTACGTGGAGAACTTCCAAATCCCCCTGCCGCCACTGGAGGTGCAGAAGGAGATTGTGGCGGAGATCGAGGGCTACCAGAAAGTCATCAACGGTGCCCGCGCCGTCCTCGACAACTACCGGCCCCACATCCCGATTCACCCGGAGTGGCCGATGGTGGAGCTGGGGGAGGTGTGCGATATCAAGACGGGAAAATTAGACTCCAACGCGGCGGTACCAGGCGGGATCTACCCGTTCTTTACATGTTCAAAAGAAGTTTTCCAAATTGATAAATATGCATTCGACTGTGAAGCAATTCTTCTGAGTGGTAACAATGCAAACGGAAATTTTGATGTGAAGCACTATTATGGAAAATTCAATGCATATCAAAGAACCTATGTTATCACCATAAAAACTGAATACTTGAACAAGATGACATACGGCATTTTGAAATATGTTTTAAATGCAAACCTGCTCGATTTGAAACAAAAATCCATTGGCGGTTTAACAAAGTATTTAACTTTGGGTATGATCACTTCGATAAAGTTACCCCTCCCGGCTTTCGCTACCCAGCAATCCATCGTCGCCGAGATCGAAGCCGAGCAGGCGCTGGTCGCCGCCAACCGCGAACTGATCGAGCGCTTCGAGAAGAAGATCCAGGCCACACTCGCGCGCGTCTGGGGGGAGGAGGATCCGGCCCCGGCGGAGGCGTGAGCCATGGAAGAAGTGGCTGAGATCGGAGGGATTGTTGCAGTAGGATGAAGTGTGGCAGCGGCGGGTTATATGGATCGCTATCCTGTGTTCCACAAAATGGGCGGATCATTCTATTCACTGTTCGACCGGAAACAAGGAGCGAGAAGAAAACGATGAGGAATATGAGCAAGGTGGCACCGGCGTGGTGGGACTACACCACATTGGACAGGGAACTTCTCGACGAGGCCGCATCACTGACCGAGAAGAATATTCTGGATCTTGCAAGGCAGGGATTCGCAATAAGGTTCTTCGACAGCATCGAGGAGTTCTACCTGGCGGAGGCCCTGGAATATATCACAGCATGGCAGCAGGCCACGGAAGGCCGTCCTGCTGGTATCTGCGGGCCGATCGGCCCGACGGAGCAGCTTCCCCTGGTGGCACGCATGGTGAACGAACTGGGGATTTCCCTTAAGCACTGCCACTTTTGGGGAATGGACGAATGGGTTGTCGCTGGCAAGGAGGTTTCCATCGATTTCCCACTTGGCTTTGCCCGAGCCGACATGGAACTGTGTTTCAACCGGATCAATCCCAAACTGGCAATGCCCGTGGAGAACATCCACTTCCCCTCGGTCGATGCGAAGGCGTTTATCGAAAGCTGGGATTCGGTGCGCTGTGTGGTCATGCAGGGCGGCCAGGGAGAGGTCAAACACTGGGCATTCAATGATCCGCCGAAGCGCGAGGGTGCGTACCAACACGCTCCCCCGCTTCCCGAGGAATATAGGAAACTCGGCACTCGGGTCGTTGATTTGCACCCCTTGACCCTTATGCAGAACGCGCGAACCTCCGGCGGCGGCGCCGTCCAGAACGTGCCCCATCAGGCCGTTACGGTGGGGCCGGTCGAGACGTGGAAAGCCGAGAAGGTTTCCATCTGGCACCCGGGACATCACGACAACCCGTTCGGAATACGCTTGACGTCCTTGATGATATCCAAACGCATTCCGGATTCGTCTGTGCCAATGTCGCTGCTCGCGGATCACCCCAACGTCCAGTTCAACTTCTTCCGGCCCGCACTTGGCACCTGCAAGGTGGAGATGCATTGACATGGCCCTCCGAGTCTTCGCTATCGCCGCGCATCCGGACGACATCGAGTTCAACATGGCAGGCACCCTCATCCTGCTGAGGAGAGCTGGTTGCGAAGTCCACTACATGAACATCGCAAACGGCTCGTGCGGTTCGGCCAGTCTCGATGCAGAAGCCATTGCGGCCCTGCGGCTCCAAGAGGCGAAGAACGCCGCCGGACGGATCGGGGCGGTGTTCCACCCGCCTCTGGTCCCCGACATCGAGATCTTCTATGAAAAAGGGCTTCTGGCCAGAGTGGGATCCATCTTGCGAATGGTGGCGCCGAACATCCTCCTCGTCCCCTCACCCCAGGACTACATGGAAGATCACATGATTGCCTGTCGCCTTGCGGTTACCGCTGCGTTCTGCCGGAACATGCGTAACTTCCCGGTGGATCCTCCCAGGGCACCGGTTGATGGTGATGTCAGCGTGTATCATGCCCAACCACACGGTAATAGAAATTCCTTGAACCATCTGGTCCAGCCCGATTTTTTCATCGATATCGGTTCCGCCATTGAGGAGAAGGCCAGCATGCTTGCTGAGCACAAGAGTCAGAAGGAGTGGCTTGAGCATAGTCAGGGGGTAAACGCCTATCTGAACACGATGAGGAACTTCGCCGGTGAGATGGGGGCATTGACAAATCGTTGCAAGTTTGCCGAGGGCTGGCGCAGGCACAATCCACTCGGACTGTGTGCCGCCGCCGCAGATCCTCTCGTGGACCTCCTTCGAGAGCATTCCCTGGAGCAGGTCAAACCAGACGCTTCAGCGGACGCGGACAACCCTCGCTGCTGAGCTTCGTTGTGAGGCGCCAGAACCAAACATATCACAAATCAGGGTTTCAAAGCAATGACTCAAGACAGCATTCCCTTTCAAGTAGTAGATTGGACTGCGATTGACCGAACCGAGCACCCAGGACAGACGGGTTCAGCGTTTTGGAAAACGCTTCAACTTCCGGGTCTGAGAATTCGGATGGTGACCTATTCTCCCGGATATTTGGCTGACCATTGGTGTCAGAAGGGGCATATCGTTCACTGTCTCGAAGGAGAACTCATCACTGAACAGGAAAACGGAGAAAAGTATTTCTTGAAGCAGGGGATGACATATGTTGTGTCGGACAACTTGAGTTCACATCGTTCTCTTGCGGAGCGGGAAGTGAAGCTGTTGATTATTGATGGCGATTTCTTGATGCCGAAGTGAAATCGACAAACACAGTCAGATTAACAACCGTCATCGCCTGACTCTCATGCTGCCTCAGCAGCGGCTCACCGCTAAATAACAGCGGGGCAAGCCCGCCTGCGCCAAAAAGCAAACTCCTGCGGGATCTGTCGAATCGGGATTAGCCGCGGTTATACGGATCGCGATCCTGTGTTCCACATAATGGGCGGATCATTCTCATCAATGTTGAGCTTCCAATACGTTGTTCTTCTAATTTCGCTAGATGGTTGGAGAGTCTATGAAACGCAGCTTAGACGAAGCCAAACTTCTGTATGTGACGAATCACAGAGACTGGCGTGATTGGCTCAAGAGGCACCACAAGTCCGAGAAAGAAGTCTGGCTCGTGTACTACAAGAAGCATACTGGAAAACCGCGCATTCCTTACAACGACGCAGTAGAAGAAGCACTCTGCTTTGGTTGGATCGATAGCATCGTCAAGAGCATTGAAGAGGACAGATTTGCGCAAAGGTTTTCTTTGAGAAATCCCAAGACTCCATACTCACAAGCGAATAAGGAACGGCTAAGGGCGCTGGTCAAGCAGGGCAAAGTCCTCGATGAAGTGTTGGTAACTTTGGGGAATCTTGGAGAGGACCAGTTTGAGATGCCGCCCAACATCCTGAAGGCGATCAAGGCAAACAAGAAAGCCTGGAAGAATTTTCAAACATTCTCACAACCATACATACGGATCCGCCTTGCGTTTATAGACGCCGCCCGCAACAGGCCGCAAGTGTTCACGAAACGTCTGAGATACTTCATCGAGATGACCGAGAAAAATAGGCAATTTGGATTCGGTGGCATTGAGAAGTATTATTGAAGACATGATGAACGCGGAAGCCGAGCCAGCAGCCCAACAACGCGCTGCTGGCAGGTGCTCCCACGAATTCTCAAGCGGCGAGATTGAAGAAAGGAAGGAAATGACAGACGACATTACCTCCGGTCATGGGATGCTCCGGCACGCCGTTGCGACCATGGTCTATCGGGGCGCCAAGACACTGCGGGACGCTCCGGCGGACTTCGGAGCATTCCGCGTCAAACCGGCATCCCGAACTCCTGTAGAGATCGTTGCACATATGGGCGATCTTTTTGATTGGGCCCTCTCAATGGTGAAGGGGCAAGAGATATGGCGCAGCTCATCTCCGCAAGAGTGGGATCGTGAAGTCGCCAGGTTCTATGCTTCCGTCAAGGAATTCGACACGCACTTAGCAAATTCTTCAACGGTCGCATGTCCGTTGGAAAGGCTGTTCCAGGGTCCAATCGCTGATGCAATCTCCCATGTTGGCCAACTCGCGATGCTTCGACACCTGTTTGGGGCTCCAATCAAAGGTGAGAACTACTTCAAGGCAGATATCGGTATCGGGCAAGTTGGGCCGAATCAGCCTGCTCCGAGGAAAGAGTTCAGTTGAACATCTCTGCGAAGCCAGGTGCAGAAATGAAACCAATACTTCTCTCCCTCATCGCTCTGGCGGTTTTCTGGCAATCGGGTTGCAGTGAGTCTACCCAACCGAATGCGAAAGAGATCTTCGTCAGTATTGAGGTAGAATCCGCATTCCAGAATGATCTCGTAAGACTTCACCTGAATAATGAAACACTTCTGGAATCACGGGTTACCACCAATTATTCTGTTAGTCTCGCATGGTCCAGTGGATTGCGGAAGCTCTCGAACGACACTCAATTTTTGTACTTCGAAGTCACTGAGTACGGAGCAAACAACGGTTACAGAATTGATCTGACAAACGACACTTCCACGGTCACCATCAATTTTGACAAATCAACGAGGCAGATTCGATTTGCGCAATACAAAGGGATCTTGCTTCGCGACTGATGATCGGACTGCTCTGTATCCTCTCCACTGCGTTAAGACCGAGGCTTGACACGAACATGGAACGGGTTTTGTGAGCCAAATCTTGCATCACACTGAACAACGTACAACAAGCAACCCACATGGAGAACCAATGAAATCTTTCATTCGAAGCCTTTTCATCTCCCTCCTCATCTTCACAGGAGCGTCAGCACAGGACATGGCGTTCCAGGGAAAGTGGATATTCACGAAGGACGGAAGCGCAGACTACGATTTCTTCCGGAACGTGACCGCACAGATCACGATGAAACCCAATGAAATCACCATCTACAAAGAATACGGTCCGAAGCGGCCGACCACAGAGACTATCACGCTCAGGACCGATGGCTCGAAGAACAACATCATCGTGAAGGACCGCGGGTTCCTGGCCAATTTCTTTATGGGACTGAAGCTCGCACCGGGGGGGAAAAAAGAAGTGACGGCCACATGGGCGAAACCGAACATCCTGTCGATCAGCGAGAGATATGATGTGATGACGTCACAGGGGATGGAGCACCTCGATGTTCACTCGGCCTACGAGCTTTCGGCCGACAAGAATCTCCTGACCTACACGATCGCCAGGAACAGCAGGAAGTCCGGTCCGCCGATGAAATACCTCTTCAAGCGGATGGACAACAACAATAGCGCCTACGTATATCAGATGAACGACGACTGGGACATCAGGTCGGGGCTTTCCACGCAGGCGTGTTTCATCTCACTGCAGGGAATCGTCAACGAAACAAAGCCGGCACTCTATTTCCTCTACGGTCCAAAGTTCTCGTTCAATTATACCGGCGAGTTGTTCACGTATCTCGAGAAACAGCGGCATATCTATTTCACGCGTCTGGGGTCACTGGAACAGGCTCTGCAGGTCTTCAAATCCCAGATCAAAGGGTACATTGTTTGGGACAAGAACGTCCGCACATCCCTGATCGTGTCGTACACACTCGCGGGACTTGACAAAGGGATCGTGATCACTGAAGATATGATCCCGATGGCGGAGAAAGTGGGATTAAAACAGATCGAGGATTTCCGCGGCAAGTTCACGGGCAAATCGGACTATGAAATCTATACTTGGGCCTACCAACGATACTGGCAGCGATGCTCCAAGGATTTCATCATCTGGCTCGGCGGCGAACACGGCACAGTGATGATACCTGGAGTCGCTGATTTTGGCGTGGTCAAGAAAGTGTTCTTCACAGATCTCTCTGCGCGGGAAACCGATACGCTGGAGTACGGCCTCACGCGCAAGATTCTCTCTGAAATGAAACCACTCGCCCAGGTGATGGGCTGGCATTCCTATAAGAAAGACATGGAAGAAGAGTGGGTGACCGTTACGTCGTCGTTTGGCCTGGGCGTTGAGGGCCTGCACAATCTGCCGAATACAAGCTTCCTCTACCGCGTTCCGCCGACACCGGGCTTCAAGTACAAGAACCACCACAACGTCGAGCCGGGAAAAACCTATACGCCCGAGAACAAAGTGTATCTTGCTCTTGTCCAGACCGACGGCCTCGGTCTCGGTGCCTGGGTGAAACCCGGACGCGGATCGATTCCGTACGCGTGGGAAACGTCGATGAAATTCTCGTACCTCTCCCCCGCCATGATGGAGTACTTCTACTCCCAGGCAACGCCGAACGACCTTTTCATCGGCGCCCTCTCGGGTTCATCCTACATGTATCCGAAAGCATTTCCCAAGAACCTCCTCGGCAAGGAGCTCGAACGGGCGAAAGCTCTCATGGATACGCTTGATATCAACGTCTTCGAGATTATGGACTATTCCGCTGAGAAGATGGATGGAGGCAACAACGAGCTGACGAAGGACATCGTCGATGCGTACTACAAAGCAATGCCGGATATCCTGGGATTCCTGAACGGCTACCATGCATCGTTCACGTTCGCGGTCAGGGATAAGCGTCCGTTCATATCGTACGACTATTACCTCTCAGCGGAGAAATCCGAAGAGGAGGCCGCAGCAGATCTCGAAGAGCTCGCAACACTGAACGGCGTTCGTCCGTATTTCCTGCTCGTGCATGTGCGTGAATATAGCGACGTTGCGAGAGTGAAATCGATCTGTGACAAATTGGGACCCGATTTTCAGGTGGTTCCCCTGGATGTGTTTCTGAAAATGGCCGGGGAGAATCCAACGTTCAAGGAAAGATATATGGAGACCGACAATAGGTAGTCCGGCCTTAGTAACCTGCTTGAGTCTGGTGTCAGGACTTTTTTGTCCGTCGTGCTTTTTGGCGGAGGTCCTGACATTGTAGAGCCCGATTCAGTGAAACTTACATGTTGGCGTCAGGAGCTGACTCTCCGAAGGAGTCCTTTCCCGAGAGGACCACTTCGTGGCGGACCTGACGCCATTGAACCCGCCAAGAAACTAATCCTCTCGATAAGATGTTTTATATGATGCCACCCGGCGGCTTACTGTCCGCCGTCTGGCTCTCACTTCAGGAGGGTTCATGTCTATCAGGCCAATCAAGCGTATCATTGAAGCACAACCCACCATCGAAGGCGCTGGTGTGCACCTTCGCCGTGCATTTGGATTTGGAAACACGAAGGATTTTGATCCGTTCCTTTTGTTCGATGACTTTCGCAACGAGAACCCGGCAGATTATCTTGCTGGATTCCCATGGCACCCTCATCGGGGAATCGAGACGATCACGTATGTGCTCGCCGGTACGGTGAACCACGGAGACAGTCTTGGAAACAAGGGCACATTGGGATCGGGTGATGTTCAGTGGATGACTGCGGGCAGCGGAATCCTTCACCAGGAGATGCCGAAGGGGGATCCCAAAGGAAGAATGCACGGATTCCAATTGTGGGCCAACCTTCCGCGCTCACTCAAGATGACCGATCCACGCTACCAGGATATTCCATCCGCTGAAATACCGGAGGTCGGCGATGACGATGGAACAGTGGTGCGTGTGATTTGCGGAGAATTTTGGGGAAAGACGGGTCCTGTGACCGGCATCGCGGCTGATCCGCGGTATCTCGATGTGTGGGTGCCGCCCGGTCGGCGCAAAACATTTCCTATTGAAACCACCCGACACGCCTTCGCTTACATCTTTGAAGGGGACGGGACATTCCGCGATGCATCGGCTCCGGGCGCTGTGATGACGGAGCAGGTCGGAAATGCCAGCGTTACAGTACCCGATAGAACAGGAAACCGATCAATGGTTCTCTTCGATAGAGGGGATGAAGTTACTGTCCAGGCGGGAGAGAAAGGCATTCGATTCCTGCTCGTTTCGGGGAAGCCGATCGAGGAACCTGTCGCCTGGTACGGTCCGATCGTCATGAACACAGAAGGAGAACTCAGGCAGGCATTTGCTGAGCTGCAGGATGGAACATTTATCAAGCATGGATAAGAACAACGCTGGAACAAGTCCCTCAGTCGGATGTCCTGCGTTCCAGAAGGATGTATTGATCATCCTCCAGAAGAATTTCATAATGGCGAAGAAAAGTCCCCCTGCGGGAGAGCCAGTAATGAACAACCTCCCTCGATTCAGGTGACGGCACTTTGCCGATCACGACATACCGGTCGCCCGACCGGATCGAACCCAGGATGTCCTGGCCGCCGGGGTAGCGAACGATGTGAAAATCTTTCAACGGCAGCCAACTGGAAAGCATGATTCGCCCGCCCAGTCCGGTCCCTGTGAGCAGTAGAACTGACCCTCTTTTATGAATCACGCCGAGCTTCTCCCCAAACGCAGCTGCATCCTTGCTTGGTCCATGGAAGATCTGCGTGGCGTCCTCATACGTTGCCACGCTCACCGATGGTACTGTGAGCTGAACAATCGGCATGACAAAAAGAGCCGCGACTACAACGCCACGAGCCAACCTCGACCGGGCTCCGCTGAAGTATTCAGAGAGACCCATCCCCGTTGCGACCGATAGAAACAGGCCGAAGACCAACACAAACCTCCAATTCCACCACCACTGATCGATCAGCACGGAGTCCTTGAGAATACCAGCAAACATGAAAAGCGCAGGAAGGCTGAAGAACGCGAGGAGCTGGAGATGTCTGCGGTCGGTGGCCACGCGCTTGAGTCGCGCGATTCCAGCTACGCATGCAAGAAGTGCGACCGGACCGAAAATATTCAGAACAGCTTTCATGAGCGTGATGGAAGTCGGTTCCTGGCGGTAACTCATGGGGTTGTGCACATCCGCCGGGCCAGGACGATATTTCCACGGCGCGAATTCAAACGCATTGCCAAACTCGAATTTGTTCCAGCATAACCAGATCAGGATGCCAGTGAGGCTGAGCACGGCAATCGCGAGCATACGCACTGCTCCCCTTTTCCCCTTTCGTTTCCAATCGGAGATCCCCTTGCCTGCAGCGACAAGTGAGACGAAGGCCGCGAGGATCCACGCTTCATAGCGGCAGAGGCTCGCCAGCATCACCGCCGCAGCGCACAAGAGAAGCCACCGATCATTCTCCTCCTCCCGCCAACGCAGAAACGCATATCCACCGACCGTGACGAAGAAGAAGAGACTGAGCTCGTTCATCGGCGTGAGTGCCATGTAGATGACGTTTGGATTCAACCCGAAGAGACACGCGCTGACAAACGCAATCAATGACGAGCCGGTGATTCGCCGGACAATCGAAAAGAGCAAAACCCCGGTGGCGACCAGAAAGGGAATGCCCAGAGCCGGGCCGGCGATTCCTGAATAGAACAGGCTGTCGATGAATACGAATGGAACAAGCAGAAAGTGCGGGAGGGGCAACCAGATAGTGCCAATGCTCTCCAGACCGGGATGTTGCGAGTCGATCAACTGGCGCGCTTTGACGATGTGCGAAGCGGCATCACCGAAATACAGGAGGACGTGCCTGTCGATACTATACAACACGACGCCTGCTCCGGACGCAACGAGAAGAAGAAGGAGGGCGAGCACATATGCTTCTTTGTCTCTTATGAAACTCTGCACGCGTCGCATGATTCGAGTGAGTTCCTTTTCCTCTGGTTCCACTAACATTGAATTAAGCACAAATTTCCCACCGATGGCAAGAGGAACATGAGTGCTGAGTTGTTTGACTTCTTCTGATTTCTTATCTTAGGCCGTAAATTGAAACCGACTCAAAAACAATCACGCAAAGTCGCAAAGAACGCAGAGAGATATTTGGAGCAATAACACCCTTCTCCAAGTCATTGCAGGGAGTCCCGCTGGTTTTGAGCAGGACAATCTGTCCAAGCACTAAGCCCGTCCCGAAATTTCGGCAGGTGGGGTGGACGGCCGTACGGCGCGTTTATTATCGCCCCGGATTGTAGTTCGTCTGAAATTACCTGTGTCCCCTGGTGGGGCGACAATACGGCTTGTGCGGGTGTGGCCTTATCGCGGGGAGTTACCTGCCCGCCGACACTTTAGCCTTTCACGAGGCAGGCGGGAATTTCGGGACAAGTTTTTCCCGCTCGATGGTGGCGCTCATAAGCGGGATTCACAAAGCGGAACTTTTGCCCGATTTTCCGACATCAACAGATATAAATCAAATGAGTCGGATCCCGTACAGCGGGACTTTTCCTAAAAGAAATGGGCACATGAATATCTCGTGAAAGAGCAATCCTGATGCGAATGAAAACCATCGCTATCTTCTTACTCCTAGTCATCGTCTTTGAGAACCCGCTGTTCTCGCAGAACAAGTACAATTTCGCCCAACTCCGGGACGAGACAGTTGATTTTATCAAGCAACCTTCAAAATGGGAGAGGAATGATTGGTTGAAACTTGGCTTGATTGGTGCAGGGACTTTCTTGGTCATGCAGGCCGATCAGCCAATCCGGGATGCACTGATGAAGGATCAGAGTTACTACAAGAGCTTTCCGGTCGAATTCGGCAAGCTGTGGGGAGAAACCTATTCTACCGCGATCGTTGCTGGCATGTTTGGTCTCCATGGCATTCTGGCCGATGACAAAACTACAAAGAAGGTCGGATTTGAAATTATTCAGGCTGCGCTCTATTCAGGAGGAATCACCTCCATCCTGAAGTTCGCTTTCGGTCGGGCAAGACCTTTCATGAACAAGAGCTCAGCGGACTACCAGCCATTCACACTTCTCGATGACGGATTGCACTCTTTCCCATCGGGACATACGACCCTGGCATTTGCGCTCTCAACGATTCTGTCAAGAAATTCCCAGTCGAGTGCTCTGAAAGTGCTGGCGTTCGTACCCGCGGCACTCACAGTGTTTTCACGGGTGTACCAGGATTACCATTGGACGTCCGATTGTCTTCTCAGCGCTGTTGTTGGATTTGTCGTCGCAACGTGGGTTGTTGATCTTCATGACCAGAAGGAGTCGCAGGTTCAGGTCTCGTCCGTTTACCCTTTGACGATCCGAATAAATCTTGACTAGAAGGCTGAAGAGAAATTCAACTCTGCACGCCATCCGATGAATCGCCAGCCCGCCGAGCGGTTTGGCGGGGACGGCTTGATTTTCACGAAACCCGAAGGGTTTCGCAATTGCGAAGGCGTCGACTTTCAGTCGATGCCCACTGGTTCAGCGACCCTACAGCGCATCTATTTTCCGTGTCAGTCTATGGACCTCCAAGCTGAGATCTTGAAGGAACACTCCAAGCGGCAGACAGTGAGGATTGCGAAATGGATCGGTCCTGACAAACGCCGCTTTCGCCAATTGATGGAGTTGCTCCTTCATGGTGACCGCCTTGTCACGCAACGGGCGGCTTGGATTCTGAGCTCCTGCTATGAATTCCATCCGCAGCTGATCACACCCTGGCTCCCCGCCCTCCTCAAGAAAATGCAGGAGCGGGACGTTCATGATGCGCTCAAACGAAACGTTGTTCGCGGCCTCGCGTGCATTGACATTCCGAAGCCTCTCCTCGGAACCGTGGTTTCGCTATGCTTTGAATATCTCAATTCAGTCGACGCTCCGATCGCGGTGAAAGTGCACGCGATGACGGTCCTTCAACGAGTGACGAAACAGGTACCCGACCTAAAACACGAGCTTCAGACATCGATTGAGCTGATGATTCCCTACGTCGGACCTGCACTTCGCGCACGAGGCAAGATCGTGATTAAACAATTGGTGCGCGACCAAAACACAGGAAAGCTTCGGACATGAGGTGAGCGGGCTCCGTCATTTCACTCGAAACTCAAAATCGATCAATTGGGCTGCGGTGAAAGCCCTGATGGTGACCAGCCTCTTTGATTTCTCGGACGTCTCGTAACAAGACTCTTGCCGTTTCCCACTCGAACGCGTACATTCAGTGGCGTTTCTCCTAAACCCTGACGTCGTCACATCGCTCATCCCTCATAGGCATGACATATTTCCAGGATCGCTTCATCCACACTGTCGCTTTCCAGAAAGGTGATTCAATGAATCCTCGTGCAGCCCTGGCGCTATCATTCCTCGGTATCTCTCTTGCCGCTCTCGACGCGTCATACGCGCAGGTTACCGATCGGAGTAAGGTCCCCGAAAAGTACACATGGGACCTCACGCACATCTATCCTTCAGACGCAGCCTGGAAAGAGGCAAAGCAGAAAGTTGCAGCAGAGGTTCCCAACATGGACCAGTTCAAAGGAACCCTGGGCACTTCTGCACAGCAGCTCCTCGGCTGTCTCGAGAGGGCCAGTGGCCTGACTAAAGAACTCACGCGACTCGGCAGCTATGCAAGTATGCATGCAGACCAGGATACACGAGACTCGAAGTACCTCGCAATGCAGCAGGAAATCAGACAGGTCGGCTCGGATTTTGGGGCGAAGGCTGCATATATCGAACCTGAGATTCTCTCCATTGATCGGAAGACCATCAATTCGTTTCTCCAGCAGGAAAAGAAACTCCAGGTCTTCCGCCAGTACCTCGATGATATCCTTCGGAGAAAGGCGCACACGGGAACCGCAGGAGAAGAAAAGATCATCGCCGATGCAAGTCTGATGTCCGACGCCCCCGGCAGTATCAGAGATATTTTCGCCGACGCCGATTTCCCCTTTCCGGAAGTGAAACTGAGCACCGGCGAAATCGTGAAGCTCACGAGTGCGTCGTTCTCGCTTTACCGCACGGCAGGTAACCAGGAAGATCGAAAAAATATTTTCGCGACGTTCTTTGGGAAACTGAATGAATATCGAAGGACATTCGGGACTCAGATGAATGCCGAGGTGAAGAAGGATATGTTCTATACCCGGGCGCGGAAGTATGCATCCAGCCTCGAGAGCGCGGTCGACGCGAACAATATACCTCCGCAGGTATATCATAGCCTTGTCGACGGCGTCAACAAGAACCTGTCGACGTTTCACCGGTATCTCAACCTGAGGAAACGAATTCTCGGGCTGAAAGAACTTCATTACTACGACTTGTATGCACCGCTCCTGAGCAACGTCGATCTCAAGTACACGATCGACGAATCAGAGAACCACATCATCGCAGCGCTGGCTCCCCTCGGGCCGGACTACACGACGGTGATCAAGAAGGCGTTCGTTGACCGCTGGATCGATTTTTATCCAACGGATGGAAAACGTTCGGGCGCCTACTCCAATGGCTCTGTGTACGACGTGCACCCATACATGCTGCTGAACTACAACGGCAAGTATGACGACATGAGTACCCTTGCCCACGAGCTCGGCCACACGATGCACAGCCATCTCTCGAACAAGACACAGCCGTATCCGACGGCAGACTATCCGATCTTCGTCGCTGAGGTCGCATCGACGTTTAACGAAGCGCTTCTTATCGATCACATGCTCAAGTCCATCAAGGACGACAACGTTCGCCTCTCGCTTCTCGGCAACTATCTCGAAGGAATAAAGGGGACAGTCTTCCGGCAAACACAGTTTGCGGAGTTTGAGCTTCGCATTCATGACCTGGCCGAAAAAGGGGAATCGATCACCGGCGATGCGCTGAACGATCTGCCTCTCCTCAGGCAGTTCTGATTATGCGATCAATCTTCTCAAGAAGGCCGGCGTGGACATGACGACATCCGAACCCCTTGAACTGACGATGAAGAAAATGAATCGCGTCATGGACGAAATGGAAAAGATCCTCGACAAGATCAAGCGCTAGCCCTTTGCGTCCTTCGCGGTGAGATTCTCACCGCAGAGAAACTCGAAGAGAATCTTGCTTTAGAACAACTCGAGTTCGTGTTTGAGATTCTTCTGGCAGATTGCAGAATAGGAGGAACAATGTACCGGACGATCAGCGATTTCATACTGGACTGGAAGTACGAGAGTACCGCAACTCTCAAAGTCTTGCATGCCCTCACCGACGAGTCTCTGCACCAGAAGGTCTCTCCGGACGGTCGCTCGCTTGGTTTTCTTGCCTGGCATCTTGTCCTCACGCTGATCGAGATGGGGTCGAAGATGGGACTCCAGATTACCGGACCGGCCGAAGATTCAGAGCAACCCGAGAGTGCTTCTGAAATCGCTTCGGCGTACGACATCAGCGCAAAGTCGGTGGCAGAAGTAGTCCGCACAACTTGGAGCGATGCTTCCCTCGACGAGAAAATCGACATGTATGGCGAGCCATGGAAGCGTGGGTTTGCACTCTCTTCCATGGTAAAACATCAGACACACCATCGCGCCCAAATGACGGTTCTGATGAGGCAGGCGGGCCTTCCAGTACCCGGCGTCTACGGACCTTCGAGGGAAGAATGGGTCAAGATGGGCATGACCCCGCAAAAATAGATGCTTCTAGAGAGTTGGTCAAAGTGGCTGGCCACTAAGTCACTAAGACTCCAAGCGGGATGATGACTTTCGTTTTTGCTGCCTTTTTGTCCCTTGTGCCTTCGAGTCTTTGTGGTACCGCTCTTGTCCCGCTGTCCAGGATCCCGCAATATGGCGGGATTCAGAGAGCGGAACAAACGTTGGTTTTCAAACGCATTTCCAGGCGCCATTCACCGATGCTCGACCTCCGTCCGCCGAAAAGGGCGCAACAAACTGTTAGCCAGAGAGTATCTTTGAGTTGAACACACTGTTAAAGGAGATCTCTCATGGATTCTTTTGATTCCCCCCGACTTAGAGGTTCGCTCATAGCGGGGACAATTCTACTAGCAGTCGGATTGCTTTTCCTTCTCAATAATTTCGATTTTATCTACCTCGGGCCCGTTACGCACTTTTGGCCTCTCATTGTCATTGCCATTGGAGTCACCAAGTTCCTGAGCGCAGAACATCCTTCAGAGCGCCGAAGAGGCGGGTGGTGGATAATGATTGGACTCTGGCTTTTAATTTCGACACTTCACTTATACGGATTCAGTTTTCACAATTCCTGGCCAATTCTCCTGATCGTCCTGGGAATCAATTCACTCTGGAGAGCCCTCGACCCACAGTCGACTTGCCGCCATTCAAAAGGATATCACTATGCCAACTAGCAATTTCCGCATGAGCTTTCAGGTTGTTCTGGGACTCATCGTCATAGCCCTGGGAGTCATCTACACTCTCGACAACCTCGGAATCATTTACGCCGACAATTTCACGCGGTTCTGGCCGGTCCTTATTGTCTTGTACGGATTGTCCAGGATCATCCAGTGCGAAGCAGTGCCTCAGAAACTGTGGGGAGCGTTCTGGGTCCTCGTGGGAGGATTGTGGCTTCTCGACAGACTGAATGTCATTTACTTCAGCATCTGGGAACTCTGGCCGCTGATCCTTGTCGTCCTCGGTGCCAGCCTCATCTGGGGAAGAGGGCAAAGACATGCTCGCATTATCATCGGCGCAAGTTCAGTTGCGGGTGACTCGAATTCCACCATCAATGCTCTGGCGTTCATGGGCGGCTTCAAGCGATCGAACGACTCACAGGATTTTCGAGGAGGAGAGGCAACTGCAATTATGGGTGGATGTGAAATCGATCTGCGAAAAGCATCCATCAAAGAAGACGAGGCTGTTCTCGATCTCACAGCCATCATGGGTGGTATCGAGATTTGGGTGCCGGAAGACTGGAAGGTGACACTCAGTGGTATTCCTCTTCTCGGTGGCTTTGAGGACAAGACACATCCGACGGGCCTCGAATCGAACAAGAAGCTCATCGTCAAAGGGTACGCAATCATGGGTGGTGTGGAGATCAAGAATTAGCCCATGCATCCCATTCTCGCATATCAGGAACGACTTGGCGTTTACCTGCTCTGCTGGTTGATTTTTGGGATCATGCTGGCAGCAGTCCTGGCGTTGCCTCACGATTTTTCCTGGATCGAAGCGCTATCGCTCGCTGTTCCGCTGACGCTTGTGTATAGCGGCATCTGCCTCTCAAGTTGGTATGTTTGCCGGGTTTATCCGCTTCAGAAATCAAGTCTGACACAGGTCATCGTTGTGCAAATGATGGCAGCGACGCTCACGATCCTGCTCTGGATCCTGATCTCCAGTGGCTGGGTGGCGATTCTCGAGCGGGCTCTTGTCCTGAGCGGCTTCCGCTCAAGAGTCCTGACGAAAGCCCCTTTGCTTATCGGCGTTGGCTACATTCTTTATGGACTCACTGTTGCCGTTCACTACCTCATCGCCACGTTCGAAGCCTCGAAGGAATCCGAACAACGGGAACTCCAATCTCGAATCTTCGCCCAGGAAGCCGAACTCAAAGCACTCCGGGCTCAGATCAATCCACACTTCCTGTTCAATAGTCTGAATTCCATCAGCGCACTTGCCACACAGGATCCTTCGGCCGTCCGGGCGATGACACTTCGCCTCGCAGATTTTCTCCGGAAGAGTCTGCGCCTGGGTGCACAGGAATTCATCCGACTCGAAGAAGAGATCTCGATGTCTCTCAGCTTTCTCGAGATCGAGCAAATCCGCTATGGCTCGCGTCTTCAAATTATGCAAAATGTTGAGGATGTTTGCAGAGATTGTCTCATGCCTCCCCTCATTCTGCAACCGCTAATCGAAAATGCCGTCGTTCACGGCATAGCGCATATGCTCAACGGCGGAACGATTACGATCGAAGCCTCTTGGCGCGGCAGCGTTCTCCATATTCGGATCGAAAACCCTGTCGACCCGGATCGACCGCGTAACCGCAAAGGCGGCCTGGGATCAGAGAACGTTTCTAAACGACTTCGAGCGATCTACAAAGATGACGCACAGCTGCAAACCGAAGAACTCAATGGCATCTTTCGCGCGAATCTCTGGATCCCCGCTCAGACAAGTCGCGACTTCCACTCACGAGGCGTTTCTTCCACTCCCGTGAAGATCTCGGAAAAACTGCCGGCCTGATCCACACACCCCAGGTTTCTCAGAATTGAGATCCATCCACAGAGCAGAGGGTTGTTGATAGTCCTCTGCTTTTCGTATCTTTATGAAAGATATGGCACCTATCCGAACGATCATTGTTGACGACGAAGAACTTGCCCGAAGCATCATCCGCGAGTACCTCGAGGACCATCCCGAGGTTGTCATCGAGGCAGAATGCTCCAACGGCTTTGAGGCAGTCAAGGCAATCACCGAGCTCAAGCCGGACCTCGTGTTCCTCGATGTGCAGATGCCAAAGCTGAATGGCTTTGAAGTCCTTGAGCTCATCGAGAGCGATCTCACCGTTATCTTCGTCACGGCCTATGAACAGTATGCGGTAAAAGCGTTTGAAGTTCACGCCATCGATTACCTCCTGAAGCCTTTCAGCCGGGAGCGTTTTGATGAGGCACTCGAACGGGCAAAGGAAAAGCTCAACAAGGAATCCTTCTTTCCACAGCAAGAGGTTATTCAATCGGCGAGGCCAAAGGGCGAACCGGTGGAACGGGTCCTTGTAAGGGACGGCTCAAAGGTCTTCGTCATACCAGCCGACAAGATCGATTACATTGAAGCACAGGATGACTATGTCGCGATCAAATCAGCCGGAACATCTCATCTGAAAAAGCAACGACTTGCAGACCTCGAATCACTCCTCGACCCGAAACGGTTCGTTCGCATCCATCGATCGTACATCCTGAATGTTGACCGGCTCGCTCGACTCGAGCTCTACGCCAAAGACAGCCGAATGGCGATCCTCAAAGACGGAACAAAATTGCAGGTGAGCAGAACGGGGTACGAAAAGTTGAAGGGACTCTTGTAGCCGGGTTGGTTCATGGGATAGAGTCATCGGGACATCGGGTCATTGAGCCATCGGTTCATCGAACCATCGGCTCATCGAACCATCGGGATATCAGTTCATCGGGCCATTGGGAATATCTAGATTTTGGTGGAGAGACAGATATGGTTACAAAGCCAGAGGCTCTTCGAGATCGGTCAAAGCAATTTGCAGTGTCAGTCGTTAAGTTTTTCCGACTGCTGCCGAGAACTGAAGAAGGACGAGTTATTGGAAAACAACTTCTTCGATCGGCAACATCGGTCGCTGCAAACTACCGTGCCGCTGGCAGGTCCCGATCTCGAGCAGAGTTCATCTCAAAGATCAGCACAGTGGTTGAAGAAGCAGATGAAACCGTGTTCTGGATTGAGATGTTGATCGATGCAGAGATTGTTCGAAAAAAGGAAATCGAAACTCTCTTGGTCGAAGCCAATGAGCTGCTCGCAATTTTCGCTGCTTCACAGCGCACAGCTAAAGCAAACCGAAGTTGACCCGATGGCAAGCTGACCCGATCACCCGATTGTTCACAGGAATCCACACTGAAGCAATGATTGAATGGACCGATGATTCAATGAGACAATTTCAAGCGCTAACAGCAATCCTCAATCAAATCTCCCGCGTCTCTGTGGCCATTGTGGGCGATTTTTGCATCGACGCCTATTGGGAGATTGATACTCGAGCCAAGGAACTGTCCCTCGAGACTGGCAAGCCGACCGTCGCCATACGTCGTCAGCGCTACAGTCTGGGAGGTGCCGGCAATGTCGGGAAGAACCTTGTGGCCCTCGGCGTGCGACGAACCTTCGCTCTTGGGGTAACGACCGACGATGTGTATGGACGCGAGATGATGAGGCAGATGCGCAGCCTCAAAATCCACATCGGCGGACTCGTCGGGCAGAGCAAGGAATGGGAGACGCCTGGCTATGCGAAACCGTACCGCGGCTCTGTTGAACAGAGTCGAATCGATTTCGGCCGGTTCAATTCGGTGTCCGGTAATTCCGAGAAGAAGCTGATTGCCACTCTGCGGGATGAAGTCTCAAAAGTAGATGCCGTCATCGTGAATCAGCAGCTTCCACAAAGCATCTTCACACGGACTGTCATTCGGGCGTTGAACGATCTTGCTGAAAAATACCCAGAAAAAATCTTCCTCGTCGACTCCCGACATCGCATACCGGACTTCCGATCGATGATCTGCAAGCTTAATGCCGTCGAGGCCGCTGCTCTTTTCGGCAGGAACGTCAGGCATAACGAACTCATCGGTACAACACAGCTTTGCAGACATGCTGAGCACTTCTTCAAACAGTTCCGAAAGCCTGTCTTTATTACACGAGGCCGACTCGGGCTTCTGCTGTTCGACGACAACGGAGCTCAAGAAATTCCCGCGCTGAAGGTTGACGGCGTTATAGATCCCGTAGGAGCTGGAGACACCGTTGTCGCGACACTCGCGGCGTCGCTTGCAGCAGGGGCCACGCCAGTACAAGCTGGCAAGTTGGCCATGATTGCAGCAGCGATCACCGTACGAAAACTCAGACAGACGGGATCGGCAAGCCCCAAGGAAATTCTGCACGTCGCAACTCATCTGAGATGAAGGTCATCCCTTCTCAGTCGCCTGGTTTCGAAGTTGCATATAGACGCAAGGCTGTGTAACTTCGTGAGCAAGAACACGCAGGTTCCCGAGAAAGGTTCACTCCGAAATGCCCACCGCTGCCCCTCCATCCGATTATTCGTCCGCTGTTCTCACGGCTCAGTTCGGCAATGAAAAGGAGCGGCTGGGAGCCATCGAGCACATCATTGCTACTCACTGGAAGGTGCTCTACAAATATCTTCGGCTGCGTTATGAAATACCATCCTCGGATGCAGAAGCAATGATGCAGAGCTTCCTGGGAGAGGTCCAGCAAAAGGGATTCCTCGAGCAGTTCGATGGCAGCAGATCTCCGATACGCGCGTTTTTGAGGGTGAAGCTCGACGAGTTTGTCACTCGAAAGAAGACGTTGGGGGACGCGGGATTTTCGTTCCCCCTCGATTTCTCCATGGTTGACGAAGAACTGAGAACGGAGCTGAGAGACCCTTCTCAATCGGCGGATGAGTATTACGAGAGCGAGTGGCTCCGCAATATTTTCACTCTTGCTGTCGAAGAGCTGTACGGCAAACTACAACAGCAAGGAAAGACCGTTCAATTCTTTCTGTTCCTCCGCAACGATCTCCAGCAAGGCGAACGGCTCCCGATCGAAGAGCTTGCAAAGGAATTGTCAATCTCTCCGGACATCGCAAAGGCCTTCCTCAAGGAGACAAGGTCAACGTATCAGGGAATCGTCACCGACCTCATTCAATCCCTGACTACATCCAGCGCTGAGTTTCGAAAGGAAGTCCGCTTGCTATTTGGGAATGCTCTGGGTCGTTCTTGAACAATGTTGATCGACGCGAGCAATGATTTGTTTTGCCGATGTTACTATCTGCTTCCAGTAAACCTGCAAAGGGAGTCTGAAAAGTGAAAACGAGACTATTCTTTCCTCTGATTCTCCTCCTCTTCCCGCTTCTTGCCGCAAGCCAGGGAGACCCTGCATTCAGTGGCAAGTGGGTTGTCATACCTCAGGCGAGCCATGATATCGCTCTCTTTGGGACAATGTCCGTTGAATTCCGCCAGCAGCCATCGAGCGTCACACTTCTGCAAAAGTGGGGAACGAGTCGTTTTTTTCTCGATTCTCTTGTGCTCAAACTTGGCGGAGTGACCAACAATGTACCCATTCACGAGCGCGCATGGCCAAGCAATGTCTTCATGGGATTGATGATGCCTGTCAACGGATCGAGGCAGATCAAGGCTTCCTGGGAGCAGGAAGGGAACGTCTTGAAGCTCGACGAATCATATTCCATCCATGGCTCTCAGGGACTCAGCCCTGTTCACGCGACGCATCTCTATGAACTGTCTGCCGACAAAGAGACCATGACCTACACGGTTAACCGATCCACCCGCACGACTGGTCCGCCCGTGAAGTACATCTTGAAACGTGACGGGGCCAGAGATGCCTATTTCATCCGTCTGGAAGACAATTGGCAAGTGCAGGGAAAACTCGGCACGCAGGCGTTCCTGATCAGTCTGCAGGGCCTTGCCAACATTGATGCGCCACGCCTGTATCTCCTTTATCCCGACAATTGGGATTTCACATACGTTACGTCGGTCTTCAACTTCTACAAGGAGAAGAAGAACTTCACATTCACCGAGCTTCGAACCCCACAGGCCGCTCTGCAGGCGCTGAAGAAATTCGTCAAAGGGTATGTTGTCTGGGACAAATCCGTCCGCACGTCGCTCATCGTTGCCTTTACGGTTGCCGGACTCGAGCGCTCCGTTGTTGTCAGCGAAGATATGATTCCCATGGTGGAGAGCGCGGGCCTCAAACCCGTTGCAGATTTCCGCGGCAAGTTCGCTGGTCAGACCGACGCCCAGATCTATCAATGGGCCTACGATCAGTACTGGCAACGATGCAGCAAGGATTACATCATTTGGCTCGGAGGCGAGCATGGAACGGTGATGAAGCCCGGGGTGGCCGATTGGGGAGTTGCGAAACAAGTGTTCTTCAATGATCTCTCCAGCAGGGTAACAGATACGCTGGAGTACCAGCTCGCGAAGAAGATCCTGAGCCAGATGAATTCGATGGCAATGGTGATGGGATGGCATTCATATGCCAAAGATTTGGAACGGGAGCACGTGAAGCTGACGTCGAGTTTCGGATTGCGCGTCGAGGGATTGAACACACTCCCCAATGTTACCTTTGCCAGCCAGGTGCCAGTCTCGCCGGGATTTAAGTTTACCAACAATCATCACGTTGTTCCCGGCAAGGTTTACACGCCTGAGAAGAAAGTCTATGTCACCTGCATTCAGACGGACGGTATCGGTCTTGGCGCATGGCTGAAACCTGGTAGAGGAGAAATCCCATACGCATGGGAAGTTTTGATGAATTATGTCTGGATGGCACCGGCGATGGCAGAGTATTTCTACACGCTGGCCACACCCAATGATTATTTCATCGGCTGCCTCTCGGGCCCTGGTTACATGTACCCCAAGGTCGTACCGCCAAAGCTCCTACCGCCGTTGATCACGAAAGCAAAAGAGGATATGGATGTCCTCGATCTGAAGGTCTTCGAGATCATGGACTACTCTGAGGGCGCAACCGTTGAAGGCAACCCGGATCTGACGAAAGACATCGTTGACGCTTACTACAAAGGCATGCCAAATGCGATCGGGTTTGTCAACGGCTATGCTCCCGCATTCACATTCACCGTGAAGGACGGAAAGCCGTTCATTTCGTATGACTATTACCTTTCACCCGAGCGCCCCGAGGCCGATGCAGTTGCGGATCTGGAAGAACTTGGGAAGATCAACGGCAAGCGGCCGTATTTCCTGCTCATCCATGTGCGGGAATACAGTGATGTCAAACGTGTCAAAGGAATTCTGAGCAAGCTGGGGCCGGAGTTCGAGGTGGTTCCGTTGGATGTCTTTCTGACTCTCGCAGGAAAAGCGCCAACGTTTGAGGAGAGATTCCTTGTGCGTCCAAAGAAATAGCCGTCAATTGGTAATACGAACTCAAGAATCATAGCCCACGATCAACAGCGATTGTTCTTCATATCAAGGTAAACAAGAGGACTATGCCAACACGCCCATACATTCTTGCTGAGACAACGTGGAAGACCATCAAGGCGACGAAGTACACCGTCGCCATTCTCCCCTGGGGCGCGACTGAAGCCCATAACTATCATCTCCCCTATGGGACGGACAATGTCGAGTCTGATTACGTTGCCACTGAATCCGCAAGGATCGCCTGGGAGGCGGGAGCAAAAGTCATCGTCCTTCCGACGGTGCCATTCGGTGTTAATACCGGTCAACTCGACATCAAGCTGACCATCAGCATCAATCCGAGCACACAGTTCCCTTTGCTCAAGGACGTGGTTGACTCCCTTTCACGACAGGGGATTCACAAGCTCGTTGTGCTAAACAGCCATGGAGGAAACGACTTCCGGCAGATGCTCCGGGAGGTTCAGCTGCATTATCCGGAAATGTTTGTCTGCACTATCAACTGGTGGCAGATCGTCGATCAGAAGACTCACTTTGAAGAGGCCGACGACCATGCGGGGGAAATGGAGACCAGCGTTATGCTCAATGTCGCCCCCGATCTTGTGCTTCCTTTGAATGAAGCCGGAGACGGAGCATCCCGCAAATTCAAGCTCCAGGGGCTTCGTGAGCGCTGGGTTTGGACGCCCCGACAGTGGACAAAGGTCACAAAAGACACTGGCGTTGGAAATCCCAAACGAGCGACTGTCGAGAAAGGAAGCCGATATTTGAAAGCCGTAACAGAGAAGGTTGGCGGTTTCCTCAAAGAGCTCGCCGCGGCGAATCTGAAGGACTTGTACGAATAAGAATGAGATCACCGTGACCTAGTGTCATGTCTCAGATGTTCTTTGAATAAGTCCGAGACACTACACACCCCCCTGCTCCCCTCTCGCCACCCTCGACCTTACACGCAAGAGGGGACCGTTTTACGCTCGGCTTTGTCAGTCCCCTCTGTGCGGATGCTCGCGTGAGAGAGAGAGGGGATTTAGGGGTGTGTTTTGTCCGGCATGGCCGGTCTTCTCAATCAAATGCATCCCTACATTGGTTAAGCCACTTATTCAAGGTGCCTGTGAGACGCGACACCATCCAAGTCTTTCTACAGTGAGTTGACGATCAACGAGCAAATCATGAACTGGCGACTTATCATCTCCCTCTCTCTCCTCGGCATCATCTTCGGCATCGCCTCTGTGTTTGGTTTCACCAGCGGGCGTGAGTGGCTCGCGTGGCTCTGTATTGGGATATTTTCAGCGTGGAGATTTTCCCGCCGGTCGCGCGAAGAGCTGTTTCTTCATGGCTTCTACCTCGGCATTCTTACAGGATTTTTCAGCTCAATCATTCAAGCGCTCTTTGTTTCTACATATCTGGCAAACAATCCTCGGATGGTCGAAGCGCTGAATGCGTTACCTCAAGGCTTGCATCCCGCAGCTATTGTCCTCATTATGGGTCCTATCATTGGAACGGTGAGCGGTGTGGTGTTTGGAGTGCTCGCCGTGATCATTGGCAAGGTGATGCATCGCAATCTGTAGGGCAGGTTGTCAACCTGTCCCACAAGGGTTTGCGCGAGAGGCAAGCCCCTAGAAACTCTTCCCTCCTTTTTTCCTATATTAACGTTGCCGTTTTACCCTGACGTCTAGTTGCCAATCTCGCCCAAAGTACTTACTCAAGAGCATTCATCATGTCGAAACTGACTCAATCGCCCGCATGGAAGGCTCTCGAACTGCATCAACGAGAGATCGCTCCTCAACACATGCGTGAGATGTTCGCATCCGATCCACAACGGTTTGGTAAGTTCTCAGTCCGGTGGAACGATTTTCTCCTCGACTATTCCAAGAATCGTATTTCCGAACGGACAATGTCGCTTCTGTTTGACCTCGCTCGTGAAGCGGATTTGAAACATCGGACCGAACAAATGTTCACTGGTGAAAAGATCAACTCAACCGAACATCGCTCCGTTCTTCACATCGCCCTTCGCAACCGGTCCAACACGCCGATCATCGTCGATGGCGTCGATGTCATGCCCTCGGTGAACAAAGTGCTTGACCATATTCGTGCGTTCACTGAACAAGTCCGCACCGGCGCGTGGAAAGGTTACACGGGTCAACCCATCACCGATATCGTCAACATCGGCATCGGCGGATCGGATCTCGGCCCCGCTATGGTGACAGAAGCACTGAAACACTACGGCCACCCTCGTCTCAATGTTCACTTCGTTTCAAACGTCGACGGAACCCACATCGCAGAGACAGTGAAACGACTGAGCCCCGAAACGGCGCTTTTCATCATCGCATCGAAGACGTTTACAACGCAAGAGACAATCGTCAATGCAGAGTCGGCAAAGAAATGGTTCCTGGAGCGGGCTCAAAATCCGTCAACTGTCGCCAGGCATTTTGTTGCAGTCTCGACAAACGCGAAAGCAGTTACTGCGTTTGGCATCGACACAAAGAACATGTTCGAGTTCTGGGATTGGGTCGGCGGCCGGTATTCTCTGTGGTCGGCAATCGGACTCTCCATCGCTCTCTCCATCGGTATGGAGAACTTTGAGGAGCTGCTTCTCGGCGCGCACCAGATGGATCAACATTTCCGTACCGCCCCCTTCGAAACAAACTTGCCGGTTCTCCTCGGATTGCTCGGAGTTTGGTACAACAACTTCTTCGGCGCTGAGTCACACGCTATCATTCCCTATGATCAATACCTCCACCGGTTTCCTGCGTATTTACAGCAAGGCGATATGGAGAGTAACGGCAAGGGGGTGACACGAACCGGTCAACGCGTGGACTATTCCACCGGTCCGATCATTTGGGGAGAACCCGGCACCAATGGCCAGCATGCGTTCTTCCAGCTTCTGCATCAGGGGACGAAGCTCATTCCGGTCGATTTCCTGACGCCGTCGCAATCGCACAACCCGATTGGCGAGCATCATGTAATTCTTCTGTCGAACTTTTTTGCGCAGACCGAAGCTCTCATGAAAGGCAAGACAGAAGATGAGGCACGCGCAGAGCTCGAAAATTCGGGCCTGAATGGATCAGAACTCGAGGGACTCCTTCCGCACAAAGTGTTCCCAGGAAACCGTCCGACAAACACGATCCTCTTCAAAAAACTGACTCCCCGAACACTCGGTTCGCTCATTGCCCTCTACGAACACAAGATTTTCGTGCAAGGAGTTCTCTGGGATGTGAACTCGTTCGACCAATGGGGCGTTGAGCACATAAATGTCGTCCCGAAATGTTCGCTTTCTGAATCCCGCTCACGAGCGGAATCCCATAGCGGGATCTTCATTCGGGACCTCGTTTTGAGACCCCAAGCAGAAGTCCCGCCTCTTGGGATTCCGCTCAGATGCGGGATTCATGAAGCGGAAAATCTCGGGGTGACATGTAGCCTTCAAAACAGCCCTGCCCAATGGAACAAAGCTCGACTTTCCGAAGAGCGAGAAGCCTTCACGTTATGTTGAAAACTACGCTAGTCCGCTTATGGTTTTTCTCACTTTTCTTTGTTATCCTTTTCAGTCGTTTCCGTTCAGTCGATTGACCTGACGAGATAACCGGATCGTTCCAACGCATTTCTGATTTCCACAAGGGACTACTGTTATGACTCGGCCCATCTATACTTACACCGTCGCTCCTGCTCTCCCGAAAGAACTTGAACCTCTTCATGAGCTCGCGTATAACCTGCTCTGGGTCTGGGATCACGACCTGATGGAGCTCCTCATTCGTTTGGATCCCGACCTCTGGGAGAAAACGAATCACAACCCTGTGCTGATGCTTGGAATGATCAGTCAAGAGCGCTTGAATGCAGCTTCCCGCGATGACGCTCTGCTCGCGCAACTCGAACGCGGGTTCGATCGCTATAAAAAGTACCTCGACACTGGTTCCACATGGTTCCGAAAGACGTACTCTCAGGTTGAGCAAGGCCAGATTGCGTACTTCTCTGCAGAGTTCGGCATCACGGAGTGCCTGCAGAACTATTCCGGTGGGCTCGGTGTCCTTTCCGGCGACCATCTGAAATCGGCAAGCGATCTCGGCCTGCCACTGGTCGGCGTTGGATTGTTGTATCAACAAGGATATTTTCGGCAATACTTAAATATCGATGGATGGCAGCAGGAGCGGAATCCGGAAAACGACTTTTACACACTGCCTATCCGCCTCAAGCTCGATCAGACAGGCAGACCGATAATCATCTCCGTCGATCTCGACGGCCGTGCACTCTACGCTCAGATTTGGAAAGTGCAGGTCGGAAGAGTCCCACTGTACCTCCTCGACACCAACATACCGATGAATGTCCGCCAGGAGGACCAGGATATCACAGATCAGCTATACGGAGGCGACCGTGAACTGAGGATCAAACAGGAGATCCTCTTGGGTATCGGCGGATACCGTGCGCTGAAAGCGATGGGTATTCATCCCTCAGTGTACCACATGAACGAAGGACACTCGGCATTTCTCTCCCTCGAGCGCTGCAAGGATCTCATGCAGACACAAAAACTCTCCTTCGCCGAGGCACGGGAAGCATCGACCTCCGGCATTGCCTTCACAACACATACACCCGTTCCCGCAGGCAACGACTATTTTTCACCCGATCTCATGGAGCAGTACTTCAAGCGATACTACCCCGATCTCGGACTGAGTCCGAAGGAATTCCATGGTCTTGGCAGACAAGACCCTAACAACGACACGGAAGCCTTTTGCATGACCGTTCTCGCGTTGAGGATGGCGGGGAGCACCAACGGCGTCGCCAAGCTTCACGGCGTCGTTTCACGCAACATGTGGAAGAATGTCTGGCCGGGGTTGCCCGCGAATGAGGTCCCAATCATTTCGATTACGAACGGTGTCCACGCTCCGTCGTGGATCAGCCGCGACATGGCAGGGCTCTATGACCGTTACCTCGGTCCCCGATGGCGGGAAGATGCGGGCGACCATGCACTCTGGAACCGTGTCGATCAGATTCCCGACGAAGAGTTGTGGAGAACACACGAGAGAAGACGCGAGCGCTTGGTTGCGTTTGCCCGAAGTCGGCTGCGCAAACAACTCGAGTCACGAGGAGCGCCGCCGTCTGAATTTGCACAGGCTGATGAAATCCTGAATTCACAGGCTCTCACCATTGGTTTCGCCCGGCGCTTCGCAACCTACAAGCGATCGACGCTGATCCTGAAAGATGTTGAACGCCTTCTCAAAATCCTCGCTTACAAGGATCGGCCTGTGCAAATCATTTTCGCCGGTAAAGCGCATCCTCACGACAATCCCGGCAAGGACCTCATTCGGCAGATCATACATTTTGAACGACGTCCCGATGCACGCCGGAGAATGGTGTTCCTCGAAGATTACGACATGGTTGTTGCCCGCTATATGCTGCAGGGTGTCGATGTGTGGCTCAACACGCCGCGCCGGCCCCTGGAGGCAAGTGGAACAAGCGGTATGAAAGCAACGCTCAACGGTGCCATCAACCTCAGCGTTCTGGACGGGTGGTGGGACGAAGCTTATAATGTGAACACAGGTTGGGCCATCGGGCGGGGCGAAGAATACACCGACGAACCGACACAGGATGAGATTGAGTCAAATGCGCTGTACGATCTTCTCGAAAAGGAAATCGTCCCCCTGTACTACACCCGCGGTGCCGATGACCTGCCTCGTCAGTGGATCGCGAAGATGAAAAGTGCTATGCGGGCCATCGGACCTGATTTCAACACGAATCGAATGGTCCGTGAGTATACAGAGCGGATGTATCTACCCGCTCTCGACCGCTACAGTGAATTGAGCAATGATGGATTTGCCCGAGCGAAACAGATCGCAGTGTGGAAACAGCATCTTCGGCAGCACTGGCAGGAGATAAAGATCGTTGAAGTCAAAGCAGAAAACCACAAAACGCTGAAGGTCGGCGAGACGCTCACTGTCGATGCCCGCATCGATCTTGGACATCTGAAACCCGACGATGTCTCTGTTGAGTTGTTCTACGGGAACCTGAACGCCGAGGGTGAGATCGAGCATCCGAAAGTCGTCCTGATGAAACCGAAAGACACACCCGCGGGATCCGTGTACGACTTCATTGGAACCAACAAGCTCGAAATGAGCGGGCGCCTGGGGCATACGGTCCGGGTGCTCCCACATCACGAGGCTCTCGAGAATCCGCTCAAGCTTGGTCTGATCCTTTGGGCGAAATAAGAAACCGTGACCGAGAGGTTGCCTTCAACAAAACGAAAAGCCCATTTCAGAAGTGCTTTCCTGAAATGGGCTTCGCTTCTTCCCCTTCGATCTCATCGGTCAAACCACACTCTTGACTCTTCCTTTTCTTCCCGCTCCCCAAGAGCGACGGCGGCTTCCCTTTCCGATCGTCACTTCGGCTCTCTGATCTTGTATTGTTTGATTTTCGAAAAGAGCAACCGGCGATGAATCTGCAGAAGTTCAGCAGCCTTCGTCCGATTCCATCCGGTTTCCGAAAGCGCTTGAAGGATGAGTGTTTTTTCAAATCCGGCAGTGAGTTTTTTTAGGGGTGTTCGAAGTACGGGACTCCCCCGACGTGGAGCGGCCTTCCTTTCCGGGAACGATTCAATTGGCAAGTCATCCTTCGTGATGACGCTTCCCTGAGCCATCACGAGTGCCCGTTGAATGACGTTTTCAAGTTCGCGTACGTTTCCGGGCCAAGTATGTGTCCGGACTCTCTGCGTTGCTTCTCCCGACAGGACCACCCGCCGTCCTGACGCGTACCTATTCAGAAAGTGTTCGACCAGAAGAGGGATGTCTTCGAGATGTTCCCGCAGCGGTGGAATGACAATGTGAACAACATTAAGCCGGTAATAGAGATCTTCTCTGAACCTTCCCGCCTTCACTTCCTTTTCAATGTCCTTGTTCGTCGCTGCAATAATGCGTACATCCACTGTCAGCGTTTCCTTCCCCCCCACACGTTCGAACGTTCTGTGTTGCAGAACACGCAGGAGCTTCATCTGGAGAGCCGGCGGCATGTTGTTGATTTCATCGAGGAAGATGGTCCCTCCGTTCGCAAGTTCAAACCTCCCCTCCCTGCGGGAGATGGCGCCGGTAAATGATCCTTTTTCATGACCGAACATTTCACTTTCAAGCAGCATCTCCGGCAGTCCGCCACAATTGACCTTGATGAACGGCTTGTCCGATCGCAGCGAGTGGCGCTGGATCGCATCTGCGATAAGCTCCTTCCCCGTACCGCTTTCCCCCTGGATCAATACTGTGGCATCCGTCCCTGCAACGCGCCCAACCGTTTTGAAAATCTCCTGCATCTTCGGACTGGAGCCGATGAGCTCGGTGGAGGCAAGATGGGTCGGTGCGTCAGAGAGCTTTGTCCGAAGGTTTTGGACTTCGTCCAGCAGATCGCTGTAGTTCAAAGCCCTCCGAATCGTGAGAAGGAATTCGTCCAGATCGAACGGCTTCTCAAGGTAGTCATACGCCCCTGATTTCATGGCCTGAATGGCTCGGTCGCTGGTGCCATAGGCTGTGAAGACGATCACAGGCACATCCGGTTGCGTACGCTTTACTTCCACAAGGACCGCCAGTCCATCGACTCTTGGCAAATTGATGTCCAGGAGAATCAGATTCGGCCGATGATCCTTCACCATGCTCATCGCGCTCTCACCATCAACTGCCTCAGCGATCTTGAACCCTTCTTCCCCGAGCAATTCGGACAGGTTTTTCCGCATTGCGGCTTCATCATCAACGACGAGAATGGTCTTTTGACTTTTCATGGTTGCCTACTTTGCGTTTCCGACTGGTAAGGTGATTGTGCAAGTTGTTCGCTCCGCGCCAGCCTCGCTGAACGTGATCTTTCCATGATGTGCATGAACAATTTCATACGCGATGGATAGCCCCAGACCAGTCCCCTGTTCCTTCGTCGTGAAGAATGGATCGAACACCTTGGTGCGTATCTCGTCCGGAATACCTTTTCCGGAATCTTGAATCGACACGCTAACCTCGTTGGTCTCCTTGAAGTACCGGGTCGTCATTTCCAACTCCCCGCCGTCCGCCATAGCTTCCAGAGCATTCGTCACAATGTTGAGGAACACTTGTTCCATTGCCCTTATGTCAAGAGAGAGTGTTGGCAGTTGCTTCTCGAATGTCGTCCCGAGAGATATGTTGCGTTCGTCGATCTCCCCCTGGACGAGAGCGACGATGTGTCGAAGAAGATCGTTGACATCAACGATCGTTCGCTTGTTGACGATAGGTTTTGAAAAGACAAGCAACCGCTTGACGAGATCAGACAAACGGTCTATTTCCTGCAATACCAGATCCATCGAATCGCGCGACACGACCCCATCGGCATTTCCAGTCTTGCGGAATTTGCGCTCCCACATTTGAATGCGGGTCTTAACGATCGCAAGAGGAGTTTTAACTTCGTGAGCAACACGCGCGACAAGCTTTCCCAAGGAAGCGAGCTTGTCCTGTTGGTGGACCTCGGCTTCAAGTTCCGCTCGCCGGTGTTGTTCCAAAGCCCGGGCATCTACCATCTCATTGATTGAGTGTTCGATATATCCAAAAACACCTGAGATGTCTACGAACCGAAACGCGCTGTCGTTGTGGAGTGTCTGCAAGCCAAGGCGCAGCTGTTCGACGTGTGTTCGGAATCGCCATACTGCCACCAGAGCACCGATCAAACCAAGAAGCAGGATAAATGCCGTTCCGAGGAGGACACTCACAAGGCTGACCGTGGGCATCAGTCGTTCAATATGAATACGCGCCCACACTCCGCCAAGCACCTGCCCTCTCACGACAAGAGGCTCTGTAACAAGGGGAAAGGTTGCGGGATCAAATGTGTGAACCTCGACAATGGGGGACTTCTGTGCGATCGAAAGAAGCACCTGATGACGTATGATATGATAAGACCGGGGGGGTGGTCCGTACGCAGGTTTCGGCTCCGGCGACGTTGGAAATGAATATCCCATGAATTGATCGAATTGCGCGACGTAGCATCCCCCTTCCATCCCCTTGAACGCGTTCAGCACATACCCCGCGATCTTTGCGAGCAGAGTGTCCACATGCTTTTCTTCCGACCGAGTGAGCTCTCTCTTCGAAAAGAAGCCGGACCGCACAAGGCTGTCCAATGTCGGGGCGAGTGCCGTCGTAAGCTGTTGAAGACCGCGCTGGGTCATCTGCTTGTGTGTTTCAACAACTTCTGAGCGCGATTGCTCCGTTGACCAGTTCAGGTAAAGGGCTGCCCCTACAAGAATGACAATGAGCGAAGAGATGGTAATGACGAGCCGTGTCCGGAAGGAAACGCCGCGCATGAATTACCTGAAGGATAGTCCTGCCACGAGTGGAATAGGAATCTATGAGCGAAGAGTGTGCCAGAGCGTTTTGGTTCGTTTTTCGAACGCAAACAATGATAGCGTTTTTTTGAGAAAGAACAGTGAGCGAAATCAGCCCAAACTCATGGGCTGATTTTTCCCAATACTTGAGAATACTTGCTGTGCATGTCCCGAACTACGCCAATTTCAATGGATTTAGTTGGTACAGGAATTGCATTTCTCTTCAGGTTGTCCTTCCTTGGTGAGGCCCACAGGGAGCCCTCAGCCATCTTACGCCAAGCACAGCAGGCAGTTCTCTTCCACCCTCAGCAGGAAGTTGATAAATCCATGCGGAACACTGCTCCGATTGCAGAATCAGTTCACCGGATCACGATCGCGTCCATCGGATTTCGGGCATGTCATGCCATTATTTTGTTTGCCTGCTGCGGGCTCTTCAACAACTCCCTCGCACAGTCTCCGGCGTCATCAGCATCAACGGGAGAGGCTGGACCGATCGTGGTCACTGCGGGTCAATCAGTCTTCGGCAAGAACGGCTTCATCGAGTACGTCATGGGAAATCTTCCCATTGTCATTTCCGTGCCCCATGGCGGATACCTTAAACCTTCGACGATTCCCAATCGCGTCCTCGGAACCGCCGGTCATCAAGACACCAACACTCAGGAGTTGGCACGGGAGATCATCGAGCTGTTCCGCACCCAAACAGGCAAAGTTCCCCATGTCATCATCAATCGCCTGCACAGGGACAAACTTGATGCCAATCGGGAGTTGTTCGATGCCGCACAAGACGATCCGATTGCGACCGAAGCCTGGAACGAATTCCACAGCTTTATTGATATAGCAGAGCATCGTATTCAGCAGGAGTTTGGCAGAGGTCTCTACATCGACCTACATGGTCATCGTCACGACTGGCAAGTCGTTGAACTCGGCTATCTTCTCGTCAGCAACCAACTGAAACTCAGTGACGCTGAGCTCGACGCTTCGGTGCAGCTGGCGACGACGAGCCTTGGACTCATTCTGAATGATCGGACGACACCGTTGTCGCAGCTGGTGCGAGGACCTCGCAGTCTTGGAGCGGCTCTTGAACAAGAAGGATTCACAACCGTGCCAAGCCCCGAACTTCCTCATCCGGATGGAGAACCCTACTTTAGCGGGGGATACAACCTGGAGCAGCATAGTGCGTTCTCGGGACGGAAGGCTTGGGGCATACAAGTGGAATTGCCGACAGGAATCCGCGAAGACAATGCCCGCAGACACGCTTTTGCGACCGCATTTGTGAAGAGTGCGCTTGGTTTTCTCTCCAACACCTGGGAGTAGGTTCCATCTGTCCAGGCTCAGAACATGTTTGGAACAAAAGCAATCAATGTAAGAGGTCAGCATCACCGTTTATCACAATCCATCAGGAGGTCTTATGAGAACTGCTATACGATTCTTCGTCATGGTCGCCCTTCTCGTTCTGCTGAGTCCCGCAGCGTGGGCACAGGTGACACTGCCGCATTATGACGGTTTCAATTATCCAGGTGGTTCAACCCTGGGAGGTCAGGGAAACTGGATCAACAACAATTCAGGAGATTCCATTCTTGTCGCAACAGGAAGTCTCAGCTACACAGGATTCCCCGCATCGTCCGGGAACAGGGTTACGTTTGATGGTACTGGAGTGGATCCGACAAAGCGATTTGATTCAACAGCATCAGGGACCATCTACTATTCGTACTTGTTCAAGGTAACGAGTCTTGGAGGGATGAGTAGTGATACTGCCGGGTACTGCTCAGGGTATTATCAGAGTCCCACCAGCACGATCAGCGGAGCACTGGTATGGCACAGACGTAACGGTACCGGCTTCGACATCGGAATCAGCACACGATTGACATCAGACAAGTCGTGGTCCTCAGGGCAATCTCTCAACACAGTATATCTTGTTGTCGCGGCATACCAATTTGTTGCCGGTGCAACGAACGATTCCACAAAGCTGTGGATCAATCCGAACGCTTCGACCTTTGGAAAAACAGAACCTGCGCCAACCCTGACCGCTGTGAACAATACAACGGATATGACGGCGGCGATGCGATTTTTCATCAGACAAGATCTTGCGAACACGACACCATTCATCGAACTGGATGAATTAAGAATTGGAACGACGTGGGCAGACGTGACGCGCGCGATCAGCGCGACGTATGTCGTCGACAAGAACGCAGGGGTGACTCCGCGCGAATTCCGTCTGGAACAAAATTATCCAAATCCCTTCAATCCATCCACAAACATTAGGTTTTCTCTTGAAGCGACGAAGGTTGTCTCGTTGAAGGTCATGGACGTCCTCGGCCGTGAAGTGGCCACGCTTGTGGATCAGACACTGGAACCGGGAACATACACCGTGAAGTGGGATGCAATGTCCTATCCGAGCGGCGTCTATTTCTATACGGTTCGGGCCGGGAATTCATTGGAAACGCGACGCATGATTTTGGCAAAGTAACCACACGGTTCATTCTTGTACGGGCAGGCTGTGCGCCCGCGGCAATATCAGCGTACAGCCTGCTTTTTAATTCTCACCATTATCGCGGGAAGGTCGCATGAATCATCCACATTGTACCAATCGAACGCGATGGTTGTCGCTGGCACTCCTGGTGTTGTGCGCTGCTTCGGTCTTTGCAGGCACGTATGGGAAGATTGTCGGCAAAGTCGTTGACAAGAAAACCGGGGAGGTGTTGCCTCTGGTGAATGTGATCCTGGAGGGGACAACCATCGGGGGGAGCACAGACATCGAAGGGCGCATCATCATCATCAGCGTCCCGCCGGGGACATACTCTGCTCGCGCCTCGCTGATCGGCTACGCAACACAGGTTGTGACGAAGGTGGTCGTCCGGGCTGATCTGACGACGAACATACAATTCGAGATGACAGAATCGGCCGTCACGCTTGGGACAGAAGTCATCGTTGTTGCAGAACGCCCCATGATCAACAAGGATGAGACTTCCAAGACGTCGATCATCTCCGCGGAGACGTTCTCCGATCTCCCGGTCACCACCTTCCAGCAGGTTGTCGCATTGCAGGCCGGATTCGTTACCGATGCCAGCGGGGATATGCATGCCCGTGGAGGCCGCAGCAATGAGGTGGTGTACCTCGTTGACGGTGTGGTGACCCGTGATCCGATGTCGGGAGGAATGGGGACCCAACTCGACAAATATGCGATCCAGGAGTTGCAGGTGCTAACGGGTGGATTCAGCGCGGAATATGGTCAGGCTCTCTCCGGTGTCGTGAACATCGTCACAAAAGAGGGGGGCTCCAAATACTCAGGAAGAATTGAACTGGAGTCGAATCAACTGAATCCGTCACCCTACCATAAAGCTGATGCGCTTGCGAACGATTACATGGGCGTTGATGCAAATGGCGTTCACAAACCCCGGGTCGATGACAAAGGGCTGCTCATCCTCGATATTCCGTCGGCGTATCAAGCACAGACGCTCGACGGTACGCCGGCACTTTTCCCTGATGTCAATTATCTGGGCCAGTTGTCCTTCGTTCTCAGCGGTCCTGTCCCCTTTGTGCCTGACCTGAAGTTTTTTGCTACCGCACGGATGGAAAATGCTCTCAGCCCGCTTCCATGGGGATACAATAAGGAACGTGAGACCAATGCGAAGCTCACGTATGCACTCGGGAATTGGAAATTCAGTCTGGCGGACCGAAGGTTCTGGCGCGCCTATAAGCTGTATTCCCACATATGGAAATATCTTCCCGAAGGATTCCCCAGTCGAGAAGAACAAACCTCCCGCGACAACTTCGCCATCAACTACTTTCCGAGTACTGAAACATACTACACGTTGAATGCAGTTTACAACTATAGGCACTTCCGTCTTTACACCCCAGGCAGGTATGCAATCTTCTCGAATGATGGCATGCTGTTGGAGTCAAACTATGTCAAGAATTCGGGGAATCAATTCAGTCAAGGAGGCGACCTGGGTGATTACACAGAGAATAGGCTTGGAACATTCATCGGAAAAATCGATCTGACCCATCAGCTCAATCAGTATAACCTCTTGAAAACTGGGACGGAAATCACCGCCTATGACATTAAGAGACTCGATTACCAACAGCCGTGGAGTGGCGGATTCTGGGCATACGATAATTTTCATCGGACTCCAATCGAGGTCGCCGCTTACCTACAGGATAAACTGGAATTCAGTTCATTTCTCGTCAATGTCGGCATTCGCGTGGACTATGTTGATGTAAGAGATAAACGCTGGCTCGATGTGACGACGCCGGGTGGCTATAAAGATGAAGTAACAAAACTGTGGGTTGTGACCAATGAAATTGATACGAAGCCATTCCTTCAAGTAAGTCCGCGCCTGGGAATTGCCTTCCCCATCACTGAGGCAACGGTGTTTTACAGCTCATACGGACATTTCTTCCAGCGTGCAGATTACACCGAAATGTACACACTCCGCGATCCCTCAGTGAACGCAGCACTGGTTGGAAATCCCGGCATAGAACCTCAGCGGACTGTTGCGTTTGAGTTCGGCGTCAAACAACAACTGAGCGACAACTATTCGATTGACATCGGCGCGTACTTCAAGGATATCACCAATCTTGTCGGCAGCACGTATCACGCCGTCTTTCCCTACGCTTATACCATTTACGATAATTCCAACTATGGCAAAGTCAACGGTGTTGATCTCACGCTACACAAGCGGATGAGCAACTACTTCAGCGGAAGTGTAACCTACACCTACTCGGTGGCACGCGGAAACGAATCGGATCCATCAGAAGGATATCTTGACTACAGGGGTTCAACGGCGGTCCTGCGACCCAAGCGTGTCTTCTATTTGGATTTCGACCGGCGCCATGTCGTCTCG
>JAPLFP010000355.1 GCA_026390585.1 Ignavibacteriales bacterium | reverse complement strand
GGATTGATCAGGTAGCCTTCCTTTACGCCGTCCAGTAATGAATAGCGGTAGGTGGGCTGGCTATTCTCGCAGCCGAAGGTGCGGTAGGTATCCAGCAACAGTCGGCGCTCGGCTTCGCGCGGGTCGCGGGCGGTGGGCGCGGCCTTGTCGAACCGCTTGAGGTAGTCGCGGGGTGTGGCGGTGAGGCCGAGCTTGTAGCCGATGAAGTAGTCGAACACGGCGCGGGCGTTGCCGCCGATGGAGCGGTGGGCTTCGTCGGAGATGACCAGGTCGAAATCGGTCGGAGAGAAGAGCCGCTGGTACTTGTTGTTGAAGAGCAGCGACTGCACCGTGGTGACAACGATTTCCGCCCGCCGCCAGTCGTCGCGGTTCTCCTTGTAGATCACCGTCTTAAAGTCGGAGGACAGCAGCGCCGCGAAGGCCTTCCTGGCCTGCTCCTCCAGTTCGAGCCGATCCACGAGAAAGAGAACGCGGCGGGCATTGCCGGAACGGAGGAAGAGCTTGATGACGGCGGCGGCAGTGAGTGTCTTGCCGGTGCCTGTGGCCATCTCGAACAGGAAGCGGTCTTTGCCGTCCTTCACGGCCCGCTGAAGGGCGTGAATGGCCTTCAACTGATACGGCCGCAAGAAACGCAGCTTGTTGGCCTGGATGTAGCCGGGATGCTCTGCCTCGTTGCGCCACGCTGCTTCGGATTGGTAGTTCGGGCGCTGGGTCAGCACGATGTAGTCGTCGCTGACCTGGTCCTCGATGAGGCGCTGCGGGTTGGGCGTGACCTGCTGGTAGCCGATCACCGAGTCCGGCGTAGGGAATGACGTAATTAGGTAGGGGTTGCCGCGCTCCAGGTCCCAGAAATAGTGCAAGTTGCCGTTGGAGAGAATGACGAAGCGGCAATTCTGGGACTTGGCGTATTTGCGGGCTTGCTCCTTGCCAACGAGCGGGTTCTTGTCCTCCGACTTGGCCTCAAGGACGATGAGCGGGAAGCCTTTGGTGTCTAGCAGCAGAAAGTCGATAAAGCCCTTGCTCGTCTTTTCGAAGTTCTCGCCAAGAGCTTCCAGATCGGATGACTTGATCGTGACGCTCGGCTCAAGGCGAATGTTGGCAGGTGCGATCCCTTCCGGAAAGAAACGCCAGCCTGCAATTTCGAGCAGCTTGTTGATCTTGATACGAGCTGTGGCTTCTTTGTTCGCCATTCGGCTCCTTAGTATCAGCACGGTTGTTCAAGCGTCACAGCGGCTGGCGGTTAATCCCGATTCGATAGATTCAGTTGCAGCGGGATCTGCGGCGACATGAACTTTGAAATCTGCACTCAACGAACCCAGTTACACGTAGATTGCTCTCAAAACATAGTAAATTGTTGCAAGCCTTGCTTAACGTACTACGCTTGCCCGCCGAGGTCCGCCTTTCAACGTAGGCGGACTCGCTCGTCAAAACTTTTTCCCGGTGTCAGGAGTCCCGCTGTACGGGATGCCATAAAGCGGCATTTGCTCCTGACACCACCCCCGAATCACCAAACTTCGTTACTTGTGAGTGTCAGGACGTCCGCTACAAAACACAGCGGATAAAAAAGTCCTGACACCAGGGGAAACAAGACATGTTGCCGGATTTGATCGAAGATGGCGTCTTCCGTAACCAAGACACCATTACCTTGTATCTTTAGTAAGAAGGATTGCAGCACCAGAATGGATATGGTGGTCAGCCCAATTATCGGGGTCAGGAAACCCGAGAGAATGTTCAGGAATTTCATGATGCCTCCGAGCGAAAAGCCGCCTCACGGATCGGACCTAAAGTGAGGCGGAGACCAGCAAGTTGTTTGCAGATTATTCGTGGATTTCTGTTCTTCTAGCGTCTCGCACGGCCTTTGCGGCGAACTAAAATCCGTCAGATTGAGCGCCTAGTTGGCCATGTTCACTGAATGGCCCTACGGCGGCTGACGGGGACCAATTTCTCAAGATAATTTGGATCGGTGGCCACCTTCATAATATTGATCTGATACGTGTCCCTTTCATTTCGTTCAGCGTAAAATCCTTTGTTGCGATCACCGTGTTTCACATAGATCCAGTACGTCCGCAGCCTTTCTCCTCCTCTACATCCCACGTACACGATGCCGAAATACCTGTGCCCTGGCGTCGCAAAATTGGAGAACCAGGAAATTGGTCCTGCCGCTGAATTCTTATTCACGTAGTCGTAATTCACCGACGGAATGGGTACCGGCCTTTGTGGCAGTGAGTCAAGATCGACGATTCCAAAGGAGACAAGAACATCTTCCGCTATTCTTGAAGATCTATTAATCAACATATAGTCAACCGATGTCGGATGGACAAATTCGATTGCAGGGTCAGGCAAAGTCAGAATGTCGAGGATTTGATGGTAACCGACGAAAAGACCGATTAGAACCAATGGCAAAGAGATGACTGTTATTAATGCAGCCCACGCACTTAACGAGTTATTGTGCAAAGTAATAGAGTTGTTGATTTGACTGAACCATTTCATGATAAATCACCTCTATGAAGATGGCTAACCATGATTATGATGATCCGCCCATCACGTCTATCGCTCACACACCACGATGAAGTCTTTGGATTCAGGGCCCAACTCGTGTTCCTCATAGTCGCCGTAGATGTGCTTCAGCGTCAGTTTTGATCGGTGGACCAGATGCTCGAGTTCATAGCGGAAGAAGAACCTCATGGGCAGGAGCCACGATTCCGTGCGCTCGCCCGCTTCATCGTCCCACGTCAGTGTCATCGTCACAGAACTGATTTGGCGAATGAGATCGGGTTTCGCCGAAACAATGCGTTTGAGCTTTTTCCCCGGTGCATACTCCCCCTCGAAGTCAACTTGCTCGTTGATACCATTCAGCAGGATGCCCAGGTCGGGCACGTAGAGGTCGAAGATGAACCGACCCCCGGGATTCAGATGATCGAAAACGCTGTTCAACATCTGGAGCTGATCATCTGTCTCAATCAGGTGGGAGAACATGCGGAACGGTGCGATGATGAGGTCGAACTTCTTGTCGAGATGAAGCGACCGTGCGTCCTGCTGAGAAATGCGGTGGTGGTGTTCCTGGCCCAGCTTTTTTCTGAGCTGTTGGAGCATGGTTTCGCTCAGGTCGACGCCGTAGATGTCAGCGCCGCCGTGGAGTGCATCGATGAAAAACCTTCCGGTCCCAACGCCGATTTCGAGAACCGGGCCCCTGGTCGAGAGTATCGTCCGAAGAAAGTATTCGTGATCGACGGTCCGCAGATGAGCGTAGATAACATCGTAGAACCTGGCAATGTATTCAGGATATTCAGAGTTTGCTTCCATCTCAGCTCCTCTTACTTCCACTTGATGGTGCAGCCGATGGAGTATGTCTCCTTTTCCTTCACTTCCTCTCCTGAAAGTACAGCGTCGACGGCATTCAGAAGGAAATGGGCCTTGACGGCTCCGGGATTCTGGTAATTGTCATCCATCTTGCCATGGTAGCGCAGCGTTCGTTGCTGATCAAACAAAAAGAACTCCGGTGTGTGGGTCGCACCGAATGCTGTTGCGACGGACTGATCATCATCGCGGAGGTATGGGAAATTAAAACCCTGCTGCTTCGCTCGCTTCACCATCTCTTCGAAATTGTCCTCGGGATAGTTGACAGTCTCGTTGGAATTGATGGCAACAAGCTGGACCCCTTTCGGAGCGTATTCGCGCTGGAATGCGATCATGCGATCTTCGTACGCCTGGACATAGGGGCAGTGATTGCACGAGAAGACGATGACAAGACACTTGTGTCCGGTAAAACTCTTGAGAGAGTGCTTCTTGCCATCGATGCCGGGAAGGTTGTTGAATTCGGGAGAGGGTGATCCAAGGTTCAGTTTTTCGGTTGCCATAAAGGGATCCTCGAAAAATGCGATTGTGTGAAGTCTTGTAGTGGACCTATCTCAAAAACTTGTCAGGAAGATTGATATTTCTCCCGCAAGGTCGAGGGACTGTTAGTGTCTTTCTGTCCTTTGCGGCTCTGCGTCTTTGCGTGACATTTCTTGAAATGGCTTCGCATCACCTCGGCAATTCACCTTCAACGGGAACGTCCGTGATGCCAAGGTTCTCTTCGATTTTGTGCTCAAGAAAGCGGACCTGGTCCGGAGCGGTGAGGTTGCTCATCAATGCGATCTTCTTGTTGTCGCGTGTAATGGCATTGAGTTGGTATTTCAATTGTGTGCCATTCCGCGTTCGGATGACACGTTCCTGGGAATAGAGTTGGGTGAGGTCTGCCGCTTGAAGGACTCTGTTTCCCGGCCAGGGGAGGGGAGTATGTTGAATCGTAAGCTTTCCTTCCCCAACAAGGACGAGCGTCTTGTTGTAGAATCCCGCCAGAGCATAGTACGTGATTCCGATGCCAACAAGAACGTGGATGATAGGGAATAGGAACATTACCAGTGGCGCATCCTGGCTTGTGACCACGCTGTACCAGAAAACCAGGAAGCCATCCCAAAAAATGGCGAAGAGGGCGACGAAAATGAACGCGGGCGAGAACCATCGGTATGAAAACAGGAGACCGCCGGTGGTCTGCTCCATGGAAATGTGTTCCGGGATGGGGGCTTTGATGGTGGTTTGGTCGTTGAGCATGGTCTTCCCTCAATGTTCAGGGATGGGTGGGGGATGAACAGTTGGTAACGGAGTTATGGAGATGTGGTCGAGAATTTGCGCCACGAAGACAATGTCGTCCCGAAACGTTTTTGTTCGGGACCTCGTTTTCAGACCCCGAGCAGAAGCATCTCGGGGTGACATAATTGCCTTTGTGGTCCCGATCTTGTCCCGCTGTCCAGGATTCCGCTCATAGGCGGGATTCCAAAAGCGGAACAAAAGCTAGGTTTTCAACCGCATCTCTATAATGCTTCTCCACGACCGCCAATGTATGAAAAGGAAGAACAAAAGAAAAGTGTTCACGATGTCTCGCAGCTTTCGGAATAACGGTCCTGCAACGCCATCCGATAAATCGGACGGCTCAATTGTTACAAAACCCGAAGGGTTTCGCGTATTCGAAGGCGTCGACTTCAGTCGATGACGGATTTCTTCAGCAACTTCGTTGTGTCGGTGCTGCTTTTGATTTTGCCATTGTTGCAACGAGTGGCTAAATTGCATCACATGAATCAGAAATCAGTGGGAATTCACCATGCAATGTATCATTTCTCACCAGGGAGGGTAAATCCATGTCAGTCGTGAAAGAATTCAAAGAATTCGCCATGCGCGGCAACGTGCTGGATCTCGCCATCGGCATCATCATCGGCGGGGCGTTTGGAAAAGTCGTAAGCTCAATGGTAAGCGATGTCCTCATGCCGCCGATCGGAGTGCTTATTGGCGGTGTCGATTTCAGTTCCTTCGGTCTGACTCTGAAGGAGGCGGTTGACAAAACGCCCGCGTCAGTACTGAAGTATGGCGTCTTTTTCAACAACATCATTGATTTCACTATTGTCGCCTTCGCGGTGTTCCTGATTGTCAAGGCAGTGAACAGGATGAAAAGAAAAGCGGAGGGTCCACCGGTTCTGAACACCAAACTCTGCCCTGAGTGCTCCATGGCGATTCCGCTCGACGCAAAACGCTGCGGCCATTGTACAACCAAGCTGTAGGATCGCTATCGTTGAAATGTTCAGAGCTCAAAGGAGAAGCGAAATGAAGAAATTGTTTGTCCTGCTGTTTGCTGCTTTCGCTGTTCGAGGGAGTGCACAAACTCCCGCGCCAGCTCCGCCAGCTTCGGACACGAGCTGGAAGCATTCGGTCGTTTCAAGCGTGACCATGACTCAGGTGAAACTCAAAGACTGGTCAGCGGGAGGTGAGGATGCAGTTTCCTGGACGGCGCGCCTCGATGGCAAATCGATCCTGAATGATACCGCGTATGTTTGGGGAAACACGTACAAAATGGTGTATGGACAGGCGAAGCTCGGGAGCGGCGATGTACAAAAGGTCGAAGACAGAATTGAGTTTGAATCTGTCTATACCTACAAGCTTGGAATCCATGTGAATCCCTATGTGGGTGCATCACTGAGGACACAATTCACCGAGGGTGTCACGACCGATGTAACAGGGAAGATCATTCCTGTCTCGCAGTTCTTCGATCCCGCGTATCTGATCCAAAGCATGGGATTTGGTTACCAGCCTGTCAAAGAAGTGAGGACCAGGCTCGGCGCTGCCTTGCGGGAGATTGTGACCTCGAAGTACAGGCAATATGCCAACGCTCCATCCGTGCCCGTGGCTGATTGGGTCAAAACCTCAGTCGACGGTGGTATCGAGTCGATTACCGATGTGGAGTGGAGAGCGCAAGCAGATGTCCTCGTGAGGTCAAATCTCGATCTGTTCGCGCCGATCCGGAAGATCAGTGAAATGACGATGAGAATGGACAATTCGATGATGATCAACATCGCCAAATACCTTGTCGTCGTCGTGAATCTTCAGCTCATCAACGACTTGAATGCTTCGACCCGGACGCAGGTGAAGGAAGTTCTGGCGTTTGGGCTTACGTATACGTTGTTCTAGAAGCTCGGGCGAAGACTACATGCCTGCTGTCAGGAGTTTCCTCCTGACAGCAAAAACATCAAGATAGTGTCAGGACCAAAGTCCTGACACCACCTGCGAGAAAACCAGCGGGACTCCTCATAATGACACGGAGCTGGGTGTCATTGCGAGCGCTTTGTGCGAAGCAATCTATACACCGCAGACAATCAGGCACAAAACAAAGTGACCTTCCCGGGAAACTAATCCAAGAAGGTCACTTTTAGTTTTCGTACCGCTGGAGCGTGTTCAGGCCTTGTTTCCGCTCCCAAGCACGTTCGCGATCTTATGTATATAGAGTGCTTTCAGTTGGTCGCGTGCAGGTCCGAGATACTTCCGCGGATCAAATTCCGCCGGGCTGTCCGTGAACACCTTCCGAATCGCTGCCGTCATTGCCAGCCGGCCATCGGAGTCGATGTTGATCTTGCATACCGCCGATGCCGCTGCTCTTCGCAGCTGCTCTTCCGGGATACCGACGGCGTCTTTGATTTTCCCGCCGTTGCTGTTGATCGTCTTGACGAGATCAGGGGGGACGGAGGATGCTCCGTGAAGGACGATGGGGAAGCCGGGGATGCGCTTCTCGACTCCTTCGAGGATGTCAAAGCGGAGCGGAGGAGGAACGAGAATGCCATCCGCGTTCCGTGTGCACTGCTCAGGCTTGAACTTGTTTGCGCCGTGCGACGTCCCGATGGAAATCGCAAGTGAATCGACTCCTGTCTTCTTCACAAAATCCTCCACCTCTTCGGGCTTCGTGTAGTGCGTCACGGCACTCGAGACCGCGTCTTCGATCCCTGCCAGCACTCCGAGTTCACCTTCGACGGTGACATCGTATTTGTGAGCGTACTCCACGACCTGGCGAGTGAGCTCGACGTTCTTGTCGTAAGGATGATGCGAGCCATCGATCATGACGGAAGAGAATCCGGATTCGATGCACGATATGCAGAGTTCGAGTGTATCGCCGTGGTCCAGGTGCAGCACGATGGGGATAGCGAAGCCAAGTTCTTTTGCATAGTCGACCGCTCCCTTGGCGAGATGCTTCAAGAGCGTCTGGTTTGCGTACTTGCGAGCGCCGCTGGAGACCTGGAGGATCACCGGAGATTTCGTCTCGACGCATGCGCCAATGATCGCCTGCAACTGCTCGAGATTGTTGAAATTGAATGCCGGGATTGCGTAGCCGCCTTTTACTGCTTTCTGAAAGAGTTCCTTCGAATTAACGAGACCGAGTTCCTTGTAATGAGTCATAGCCCTTCCAATCTTGTGTTGTTCTGATATGTCGTTCGCCCACACGTGATACCGGACGGCGGTTGTCCCATCGCCCGGACTTCTCAACAAAGATACGAGAATATTCCGAACAATTCTACTTCTGAAGAGAATGTTGAGAACAGAGCAGGCGGGATACAGTCTGAGAATAACCAAAAAACAAACGTCATTCTGAGGTCCGAAGTCTTCGATCGGACCGAAGAATCTGATCTAGAAAGATAGATTCTTCACTCCGCTTCGCTCCGTTCGGAATGACGTTCGCTTCTCTTGGTAACTCTCTCAGGCCTTTTGTTACACCATCGACTTTCGCAGTTGTCTTTTCAGCTTGTGTATCTGGTCTCGTATCGACTCGAGCTGTTTGTAATCCTTTTTCTCAATCGCTGCCTGCCGTTCCGCTTTGAGCGCATGGATCTTCGTCTTCATTTCCGTCTTGTTGATTCCAACGACGTGATGGTGCGGAATCTCGACTCCGAGCGCTTTACAGAGGAGGGGGAGCAGCTGTTCCTTGTGCATCGTGCTGTGCCCCTTCAGTCGCTCGTCTTCAATAGGATCGGCGATCTGGCGAAGTTCCACAGCCGTCATCTTGTGGAGGTCTTCATAGGTATGGGCCATTGATTTTCTCCTTTCGATTGATGAACTGCCAGAATGATATCAAGAAAAAACGACTTCCACCAGCGCGCTTCAAAGGGTTGAGAAAGCCCTGTTCCACCTGCACAAAAAAAAGATGCTCTGTGGCAGCCTACAACACTGTTGTACGCTAATCGTACAATAATTATGAAGCAATCAGGATAGAAGAAATGTGCACGATCTGAAACCTCAGCAGGGGAGAAGATTTCTGTCAGACCAATGAGCTTTTCCATGGTACGCCGATTGCAGCATCTTTATAAGTGAAAACCGCAATGACGCACTGGTAACGCTGATGCTTTGAGAGGCAAAACAATGTTTGCACTTCTGAAGCCTGACGTCTTCTGGTTGATTGTTGCGAACCTGCTTCTCGGTCTCATCACCCTCTCCTGTTTCGCGTTTCTTGCCGTCTCCGTCATCAAAGATCTTCGTCTCCGTTCCAGGCAAAAGAGGGAAGTAGCTCGCATTCCCGAGGACCACTTATCAGGATTGAAGGACCTTGGCATCACGATTCTGAGCGAGGGACAAGAGATCGATGAAATGGAACACCAGATGTGATGGACGTTAGCTTGAGGCGCAGTGTCCGACCTCGAGCATGCTCTCTCGTCTTCGCCCCTCTTTCCGCTCAACATCCCCCAACGCACGACCTACTTCACGATCTCCTTTAATGATTTGCCATCGACTGTCGCTGGAGTGCTGATCCCGAGGACCTTGGCAATTGTAGGAGCGATGTCAACCGTGTGCACGACCCTCGCGACTTGCTGAGCCTTCACACCCATTCCCCAAAAGAGGATCGGTACATGCGTGTCATAGCGGTACGGTGTACCATGTGTCGTCCCGGTCGAAGAGGTTGTTAGAAGACAGTACTCGCATGGTCTGATGATAAAGTCTCTGCCTCGTGGTGGGTAGTAGCCTCGCTGATAGTATCCGAGGTAAGGGCGAAATTGGGGATTGCCGTCGGCGAGGTCGCGGCAGAAATAGACATCGGCGATACCGTTGATCTTGAGCAAACCATCTTTCACGCGCCTCTCGAGAGATGTCGAATCGATGCCTGACGCAGCTGCGGCTGCGTAGTTGAGAAATGCGTCCGATTGGATGATGTGATCCGTCGTCTTGAATTCGCCCTGAAGCACTGAGTCGAGCGCCTGTATCCTGGGATTGATTTCGGCCGTTGTGAGAACCCTGCGTGCATCTTTGTGCTGAACATTCCTCCGGTACTCGGGGAGCGGCATCGCGGCGTGATCAGCGCTGAGCGAGAGAAGAATGTTTCCGGGTCCGACAAGCTTCTCCACGTTCGCTATGAAATCTCCGAGCGCGCGATCCAGCCTGATCATCTGGTCAACCATCTCGTGGCTGTTACCCCCGAACGCATGTCCGATGTAGTCTGTGCATGACAAACTGACGAGCAGGACATCAGGAACATCTTGCTGGCCGAGTTTCTCGGACTTCACGGCTTCAAGGGCGAAGTCAAGAATCATTACATCCCCAAATGGCGAGGTGACAATCTGCTCGTTTCTCTTGTCCGCCGGGAAGGCATGGGGAAACGATGTTGATCCTCCCCACTTCATTTCTCCCTCGATCTCATCCGGTCCGTATTTTGCGTAGACCGACTCCGGCATGGCTTTCGTCCACGCCGAAGGAAGGTGGCGTGCAATCCAATCGTTGGCATTGAATGATCTGACCCACGCGGGCACTTCCTTAACGTAGAACTCTGATGTCACCATATGACCCAGTTTCCGATCATACCAAAACACACAATCAGGTTTTTGGCCTGCCATGAGAATTGCTGCTCGGTCCTTGATAGAGGCCGCGATCACTTTTGACGCAGGAGAAACCCTTTTCAGCCAGTCACCGAGTGCCGGGACCATCAGATTCTTTGATGATACACCACCCCCCTCCGCTTCAGCCTTTTCGGCGGTTGTATCTTCCACACAGTACACCTGCTTGAGGGTTTTCCTGTCGAACCAATCGTTCGACGTTATGCCGCTGTGCATCGGATACGATCCGGTACCAAGAGTGGCGTGTCCTGGTCCCGTTTCGCTAGGGGCGTAGTTGAGGTCCGCGTTCGTGTACTGCGTCCCTTCTGCCAGAATACGCTTGAATCCCCCCGTAAATTCAGCTTTGTACCATTCCAGATACTCGGCTTTCATTTGATCGATGGAGAAGAAAATGACCAGCTTCGGCCGCTGTCCTGATTCGAGGAATCCGGTAGAGAGAATGAAGAGGATGGAAACGAATGCAATCGTGCGCTTCATGAAGAAAACGATCGATAGAATGTTAACGAAATGAGGATGTTTAAAAATTGTCCTGTCATTTCGACCGAAGGGAGAAATCTCTCTTTTCGTTCAGATTTCTCAGTCGCTATGCTCCTTCGAAATGACAAACATGGATTACAGGACAACCGCTACAGTTCCAAAATAGCGATTTTCTTACTATCTTGTTACCCCAAACTAATCACTCACGTCGACCCTGGTGACAAATCTCTATGGTTCGCTTCTCTGCAAGATTCTCCAGATGTCTGGCGCTCCTTGGTGCCGGGCTCATGCTTTTTGTGCTGCCCATTCTCTCGCAGCCGAAACAGATCACGATACTCCACACAAACGATATGCACGCAAGCTTTCTCCCGCATGAGGCATATTGGTTGAGGTCGACGTCCAAACCGTTCGTCGGCGGATTCAACGAGCTTGCGTTCACGGTTGACAGCATCCGGAAGATCAGAACGACCTCGCTGGTGCTTGATGCCGGCGACTTGATGACCGGTAACCCGATCTCCGATCGTCTCTATAAAGGAGTGGACGGCGGGGCTCTCGTCGAGATGATGAATCTGATCGGCTATGAAGGGTGGACGCCAGGGAACCACGACTTTGATATTTCGTATGCGAACCTCCTGAAGCTGGTCGCGATGGCAAAATTCCCCGTCGTGGAGGCCAATCTGATGGATGAAAAAAGCGGGAAGCCGATCACCAACAGGGAATATGCGATCATCGAGAAAAACGGAATCAAAGTAGGGATCTTTGGAGTCATATCGAGCGAGTACTACGGTTTGGTCAATCAGAACAGCTCCAAGGGGGTAAAGCTGATGCCCGCGATCAAAATCGCCAGACGGTTGATCGAGATGCTCCGTCCTCAGGTCGATCTTGTGGTCGCTGTGACGCATGTGGGGGTGGATGAGGATTCGCTGATTGCGATCAATGTGAAGGGGCTCGATGTGATCATCGGGGGGCACTCGCACACGCGACTGAAGACGCCGAAATACATCAACGGTGTGATCATTGCGCAGTCGGGAGCAAACTGCGAAAACCTCGGTGTGCTCGATCTTACGGTGGAGGATCATGCCGTCACAAGATGGAGCGGGGAGCTCCATCAACTGTGGTATCATCCGGACCGGAAGACAGTGGTGACAGCGCTGGTGGATTCTTTCAAGACCGATATCGCGAAGGAGTATAGCGAGGTAATCGGCACGTGGAGCGTTGAGGCGAATGCGGAAGGCTCGGACCGTCGTCTCGGCAACTTCCTCTGTGAGGCGCAACGCGAAGGGGCAGGCGCGGATCTTGGTTTCATGAACAATGGCGGCATTCGCAAGAGATTCTCGCCGGGGCCGATCACGAAGCAAGACCTTTTTGAAGTGCTGCCGTTCCGGAACATCCTGGTCTCATTCAAACTCACCGGCAAGCAAGTGCATGATATTGTCCTTAAGAACATCATCGATAGGTCTGGTTTTCAGATGTCAGGCGTGGAGTGTGAGTGGCAACGCCGAGGCCTCGTGCACATTGAGATTGTGAAACTTCTGGTCAATGGCAAACCTGTCGAGGATGAGTCCGTGTACACCGGGGCTGCCAGCGACTATATGATGGGTGAAGCGAAACGGTACCTCGGGATTGACACGCCTCAGCTGACATATCTCGACGAAACGGTGTTCAAGGCCACCGAGAAAATGATTCGTACTATGAAAAACGTGCCGGGGAGTCTGAAGGGTGGGATCAAAGAACTCAAGTAATTGACTAGGGAGCACTATGAACAACAACTTCCCGATACTCATTATTACCGGTCGGCCTGCTGCAGGCAAGTCCGAGGTCATTGACTTCCTGAAGAAAGCCGACGCCAAAGAACGGTTGGAGCGTTTTCATATCGCCGACTTCGAAGAACTGGACGACTTTGTGTACGTCTGGGAGACCTTCGAAATTGACGACATGCTGACCAAACACGCGAAACCACGGATCTGGACGGACGAGAAGTACTGGTTCAAAGAGCACTTCATCTGGAACCTCTACATCGAGCGTATCAATCTGGAGTACCGAAAGAAGCTCGCCCGTGATCCGAACTACCACGACGGGAAAACGATACTCATCGAGTTTGCCCGCGGTGGCGACGACGGAATCCATGAAGCGCTTAGCTGTCTTCACGAGGACATTCTCCGTCGAGTCACGCTGATGTACATCCGGGTTTCTTACGAAGAATCCGTTCGCAAGAACCATCGCAGAGCCCGAAAAGGTCAGGAAGATTCCATCCTGTACCATTCGTTGCCCGATGAGAAGATGGACTTCTATTACAAAACGAATGATTGGGAGAAGCTGGAAGCGAAAGATCCGAACTTCATCGAGGTAAAAGGATTCAAGATCCCCTACGCCGTCTTTGAGAATGAACCGGAGAAGACGCTTGACCCGAAGCTGATCGGACAGGAATTAGAGAGAGCGACAAAGAAACTCTGGGGGATGAAAAAATAGTGCTCCGTGCGACGGGACGCAGTCCCGTCAGACAAGTGGACGCCGTCTCTCCGACAAGTCTCGACGGGATGTCATCCCGTCGGACAGTTGGGCTGTACAAAAGAAAGCGAGATCGTCTGATCTCGCTTTCTTGTTTTTCACAACACAGAGCAGACGGCCAGCCTTGAATCGGCTAGTGTCTTCCCTTTCCTCGTGGCATGACGTTCCAGAGCCGGGACATCAGGTATGCGCCGACAGGTAATACGAGAACAATGACTAAGGTCGTTGCTTGGAGGGTTTCTTCTTGCGAGTTGAATATTTCGCTCGCTTATCACCCACCGCCACTTTGGACTCAATTTCTTGGGCGGGGTAGATGAACTCGAGAGTGGCTGACGAAAAAATATCCGAGTTCTCTTGCCGAAGACGCTCCTCAGCCATTTTGCAATACTCGGGATCAATTTCAATTCCGATACTATTTCGTCCTGCTTTAATCGCCGCAACCATCGTCGTACCCGACCCGCAAAAAGGATCAACTACCGTATCGCCAACAAATGAGAACATTCTGACAAGTCTGTACGCAAGCTCCACTGGAAATGGAGCAGGATGTTTCTTAGTAGACGCACCAGTTAAATTCCAAAATTGCTGGAACCACTTGCTGTACTCTTCCTTGGAAATCATACTGAGCTTGCGTTGTCGCTCGGTCGGCTGACGGTAGCCCCCCGATTTCCGTTCCATCAATATGAATTCGATGTCGTTTTTGATGATAGCATTCGGCTCGTAAGGCTTACCAAAGAACTTTGAGCCATTGCTGATTTCATAATTGGCATTGGCAATCTTGTGCCAAATAATGGGATTGAGGTTGTCAAAACCAATCTTGCGACATATGACTGCAATGTCGGAATGTAATGGAACCACGACGTGTCGGCCATATGCCTTGCGTGAGAGACAAACATCGCCGACTACGCATACGAGACGGCCACCTGGCACCAAGATGCGGTACATTTCTTGCCACACTTTGGACAATTCCTCAAGAAATCCTTCATAGTCCGCGATGTGCCCAAGTTGACTCGGGTTCTCGTTGTATTTCTTGAGCGTCCAATAGGGTGGCGACGTTATGACAAGATGAACAGATTGGTCTTTTAGAAATGGAACTTGTCTGGCATCCCCTTGGACGAGACGATGTGTTGTTATGTCGCGCGCGATATTTTCTTTTGGTGTCATCGGTTCTTCGAAACACCAAAGGCTGTGACTTGGGAGACAAGTGATCTGGCGAAAATGTCAAACCTCAGATCGTCAGCAGGTTCCGTGTAACGTCCCCTAGCTCCATTTGTCTTGTCGGAGAGAAGAAAGGCTGCAACGTTATAATGACGTTCTCGGACGAGCTTTCTACAGAAAAGCTCATAACGCTTCGCATATGAAGCACCTACAAATTCTTGGAAAACCTTGAAATGCGGCTCCTTGACTTTCACAGGCTTTCGGGATTCCGGGCAGTCTTCCAACAAGAACACATAGCCAAGCCAGGGCTTGACCGTTTTATTATAGGCACCCTCTCGATAAGCCGTCCATAAATCAAGTGCGCTGCCCATAGCCTCCTCGGTTCGATTATTGAAGTTGTTTCCAAACGATGGGCCCACTTGAGATTTGGCTTCCAACGCGAGAATGAGCTGGTTGTCCTTCACCATCAGAAAGTCCCATTCTTTCGTAGGGCGAAAGAATCCCGGTAACTCAAGATGTTGATTGTAGAAAATGTCGGATTCACGGGCACCGGCATCGACAATCAGCTCGCTGATCAGACCGATAAATCCGTCCATATGAGCGCCGCCGGTTACTGCGCTCCGTGCACCTTGATCAGCCCGACCAGATTTGGCCTGTTTCTGAGATTGTGTTTGACGAGTTCGCCAATAATGGGAGATTGCCTTAGATAAGTGCTTGTTTAGGTTGTCGATTTTACTCATATGGCTCCATTTTGTTGATCCCAAGATAGCGAAACTCGAGCCGATAATCTGTTCAGCGAAGAAATTGGACCCAACCTCCACGTCGGCATTCTCATTATTACACGGCAATGCTGACATCTAACAGCCATGAGCCAACCGCAAACAACCGGTTCCGGCTTTGTTAGTGCCCCTTCCTTCCTCGTGGCATGACGTTCCAGAGCCGGGACATCAGGTATGCGCCCACAAGGGCGAACGGAATCGGCGCCCAGTGCCAGGCTCCCCAACCCCAGTTTGTTGTGATGTAGCCAACACCCATGCCGACGAATGCTCCCGCGAGATACTGCATGCCGTCGAAGAGTCCGGCTGCCGTCGCCACCGCCCGCTTTCCGCCAAAGTCCATCGACGCTGCACCGCTAATCATTCCGTGCGCACCATTCACGCAGAACGAGAGAACGACAAGGCAGCACGCAGCAGCGAGGGGCCCAAAGTTCAGGAAATCAGAAACGCCGAACAATGCAAGGGCGATTGCCATACCGAGGAACCCAAACACAATGACCGGTGCACGACGCCCGCCAAACGTGCGATCCGAAGCGATACCAAAGACAAACCCGCCTGCGATACCAGCAAGGGCAATCCCCCACGTGGCGACGATGTATGGAAGATAGGTTGCGAACCCACTCTTGTCGGCACCATGGAAATCGACGAAATACTTCGGCCACCAGGCGTCGACAACGCTCCGCCGGACAAATCCAATCATCATGGAACCGACAGCAATCATCCACATTACTCGTGAAGCGAAGACCTTCCTGATGACAAATTTCAACGACGATGGTTTGCTCTCGTCGTCTTCGACCTCATCGCCGGTTTCAAATTCGCCCAATCCTGCATCCTTCGGAGAATTGTGCATGAGGAAGTAGTTGATGATGAACAACACGACCACACATGCTCCGGGAATCCAGAAGGCGTATTGCCACGGGAGAACGAGAAGAATTAGAGGTACGCCCTGGAAGGCGAGGAGCAGACCCATCCGGATGAGCACTCCGAAGATTCCGGCAAACGTGCCGCGTTCCCTGACATGAAACCATTGAGCATTGACTTTCACAATCGAGAGGGCGCCGAACGACTGAAAGTAACCGTTCAAACCCCAGACGATTGCCATCAACGTCAGAATCATTCCCCCCGACAAACCGTAACTGAGACCTGCAGGTGTTACCACGTGTCGTGCAATCCCCGTTCCTTCCCACACCGCCGGACTGACAATCGCAAGGCTTGCCAAACCAAAAAGGAAATTCATGAGGGCAACGCCGACAGCCCCAAAAAGGAACGCCTTCTTTCCGCCGATGCGGTCGGCGAATGGTCCGTTCAGCACAACGGAAAGTCCGTAGACGAGAGGCATGATCGTCTCGAATACGCCCAGCTCCGTATTCTTCCATCCAAGAAGGTCTGCGAGGATGGGGGACACCGCGGTGTAGTTGTATCTGGTCATGTAGAAAAACGCGTAGAGAAATCCAAGAGACAGCCAGTTGATGACTCGCTGTCTTCGGAATTCAGCGCTTAAAACAGGGCGTTCCAGTGCGGTTTGCGTCATTGTCGGTCGATTGTTGATTGTTCATCAGAGTTGAGTCAATGGAGAAGTTCTTTGGCTTTCTTCAGGACATTCTCGATAGTAAAGCCGAATTCCTTATAGAGCAGTTCATAGGGGGCAGAGGCTCCAAAGGAGTTCATGCCGATGACGATTCCTTCATCGCCAGCATACTTGTGCCATCCCATGGGTAATGCAGCTTCGACGATGACGCGTTTCTTGATGGAGGGAGTGAGTACGGAATCGCGGTATTCCTTCGGCTGCCGTTCAAACAACTCCCAGGAAGGCATGCTGACAACGCGGGCGGGAATTTGTTCCTTGACGAGCTGCTCGTAGGCTCCGAGCGCATACTGCAGCTCTGAACCGGTACCGATCAGGATAATCTTCGGAGTCGGCGAGTTCTCGCCGAGGATGTACGCGCCTTTGGCCAGGTTCTCCGCGGAGGCGTACTTTGTCCGATCGATGATGGGCATCTTCTGCCGTGAGAGAGCAAGGGCGACAGGGCCGCTTCTGTGTTCGATCGCAGTCTTCCAGGCAACCGAGGTCTCGTTGGCGTCAGCGGGGCGTATAAAGGTGATATTCGGTATTGCGCGCAGAGCGGCGAACTGTTCCACCGGTTGATGAGTCGGTCCGTCCTCGCCCAATCCGATGCTGTCATGTGTGAAAACATAGATTGGCCGTATTCCCATCAAAGCCGCCATGCGGATTGGTGGGCGCATGTAGTCTGAGAATACAAGGAACGTCCCGCCGTATGGGATGATTCCTTCTGTCAGCGCCATGCCATTGAGAATCGAACCCATCGCATGTTCACGTACGCCAAAACGGAAGTTGCGTCCGGCATACACACCAGCTTGAAATTCCGGTATGCCACTGAGGAAGGTGTTGTTTGATGGCGCGAGGTCGGCCGAACCGCCAATGAGCGTCGGCAAGTGTGGAGCGAGCGCATTCAACACTTTTCCGGAGGCCTCTCTGGTTGCCATCGAACCAGCCTCTGCTGCAAACGATGGGAGAGCATTTTTCCATGCTGCACCGAAGTCCCCTTCTCGCACGTGCTCCAGTTCAGAGGCGAGGTCTGGATGTGCATGTTTGTATCCATCGAACATCGTTTTCCAGAGCGCCTCCCACTTTTTCCCTTGCTCAACTGCCTTCCGAAATTGCTGCAACGACTCGGCAGGCACGAAGAATTGCTTATCCGGGTCCCAACCGAGCTTGCGTTTGGTCAAACGCACCTCATCTTCACCGAGGGGTGAGCCGTGCGCTTCGGACGTGTCCTGCTTGTTTGGACTTCCGAAACCGATGTGCGTCCGCACTTTGATGATCGACGGACGGTTCACCTCATCTTGCGCTGCCTTGAGAGCGTTGTGAACTGCCTCGAGGTCATTGCCATCGTCGACAATCTGAACATGCCAGCCATACGCTTCAAACCTTTTTGCGACATCTTCTGTAAACGCTATCTTGGTGTTCCCGTCGATGCTGATGTGATTGTCGTCGTAGAGATAAATGATATGTCCGAGCTTGAGGTGTCCTGCGAGTGAAGCTGCCTCGTGGGAGACCCCTTCCATCAAATCGCCATCACTCACAATGCCGTAGATGCGATACTTGACAATCTCGAAATTCGGTCGATTGTACCGGGATGCCATGTATCGCTCGGCGATGGCCATCCCAACACCGTTGGCAAACCCTTGTCCCAACGGTCCCGTTGTCGTTTCGACGCCGGGGGTCCAATGATACTCGGGGTGGCCGGGTGTCTTGCTCTTAAACTGACGGAAGTTCTTCAGATCGTCCAGCGTGAGCTCGTAGCCTGTGAGATAGAGAAGGCTGTAGAGCAACATTGAGCCGTGACCTGCAGAGAGAACGAAACGATCACGGTTGTGCCAGTGTGGATTCGTCGGATTGTGCTTCAAGTGGCGTGTCCAAAGCACATAGGCCATCGCGGCGGCACCCATGGGCAATCCAGGGTGGCCGGATTTTGCTTTTTGGACACCATCCATGGCAAGCGTCCGAATCGTGTTGATGCAAAGTTGGTCGACCGATGGGGTATTCAGAGGTCTCTCTCCTTCAATCTACAAATGTCTGGAAGTTCACATGCGACAAATCGCATTTCGGTGTGCGACGAAGATAGAGAAGGATTTCCAAAAAACCAAGATGAGCGTTGCGGGCGTCTTTCAGATGCTCGAGCAAAAAACCCGTTGTCAGCCACAAAGGCACTGAGGCACCAAGGCAAAATGGAGAAATGGTGAAGTCGGGTTTTCGATTCTTTATACTTCTGTGAAGTTTTGTGTCCTTGTGTCTTCGTGGCACGATTCTGCGGCTGGATCTCTACGAATCGTTTGCAGCGTAATCCTCCTTAAATCGGCGTGGAAACACGGCTTTGTGGATCGGATGAGTGATGGTCAGGACGGGCGAGCTGGTGCGACGAACGACTTCTTCGACAGTATTGCCGATTTGCACCCTGCGCATGCCGCGTGCACCGTGCGTTCCGATGACGATGAGATCAATCTGGTATTCTTCGGCGAGGCGCACGACGGTGTTCTCCGGTTCGACATCTCTCCCTACGATTTTCTCAATGTGGATCTTATCTGCGTCGTCGTGATAGAACCGCGGATCTGGAAATTTCTCAAGCAAGGCTTCGGGGTGATGTGTCCCAAGGTCCGTTACATGAAGCAGAATGATCCGGGCGTTGTAGCTTTTTGCAAGCGACACCGCGTAAGGAATGGCAAAATTGCTGTACTCGGAGAAATCTGTCGGACAGAGAATGGTCTCGATTTTCCACTCGTGCTTTTCCACATGCGGCTTGACAGTGACCACGGGCGTTCGGCACAGACGAACCACGCGTTCGGCCGTTCGGCCGATGAGATGGGGTGACGAGCGGCCGAGTCCCTCCGTTGCGATCACAACGAGGGAGTATCGGTTGTCTTCAGCGACTTCAATGATCTCGTGGTACGCAGTCCCAAAGCGAACGAGCATGGAGGTGCGATCCGCCCTCAGTCCATCTTCCTTGATAATCTCTGAAAACTTGCTGTGGGCAAATCCGGAGATGAGTTCGCGGCGTTGGTTCAGCGAGTGTTCATCTTTTTCGAAGTACCCCATCGGGGTTTTCTCTTCCTCGTCGACATACATGAGTGTCAACTGGCAGCTGCCGTGGCTGGCGAGGAATGAGGCAAAGCGAATGGCTTCGATAGACGCCGGGGAGAAATCCGTGGGGCAGAGGATGCGTTCGATCTTATACATGCGACCTCAACAAGAGGGAACATCGGAAAGATTCGTCAGCACGATCGAGAGAGCGTATGCCCTCATCAGGTCATTTCTTGCGGGAGGCAATATAAGTGATATTCAGAGGTGTTACAACCATTTCGAGATCAGAGTAGGCGCGCTTGAGGATGACTTCTGCATCTGCAATTTTCAGCGACCCGAGGGAATGGCTGTCTCCATAGATCACCCCATGGACCTCCTGCATTGCCTCAAACCCGGTTTCGTTGAAATCACCGAGCACGATTCGGCAATGAGGGCTCTGAATACGCAGCAATTCCTTGAGACATCGTTGAGGATTCTCGAGTTCGTGAAGGGTATAGTTCTTCTAAACTCCATGCCCTCCTTGCGGGTCACATCGCTGTCGCGGTAGCCACCGCCGGTGTCGCTCTTGATTCGATCCGATAGGAATGAGTTATCGGCGCGCTGGCTGCCAGAATCGCATTCACCGAACAGTACTTCGTTGTTGAAAGCTCGATGGCGCGTTCAATGTCCTCAGCCTTGAGGCCCTCACCGTAGAAAACATACTCGACATGGATGTCAGTAAATATGCGGGGATGTTCCTCGCGTTCGTTTCCTTTGACATTGATTTCAAGCTTCTGCAACGGTGCGCGTTTCTTCCTCAGAATCGGGACGACGTCTGTCGCTGTGCAGCCAGCGAGCGCCATCAGCAGAAGCTCCTTCGGCGTCGAGCCGGCGAGGTTTCCGCCAAACTCTGTAGAGCCATCCATGGCACCCAGTGACTGGAATTCCCTTTTGCGACGAATGTAATTCCCTGGACTTGTTTGAGAACAACTTCTTTCGTCATAACAGATCTCCATGATTTAATGCATTGGGCTGTCAGGTAGTGGTCTTGAGAATGGCGAACAGCTTTTCTCTCATGATCGCGGGGACATGTGGGTCGGGATAGCGCCTATAAAGAAGCACGGTTTTTTTCAGACTGTCAAGGTACGCGGTGCAGGTCGGACAACGGCGCAGGTGCTTCCTGATCTCCCGGCAAGCAGGGGAGAGCAGCTCGGCGTCGAGTTGATTCTGAATATGCCTCGCTACTTCGCGGCACAATGCGCTATGTTTGTGGATCCGCTTCATCATCGATCCCGGTGACTACAAGTTGTCTCAAAAACGATCATCCATGGTGCAAAGACGCAGAGCAACACATACAACCCAGTCATTGCGAGGAGTCCGTTGCTTTTCTTTTCGACGACGAAGCAATCCATCCATGTATCCCACGACGGATTGCTTCGCAAAAAACGCTCGCAATGACCTATTGCTATAGTTCATTGGAAGCGGCGCGACTTGGCGTAAGAATGTCTTATCCATTTTGAGACTGATTCTTCAGATTTATGCCGCTTCCTTCTTCGTCGATATCTTGAATGGAACATACAACGGGCAAAATGCCATGAAACTCGTTATCAGGAAGATCACAGCGAACAAACCGAGAACGATAGCGGCCGTACCCGATATCTGGTTTGTGAAATACAATACTGCGACGATGAGAGCCAAGAGAACCCGAATCGACCGGTCAACGGTACCCATGTTTTTCTTCATAACAGCCTCCCTAGGAAAGTGAATGAACTTCAGTGTACGATGATTCACTACTTGAGATGCCTGCATCGCGAAAAGGATTCTGGAGGACGTCTCGGAAGCTAGGATTTGAGCTTGAGAGCGGCAAAAAGCTGTCTTCGGGCCTTCTGAGGTAATCGCGGGTTGGGTGTGGAGGAGTACAGCATAATGGTCTTGCGCAGACTGTCGAGATATGCCGTACAGTTTGGACATCGTTCGAGGTGTCGTTTGAGCTCACGGCATTTGGCAGACGTGAGCTTGGTATCGAGCTCCTCGCATATATGGTTCAGGACATCGTCGCAACGCACAGTTTTCTTTTTCATGCGGTCATGTAGGGATTGAGCTGTTCGCGTAAAAAGACCCGGGCCCGTCGAAGGCGTGATTTCACGGCCGGTACACTCAGTTTCAGGATTTTTCCGGTTTCCTCGGCGGACATACCTTCGACATCACGCAGAACAAAGACAACCCTGTAGTCATACGGCAATCGTTGAATCGCTTCATCGAGCAGAGTTCGCAATTCCTTGTCAATCACAGCATCCAGGGGCGTGTCTTTCCACGGGGGAATCGTCAGCACGGATGGATCGTCATCAGAACCATCGTGAGACTCCGTTGGTGACTCGATGGATACGGAAGCCTTATCCAGCTTGCGCTGCCGCCGCTTCATTCGGCAGCTATTGGTCACAATGCTGTAGAGCCACGTTGTGAACTTCGATCGTCCATCAAACTGATGGAGCTTTCTGAAGACATTGACAAACGTATCTTGCCACGTCTCGCTCGCTTTTTCCTCGTTCCTGCAGACCTTGAACGCGAAGCTGTAAACGAGAGACTCGTACCTCCGCACAAGTTGCGTGAAGGCTCGCTCGTCGCCTTTCTTCGCTCGTTTGATCAGCTCTTCATCGGACAGGTGCGTGGCCATATGGGATGGTAGTGAGGGGGTAATGACTTAGAATGCGAAGTCTTCGAGAATTGTCTCGGCAGTTCTTCGGCCGGAGACGAGGGCGCCATGAATGGACGCGGTATCGCGGTGATCGCCGCAAACATACAATCCCTGTTCCATCTTCACCGGTCGCTGTGGCTGAGAGAGGGCAGGAAACGCCTGGCTCGGCAACGCATGAAGAATCCGGCAGGTGCGGAAAATCCTCCACGAGTCGACTTTTGGTCCGAACCAGGACTTGAGTTGAGAACGTACAGACGTCTCGAGTTTCTTGTTGTCTTCCTCCGGGATCCCGAGAATTGAGACGGAAATTAGCGAAGACCCGGCAGGAGCGTACGATGGAGCGACCGAGCTTGGGACGCAGAGACTGTTGATGACTCCGGACCCGTCGCCATTCAATGCCAGAATCGGAGAACCGAGAGGATCATAGTCCGCGACGAAATACATGCAGGTCGTGCTGCAAGAGATCACAGGCTCAAGTCCCGGGATGAGTCGACATGCTTCGGGCCCTTCTGTCGCCACGACGACTGCACGAGCTTGCACATGCTCACCATATTCCAGGGTCACCGAGTTGGGTGACACGGAAATAACTCTGGTATTGAGTCGGACCGACTCCGCCGGGAGCGTGCTTGCCAGTTGATCCGGAATGGCTCCCATTCCATTTGCCGGAAGGGCACCGTGTCCATCGGCGAACATCTTGAAGACAAATTCAAACATCCTGCTCGACGTCTTCAGTCCCTTCTCAAGGAAGATCCCTCTGAGAAAGGGACGAAGCAATGTTGAGACAATAGTGGGAGAGAATCCTTCGCGCTGCAGAGCGTCCAGTGTCGTCCGCTCCTCGCTCTTGAAGATCGAGTCGATCGATTGTCTGCGAAGGCGCTGACGAAGAGCAAGAAGACGGACCTTGTCGCTCATCGTCCCGATGGGGGAGAAGAGAGATTCAAATGCCGCGAGGGGCATTCGCAGCGGATCTGCGACGCGGTAAGATTGATCATCGATATGAATTACCGCGCCAGGGAAGAACGTGCGGAGACCAAGTCTGGTGTAGTCTAGCACCCTTTGTGCTTCGGGGTATGCAGTCTGAAGAACCTGAAAACCGCGATCGAGAAGGAATCCTGCAACGCGATCCGTTCGTACGCGGCCTCCGAGGCCGTCCGATGCTTCGATGATTTGGAATGAGATGCCATGCTGTTGAAGGTGCCGAGCGCAAGCCAGGCCCGCGAGTCCACCACCGACGATCACAATATCCGGATCTGATTTCAGTGCCGACATTACTTCGTGATCTCCTCGAATTCGCCAGTTTGCTTGTTCTTGCGAACATTGTTCCAGGGTAAGCACTTTCCATTCATCGCAACATAGACTCCATGCGGCAGCGTCTGAACAAAGGCGAGTGCGCTTCCAAGATTGAAGAGACCGTCGGAACTCCCAAATTTGTACGGAATCATTGCTCCCGTCAGGACGATCGTCTTGTCTTTCACTGACTGCCCGAGAACCCGCGCAGTCACTTCCATTGTATCGGTGCCATGCGTGATAAGAATCTTGTCTTCAGTGCACTTCGAGCATTGGTCGAGAATGATCTGCCGGTCCTGGTCCGTCATTTCCAGGCTGTCCACCATCATCAGTGTCCTGATGTCGACCCTGACTTTGGATCTGCCGAGGGACAGCATCTCCTTCAGGTGTGTATCTTTGAAGTAGAGCCTCCCGTCGAGTTCATTGTACTCTTTATCGAATGTCCCGCCTGTGACGAAAACCCTGATTTGCATGATCCTTCCTGTCAAAAGCCCAGACTATGTGCAAGATTGACACAAATGTAGTGTTTTGAACGGAGAATAGCCAAACCAACGCAGATTCTCATCCTGTTGCATATTTGTCTTTCAAGAGCGAACTTGGAAAGAGAGAATTCTACCGTCTTGCCCGTTAAACCGAACCAAGGGTTTTAGCATCGAATCCCCAAGCAGGCAACAAAGCATTTACCTGCGCAAGTTTGGCATAAGTTTCCAAGTAATTGTTCATCAGTGAAAAGGGAGGCATGTATGAAAAAAATGCTGTTACTCATTGCTCTGGTGGTGTTCATCGGCAGCAGTGCGTTTTCCCAGGGGAGAGTCCTCGATCAAAAAACAAAAGATGCGCTCAAGGAACTCTACAAGGGTGTCCGTGACTATGCGCAGGGGAACATCATCCCGAAAATGAAGGAATGGAAAGGCACACTGGACCGTTCCATGGCTCCAGCCGACCTCCGTGCTCTGAATGCGCTTCGGGATCGTGCCGCGCAGCTCAAAATGAAGGGGACGAGACTCGCTCTTGCTTTGAAAAAGGCCATGCAAAACAACAATGCGAGCGATATCAGAATGTACCGGCAGAAGATAAAAGAGCTTGCGACGGATCGGCAGGCCCTCCTTACGGACCTGAAGCCTCTCGGCGTCAAATACAAAGCGACACTAGAGAGTATCGGCAAAGATGCGAAGCCGTTCGGCACCGAATGGAAAGCTGGAATCAAAAGAGTAGGATTGAGATGGTATGAAGTCCACAAAGAAGATCTGTCGGTGGGATTCAAGGCGGCTTTGGCAAAAGCCATCGAGCGGCTCAAGACGCTCGGGGCATTGATGGGTGACGATATGAAGGGAAAGCTTGCGGCTGCCAAGTTCATGCTCTGGGACGGACAGGATCTGCCGGAAGTGAACCGGATGTTGAGCGACGATTCCACAAGTCCGGATAACGCGGACTCTGTGACTCCGGATGGCTATGCGCTGGAAACCAACTATCCGAATCCGTTCAATCCATCAACGAAAATCTCGTTCACGATTCCAAGGGCGGACCATGTTACCCTCGTTGTCTACGACATGCTCGGCAAAGAAGTAGGCACACTCGTCGACTCTGAACTTGGTGCGGGAACTCACACGGTCACGTTTGATGGGAAGAATCTCGCCAGCGGCACATACATCTACAGAATCCGCAGCGGAGAGTTCGTGCAGGAACGGACGATGCAGTTGATAAAGTAGCTAATGAGAAATAACCAAAAATGAAGAGCCCCCGCGTAGGGGGCTCTTTTTTTGCCACGCCCTGCTCTCATCTTCACGTCCAATTCCGTATATTCCTATCACAAGAGAACCCGGAAACAGTCTGCCCGCTGAACTCTGCATACTGTCTGCATCCGTACTCTATTACTTATTACTTCCATACTTCATACTCCTTGCTCTCCCTCGAACACATAGCGCTCCAATTTGGAGGTCGTGTTCTGTTCAACGACCTTTCCTGCATGATCAGTCCGCATGATCGCATTGGATTGGTGGGTTCCAACGGTACCGGCAAGACGACGCTCCTGAAGATCATCACCGGACTGGTGCAGCCCGATTCCGGCACCGTCAGCAAGGCCAAATTCGTCACAGTTGGATACCTGCAACAAGAAGGTGTTGCTGTCTGCGGAAGGACGCTCTATGAAGAGGCGGCGTCTGCGTTCGAGGATGTTCTCGAGATCCAGCAGGAACTCGACGAGGCGCACCGGAGCATGATACGGCTCGATCCGCAGTCCGAAGAATACGCCGAAACGATAGAAGTCTATGGTGAACTTCAGCACAAGCTCGAAGACCTGGACGCCTTCCGGATGAAGTCGAAGGTCGAGAGCGTGCTCATGGGGCTCGGATTCTCTGTATCGGATCTCACCCGAATGACGGAAGAGTTCAGCGGTGGATGGCAAATGCGAATAGAGCTGGCAAAGCTGTTGCTACGGGAACCGTCGGTCCTTTTGCTGGACGAGCCAACCAACCATCTCGATCTCGAAACACTGCAATGGCTGGAAGAGTATCTGCGGAGCTATCATGGGGCTGTCGTCCTGGTGTCGCACGATCGGACATTTCTGGACAATCTCTGTTCGAGGACTTTTGCGCTGACGATGACAAGGCTTGAGCAGTATTCGGGCAACTATTCCTTCTTTGAGACCGAAAGTGTAAAACGCCGGGAGCTTCAGATCCAGGCGATGAAGAATCAACAGCAGCGCCTGAAAGAAACTCAGGAGTTCATTGAGAGATTTCGATACAAGGCGACGAAGGCACGCCAGGTGCAGAGCCGCATCAAGCAACTGGAGAAGGTGGAAATCATTGAAGTCGAGCCTGAGGAGAGCGGCATCCGTTTCGAGTTTCCGCAGCCCCCTCCCAGTGGCCGCATCGTGATGGAACTGAAGGACCTCGCGAAAAGCTACGGGCCGATCGAGGTCTTTGAGAGCCTCGATCTCAAGGTCGAACGAGGTGAGAGAATTGCTATCGTTGGACTCAACGGCGCGGGAAAGTCCACGCTGACGAGGATCATTGCCGGCGTCGAGTCATTCAACTCGGGAAAGCGCATCGTCGGTCATAACGTGACGCTCTCTTATTTCGCGCAACATCAGGCGGAAGAGCTCGATCCATCCAAAGAAGTGCTCGATACCATTGATGAGATTGCCGAGGGGGACATCAGAAGGCGGCTGCGCTCGTTGCTCGGTGCATTTCTCTTTCATGACGACGACGTGTTCAAGAAAGTCTCTGTTCTCTCCGGCGGCGAGAAAAGCCGGGTTGCCCTTGCAAAGATGCTACTGAAACCGGCAAACTTTTTGGTCCTCGACGAGCCCACGAATCACCTGGACATGAAATCGAAAAAAGTCCTGCAGGAAGCCCTTCTTCATTATGATGGGACATTCTTGATCGTTTCGCACGACCGGTACTTTCTCGATCCGATTGTCAACAAAGTGTTGGAAGTGGGGAGCGGAACGGTGAGGACATTCATCGGCAACATCTCAGACTACATCGCGAAAAAACGGGAGGAAAGAGAAGCCTCTGTGAAATCGGAGGCGGCAGAAAAGAAAGCGGCCTCAGCGTTCGAGAAGAGCGACAAAGATCGGAAACGCATCGAAGCCGAGCACCGTCAACAACTCTCCGTCAAACTGCGACCGCTGAAACTAAAAGTCGAGACAATGGAACGCGAGATTGAGAAACTCGAATCGCGTCATAAGGAAATTGAAGCAGCGATGCTCGACCCCGAGCTCTACAAGAACGGTGCTGAAGCGAAGAAGATCTCCGTGGAACGAAAGGAACTTGAGCAGCTTCTCGCGAGAGCATACGATCAGTGGGACACAATCCAGAGCGAGATAGAAAAAGTCCGAAGCGAGCACTGAACCGGCTTCCGTTCGTTTCACTGATTTGTTGGACGGAATGGCATTCCGTCCAACAGAAGATTCTCACAAATGAGACACCCAGACCGTATTCCTGTCAATTGCCGTGCAGATCTTGATTTTCTTTTATAGATTGCAGGCGAGTTAGCAGAGGCTATTTCGAAAAACACGCACCGAGTTGCACCAGAACGATCCCACTTCACAATTATCAAAGGTCTCGAACGATGACCTCCTCACAACCGCGTACAATCCCGCGCCTTTTCGAAGACAGTGTGCAGAAATTCTCACAGAAAGTGATGATGTGGGAAAAGAAAGAGGCGGCATACAACGGCGCCACCTATCGGGAAATCCAGGAGTCCGTGCATCAATGTGCTGCAGGGCTCATAAGCCTGGGTGTTGAGAAGGGGGACCGGATTGGACTGATTTCTGAAGGGCGTAATGACTGGGTCATCGCTGAGCTTGGGATACTCTTTGTCGGTGCCATCAATGTCCCTCTCTCCGTGAAGCTCGAAGAGCGGTCGGATCTGAAGTTTCGCCTCGCTCATTCGGGGTGCAGGATGGTTGTCGTTTCCGGGGGGCAAGCGCACAAGGTCGCTCGAATGAGGGTTGACCTTCCTGACCTCGAAAAGATCATTCTTCTCGACCCGCAAGGCAAACTCGCTGAGGACGAAATCGGATTACCCGAACTGCGCGAACAGGGCAAGGAATATCTCAGGCGTCATCGCTCCGATTTCGAGAAGCGGTGGCAGTCGATCCAGGAATCTGATGCGGCGACGATCAGTTACACCTCGGGCACGACAGCAGACCCGAAGGGGGTAACACTCACCCATCGCAACTACACGGCGAATGTCAAGCAATGCTCGACCCACTTGCCGCAACCTGACTGGTACTGTTCGCTGATTATCATACCATGGGACCACTCGTTCGGACATACCGCGGGTGTTTATTTGCTCACGAGTATCGGTGCAAGTATGGCTTCCATACAGACGGGGAAGACCGCGCTGGAGACGCTCAGAAACATCCCGACCAACATCAAGGAAATCAAGCCGACATTTCTGCTGAGTGTGCCGGCACTGGCAAAGAACTTCAAAAAGAACATTGAGAAAGGAATCAGCGAGAAAGGGAAGTTGGTCTGGAATCTCTTTCAGAAGGGATTGGAGATTGCCTACGCGCATTATGGTGATGGCTACAATGGTGGGAAGGATGTCGGCAAACCGAAACATCCAGTGTACACCCTCTGCGATGCCCTCATTTTCAGAAAAATACGCGCGAGCTTTGGGGGCCGGCTCGATTACTTCGTCGGTGGTGCAGCACACCTCGACATTGAGCTGCAGCGGTTCTTCAACGCCATCGGCGTTCCCATGTATCAAGGGTACGGTCTCAGCGAAGCCTCGCCTGTTGTCTCGTGTGACACTCCAACAAAGCACAAATTCGGGTCCTCCGGCACGGTGCTGCCTGGCATAGACATCAAGGTGTGCGACGATCAGGGCAACACTCTGCCTGTTGGACAGAAGGGTGAAATCGTGTTGCGAGGGGAAAACGTGATGGCGGGGTACTGGAACAATCCGCGCGCAACGAGCGAAACGATCCGCGATGGATGGTTGCACACGGGTGACATCGGTTACCTGGATGTGGATGGGTTTGTGTTTGTCCTGGGGCGCGAAAAGAGCGTTTTGATCAGTCATGACGGCGAGAAGTACAGTCCGGAAGGGATCGAAGAGACGATCGTGGCTCACTCTCCTTTCATCGAGCAGGTGATGCTGTACAACGATCACTCAGCCTATACTGTCGGACTCATTGTACCGAACAAAGATGCAATCCTGGCGTACCTGAAGCATCAACATCTCTCGTGTCATACCGACGAAGGACAGACGACGGCGTTGCGCCTTCTTCAATCAGAGATCGATCGGTATCGTGAAGGGAACAAGAGCGCGGGTATGTTCCCGGAGCGCTGGTTGCCTGCAGCGATAGCTGTGCTCGGTGAAGGATTCAACGAGCAAAACCGTTTGATGAACAGCACAATGAAGATTGTGCGTGGACGCATTGCGGAATTCTACAAGAACCGCATCGACTACACGCTTACGGCGGAAGGAAAAGACGCCTGCAATCACCAGAACAAAAACATTGTCAAGCGTTTCGAAGAAAGGAAGTAGCTTGAAACGCAGGCGAGTTTCTGAGAAAGGAGGCACATCGTTCCTCCATTTCCAGCAGCACACAACTTGGGAATCGGAGAAAGCGTGAGAGAATGCGACCGCGATTCGCTTGCGCGAGTTTTGAAATGTCAGAGTAGATCACACCCTGGCGCTGGGCAAAGCAGCTTTCCGTTGTGTCAGCAGTGAACGCCTACCTGAGAATGCCTAGTTCCAGAGCAATCGCTCTTTCTGCAGCACATGCCAGAAAAGGAGGTGATTGCCATGAAATACGAAGAATGTCTCGGGTTTGTCTCCGAGATTCTCAACGTTCTCAAATCAACCCACCAGCACGAAAAAGTCCTGCATCTCATTGTCGACCGCATTGTCCGGATGTACCATTGTCAGACGTGCGCCGTGGTTCTGGTCGATCCCGCTACCGAGTACCTCAACGTTGCGCTTGGACACGGAATCTCGCACACGTTTGCCAAAGCGTTCCGTCGAAAGCTCGCGACGGGTGCCATAGGCCGGTTGTTATGGACGGGCTCTCCGATCCTGATTCGTGACAGCACGACCTTTCCCGAACAAGCCGAAGAGGTGAAACTGGAACAGCCGTTCGTCTCCGCGGTGTGCGTTCAGATTTCCGCAAATCATCGCAGCCTGGGATACCTGTACGTCGATAGTCTTCACAGGGACGCCTTCACAGTGGAAGATGTTCACATTCTTCAGAGCTTTGCAGACTTCGCAGCGGTCGCACTCCACAAAGCGCAGCTCTTTGAAGACAACCTCCGACTCGATCGGATCGACCACGAGACTGAGTTGGAAAAATACGCTCCATTCCTCGAGAGGATTCGCTCCGCCATCGATCGTTCCAACGCGCTTCACGAGAGTTTCTCTCTCATGATTTTTGATGTCGACAACTTCAAACATGTCACCAACACGTACGGTTATGATGCCTCGAGGGAAATGCTCCGGCAGATGGCTGATCTGATCAAAGGCCGGTTGAGAGATGTCGATGTACCCGGCAGGCATGGGTTTGACGAGTTCATCGTTTTGAGATCGAACTCCGAGCTTGTCGATGGGGTCATGTTTGCAGATGAGGTGCGGGAGGCAATCAGCCGGACATCGTTTACAGACCGCGGGATCCTCACGACTGTCAGCGTTGGTGTCACGGTCTATCCGCAACACGCGTCGGACCTGGAGAACCTGCTGTTGTCGGTGAAGGAGGCTCTATTCGATGCGCAGCGGTCAGGACGCAACAAGGTGTCGCATCTGGGAAAGGTCAAGATCTCGTCGGAGGTCAAGACGCTTCACGATTAGGCGGAAATAAAATCGGAGAGTACACTCAAGGCCGGGGATCATTCCCTGGCCTTCTGTTTTGTGGTCCTGGATGGCTTCAGTCCTGACAACAGCTCTCCCACGGTCACAAACGTGAACCCTCGCTTTCGTAGTCGGGAAATGATCTCCGGGAGCGCCTCAGCAGTGTGCCATCCACGACGGTTGATATGCATCACGATGATCGAGCCGCTCTTCGCCATCGAAGAGACATGTTCGATCAGCCTCTCCTTTGAGATGCTGGAATCGGGGTCTCCCGAGGCGAGATCGAATTGAATCGTCGTAAGCCCCATTGATGCTGCGATGCGGACCACACGGCCGTCCTCTTCACCGTACGGCGGACGAAACAACGTTGTCTGCTTGCCGGTGAGTGAAAACAGGAGTTGCTGCGTCCACGCTAGTTCTTGCCGGATACGGTCATCCGACATCTTGAGAAGGTGCGGATGGAGAAACGTGTGATTCCCCAGCTCGAAGTACGGGATACTCGAAAGATATTTTGTCTGCTCGGTATCGTCTTCCATCCATTTTCCCCCGAGAAACAACGTCGCAGCGGTCTTGGTCTCGACCAGGATCTTTGTGATGCGTTCGTCGTACTGGCTCGGTTTGCGCGTTGAACAAGCGTCAAATGTCAGAGCGACGACTTTCTTGTCACGTTGTCCGTGAAGCACAACGAGTGGATCAACCGGATGAAGGGGCGGGGGTTCCTTCAGTAAAAGCGAAGGGGGAGTGTAGGGCGGACGGTCAACCCGGCGATGCTGAAGGTACGGTGTTGATTGCTGGCAGAAGGCAAGAGTTGTCGCGGTGAGTAGCAACGCGATTATCCGCGTCATCGGTATTCCCTCAGAAAAACTGATGAGAATTCAGGATTCACATCTTCAAACATTCATGCCATTGTACGGAAAATCCATTTGAATCCACAGAGCGCCGTTTCGAAGGATTTAAGAAACCGGGGAGCTGTAGGACGAGGCTGGCAAACAAACGCAAACGGGTGGCTGTTGGGCCACCCGTTGGGACACGAAGTTGGTATTGATGATCTTCTGAAATCTATTGCAACTCAGCAATCTGCGTTGGTGCGTTTGCAGAAGGATAGAATGCGAAGGTACCGTCGTTTACGTAGAGATTATAGTACCAGGCGCAATGCATCTTCACCTTTGCATTCTCGTCAAACCGTACCGCTTGCTTCACCGCATACTCTCCCCGGCCATCGCCGATCTGGCACAGCGCCCAGGCCGCGGCCATTCGGGACCTCTCGTCCGGGCAAGAATGCAAAACCTTCATCAAAGGAATTACAGCTTCCTTCGCTTCGAGCTGTCCGAGCATGTATATTGCACTTCTGCGCAAGCCGGTATTGTTGATCTCGTCGCTAACTCCCACCAGCAGATTCTTCACCGCCTGATCGTACTTCGCTTCGCCAACATCTTTTCGCATCTCATGTGCCGTCGCTGGCAGGGCCATGGTGATCGCTAGAACGATCACTCCGAATATCGTTCCTCTCTTCTTCATGTCGTCCTCCGTCGCAATTTTGTAGTTTGTGTTTAAGTGAAGGTCTGTGTTCTAGGTTCACTTGGCATTACGCTAGGGTGGTCGAGAGGATTTGGTTTTTCGCTGAAGGGGACGAAAAGAGACGTGAACGCGACGAAAGCGGTGACGAGGTGGACGCCAGGGGAGGAACTTGAAGAGCGGTGCAGGCGTCTACTTAGTAGTGTTGCTACCAAAGCCACAGCAACGAAATTGCCCATTTCTGAGGATATATGAGGGGTTTTCAGGAGCCTGCGCAAAACGGGTAACGAATTCCCAATGGGAGTTTCTTTTGTCTTCTATACTATGCAACTTAAGGAGCAACCTAGGGAGACGATGGGCCAAAACTCCTGGTTCTTCCCAGCGAGGGTGCGGAAGGCCGCTATTGGCAAGAGACAGCAAAGAGTACCTTTGTACACCTCCGGATGTCTCGCTGTCCGTTTTCCAATCTTCAATGGCATTTCGAGAATGAAATCCCGCGTCGAAAAAGCAAAGCTCGATCTCATCTGCTCGCACTGTTCCAAACGGATCAAGTGGGCCTGGCTGATTCAGTACCATTCATTTCAGTACACTCAGCTTGTGTATGTCTGCAGCGAATGTGAGCAGGTCATCAGGATAGAGAACGCACCAAAAGCTCCGAAACGCTCTCCCATTCTTTCAGATTCCCCTCTGCAACGAAAAAAATAGTCATCTCGACTAGATATTTTCAGAAGGTTGATGCACGACATGGAGGCATTCAAAGCGTCGTCCGTGCCCAGGTGAGTCTTTGGACTCGTGCCGATGATTGTGTAGGTCGTGGAGTGAATTCAGATCTTCAGAGAGTAGTCGGCAAGAATGCGACAGACACCGGCGTCAAAATGTGCCGGCTCCATTCCCGTGGGATGCAGCAAGGCTGTGCGGTGAACGTTGGGCAGGTTCCGGGCCGATGTCCGTGAGGATACCTCTCGATCTCCTCACATCAATTGGTTTGAGATGTGTTCTCAGAAGGCGTTTTCAACTTCGCGATCAGGTCGACTTCTGACTTATGCATACTCTGCATCTTGAGGTAGTTTTCGTTGACCACCTTCGAAAGGCTGACAATCGATCGGCCGATTGCAATGAGGGTTCTGTATTCTTCCCGGATCTTCTTGAGGTAGGTATTGAGATACTCTTTTCCATGTGGGGGAAGGAGTGGATGCAAGGTTCGCTCACTTTCATCCGTCAACTGCGTCACCGCCGATAGCGTCGCACTCACATCTTGAGCGAATGAAGAAAGGGAAGTGCTCAGAAGTTCGAATGCGACAATGTCCCTCTCCAACTTTCGTGCTCTGGCTTCGCGCTGCTCCTTGTCCCTCTTGAAGAGGTATCGTTCATACACGCCATTCACGATGACGGGAAAATGCGTCCTGTCGAAGGAGTCCTTCCGGATGTAGTCGTACGCGCCGAGCTTCATCGCCTCGACAGCAATGTTCTCCGAACCGGCACCAGTGAGCATGATGACTGGAATATCCAGCTTCTGCTCATGGATCCACTGAAGCACATTGAGTCCGGACATCCCTGGCATCTTGTAGTCCAGGATGACGATGTCAAAATGTGATGTCTTCAGTGCCTTAACGACCTCTTCGCCTTCTTCGAAGGGGTAGACGGTGAAACGTTTCGTTGATTCCAGAACTGTCGTCAGAACCCTTAAGAATGATTCCTCATCTTCAGCGACAAGGACACGAAGAACGTCGGATTGATCCATAGAACTCCCAAAAACACCTGTGCACTGTTGACCGATTCCGTTCGATCGTAGATTGATGTACCTTTTGATACGATAAGCACTGCCGACTGGGCTCACCGTGCCTGCCGTCACACGTACAACACTTCATGATTGGCGGGGGTTTGCGGGGTTTGGGGCTCCGCCTCAACAGTGTCTTCCTCATGAATGTGGCCCGATGCAGGCGCAACAATGGAAAATACGGATGTCTGACTGCTTCTGCACCCTCGGCACTGGAAACGCGTAGCTCGTCAGTTTTTGACTGTTCTTTGGCGGCTGATCATGTATTGTATCGCCGAACGGTCCGCGACGTACACATCGCTTATCTATGGGGCTTCCGGTCCCACCGTTGAGAAGAACGGACGCAACGAGGGCGGATTGGCCGTCAATGTCTTCGCATATCCTTGATCGATCATCAGGTTATGACTATGAGAAATGTCAAGTTGATACTCTGGAACTCAGAAGAGGCGCAAGCGCGCGCGTTGATGCTGACAGCAGCCGGCTATCGGATTGACGCAACAATTCCCGCAGGTTTGAAGTCCATACGGCTTCTCGGCGAGAATCCACCGGACGCTGTCGTTGTTGATCTCTCACGGCTTCCGTCTCAAGGGCGTGACATCGCATTGTTGATGCGCCAATACAAACGGACGCGAAGCACCCCGCTGGTGTTTGTGGATGGCGACCCAATCAAAGTTGAGCGTATCAAAGAGCTTTTGCCGGACGCCGTTTTCGCCCGATGGACGAATATTCTCTCATCGCTCAGAAAGGCCATCGATCACCCGCCGACACAACCGTTGAAGCCGAAGTCTGTCTTCGATGGATATGCGGGGGCGTCGCTTCCAAAGAAACTCGGGATCAAACCGGGGACGATCGTTGTGCTCGCCTGTGCACCGCGTGGTTTCAAAACAAAACTCGACCCACTGCCTGAACACGTGCGGCTGACGAACCGTCCCTCGAAGGCCCGCGATCTGACTATTTGGTTCAATCGCTCCCATAGGGAATTCAACCGAATGCTACGCCCGATGATCGCGATGATCGGAGAAGGGAAGCTGTGGATCGCGTGGCCGAAGAAGGGCGGTCCGCAATCGACGGATTTGACACAGCCCATCGTACGGGCAGCAGGTCTCTCCGAAGGATTGGTGGACTACAAGATCTGCTCGATTGACGATACGTGGTCGGCGTTGCTCTTCACGAAAAGAGAACAGACGTAGAGTTCCCCTTCCTTGGAAGCTCGGAAGAAAACCACGTGTTTGCTGTCAGGCCCGAAGGGCTCCTTCGGAGAGTTTCCTCCAGACAGCAAAAAAGTGCGCAGTCGTGTCGGAGCGAAAGTCCTCACACCACCTGAGAGGGTTTTCACCCGGGCCTCTAGCTACGGTTCGCTGTACGAAGTAATCAAGCGGGACGCCCCAAGCAACAGTAGAGTGACAAGCCTGAAGCCGCCCGCTGCGACGCCAAAGTGAAGTATCGGCCAAACAAACTGTTCTTGATTGGTGGTCGAATGAAGACAGATATAATCACACAGGCCGTACTGGCTCTTTTGGTGTCGCTTGCGTTCGTTTCCTGCGCCGGCGACAAACCAGTCAACGCCGATGATGTGCGTTTTCCCCAAGCCTCGGCACAGAACATCGATGCGACGAGACTTGCACAAGCCTATGATGAAGCCAAACTGAATCAGGGCGTCATGAGCCTGCTCGTTGTCAGGAATGGCGTTCTGGTTGGAGAAGAGTACTTCCGGAGCGACGGACGTGAAGTTCTCTATCATGTCCGGTCGGTCACCAAGAGCGTTGTCTCCATCCTCTTCGGAATTGCAGTCGATAGAGGAATGATTCGCAGCCTCGATGCGACCGTGAATGACTATCTGGGCGATTCCTACGATGCGATCCCCTCGATAACGAGCACCATCTCCATCCGAAATCTTCTGACGATGAGCGGTGGCTTTCAATGGGAAGAACTTCAGAACTCTTCGTCTCTCGACAGCTGGTACTACGCTCCCGATCACGTTCAACATGCGCTTCAGCTTCCGGTCGTCAACACTCCTGGCACCACGTTCACGTACAACACGGCAGCGTGCCAACTACTCTCAGCGATCTTCAAGAAGGCCACGGGGGTCAATCTGCTGGAATTCGCCAGACAAAACTTGTTTGAACCCCTCGGCATGATGGGAGATCGTCCCTGGATGGCTGATGAACGCGGCTACAACTATGGCGGCTACCAACTCTCCCTGAAGCCAATGGATATGGTGAACATCGGATTGCTCTATTTGAATGAAGGGGAATTTGGAGGAAGGAGGATTGTCTCGGCAGATTGGGTGCGTGCATCGACGCGGGGACAGATTTCCACAAACAACGTCATTCCCCATGGGTCTGGATACGGGTATCTCTGGTGGATTGGCCGCACAGGCCAGTACGACTATTACTTCGCCAATGGCTATGGTGGGCAATTCATCGTTGTCGTTCCTGCCCTACGACTTGTCGTGGTGACCCGCAGCAACTGGACCTACTCCGGGAGAACCGGGAACGATCAATGGATGAGCACGATAGAAATCATCATGAACAGTGTTCTCCCTGCTGTGAGATAAGCTTCTAAAGCATCAAATCTCAGTTCTTCTGTCTGGTTTGCGCTTGCTTTCCCGGAAAACTCCCCTACATTTGTTTTACCTAACCACAATGGTCACGCACGGACCGACATCAACCATTTGCTGAACAAACTCCCATGTCCTCCCTCGATTTCCGTTTCCTAAGATCACTTCACGTTTTGCAGGCTTTGCCTGTATTAATTCTGGTGACACTCTTTCTCTTTCTTCAAGGATGTTCTTCGCTGAGCACGACCCAGCGACAGCCGAGAACGGGGAGCGAAGAAGAAATACGCGCGCTGGCGAAGGGTATCCATGAACGCGCGCTCACGATGGATACGCATGCGGATATCTCCGCCAATTTTGCATCGGAAAAAGATGATGTCGGCAGTCCAGAGAACAAGCGGCAGGTCACCCTTCCAAAGATGCGGAAAGGGGGATTGGATGCAGAGTTCTTCGCAGTGTTCACACCGGTCGGCGTGCGAACAGACTCAGCGTATGAGAACGCGTATCGGAATGCCCAGAATCTCTTCGATGTAGTTCATCGCCTCCCGACGAACTATTCCGATCAAATCGACATTGCGTACACGGCAGATGACGTTGTCCGGATTCACAAGAGCGGGAAGCTTGTTGCGTGCATCGGCGTCGAAAACGGCTATCCGATCGGCACGGATCTCAGCCGAGTGAAAGAATTCTATGACAAAGGGGCGCGGTACATCACGTTGACGCACAGCGACCACAATCAGATCTGTGATTCTTCGACACCCAGAGATGATGAAGCGAAAGAGCTTTATGGCGGTCTCAGTCCGTTTGGCGTACAGGTAGTGCAGGAAATGAACAGATTGGGGATCATGGTCGATGTATCGCACGCTTCGAAAAAGGCAACGCTAGCAGCTCTTACGCTGTCCAAAGCTCCGGTGATCGCCTCTCATTCAGGTGCGGATGTGGTAAGCAAGAATCCGCGCAATGTTGATGACGAAACACTTCAGGCGATCAAAGCGCATGGCGGCGTTGTGCAAGTGGTTTCCCTAGCCGAGTATATCAAGACCAGGCAGGATTCGCCTGAGCGTGTGGCGGCGTTAGAGGCCCTCCGCAAAGAATATGGGTTGCCGGAAGGGCGCGGGGCAGGAGCACGTCAAGCAATGCAGGCACTCACGCAGGAGCAGCGGGCAAAATACCGGGAAAAGACGGCGGAGATCAATGCGAAATTCCCGCGTCCGCAAGTCACTGTGCAGGATATGGTCGACCACATTGACCATATTGTGAAAGTCATCGGCGTGGACCATGTGGGAATCGGGTCCGACTTCGACGGCGGAGGCGGCGTCACCGGGTGGAATGGTGCGGACGATGCGTTCAATATCACGCTGGAGCTGGTGAAACGCGGATACACGGAAGACGACATCAGGAAAATCTGGGGAGAAAACCTGCTTCGTGTGTGGAGGGAAGCCGAGCGCGTGGCGAGGGAAATACAGGCGGCAGAAAAGCACTAAACGGCAAACGGTGTTTCACTTTACTCTCTCGCTGAGACAGGCACGGGTTGTGCCTGTCTCAGGTTCGATCATTCAGCATAGTCGCATCCTCTTTATCTAAGGCTCCCACCGAAATCTGAGCATCCTTCGGAACCGATTCAAGGCTCATTTTTCACTTGACTTTCTCCAACTGTATATATAGCTTATATACAGTATATACAGTGACGAGATCCTGTCATTCTTCACAGGTAGACACGCTCAGTGAAAATCCTCATTTCCAACTCATCTTCCGATCCAATCTACGAGCAGATCAAATCCGAGATCACACGCCAGATCGTCACTGGCGATCTCTCTCATGGCGAAGCTCTGCCGTCGATTCGCAAGCTGGCACTCGACCTGCAAATCAGCGTCATCACCACGAAGCGGGCCTACGATGACCTGGAGAAGGAGGGACTTATCTCATCCGTCGCAGGAAAGGGGACATTCATCTCAGCGAAGAATAAGTGACTTCTGAAAGAAAAGAAGCTAAGCTCATCGAATCAAAGCTGACAGAAGCAGTAGAAGCGGCGAAGAGGCTTGGAGTCAAGAAAAAGGAACTCGAGCGGATGCTCTCATTACTCCTAGAGGAAGACTGATGGAAAACGTCATCGAGATCGAATCACTTCGCAAGACATACAAAGATTTCATTCTCAGGAACGTTTCATTTGCCATCCCGAAAGGATACATCACAGGACTGATTGGTCCCAATGGTGCCGGGAAGACAACGATCATTAAGCTGATTATGAACTTGATCCGGAGGGATGAAGGAACAATCAGGGTCTTCGGCCTGGATAATAAGAAGCATGAAGTTGAGGTCAAGGATAGAATTGGCTTTGTGTACGATACGCCCTATTTCTATGAAGATCAGGACCTGCTCACCCTCATGCGGTCCATAGGCCCGTTTTATTCTCGATGGAACGAGAAACAATTCCTCGGCTTGCTCGACCGGTTTGGACTATCGCGCAAGAAGAGGTTCAGCGCCCTCTCGAAAGGGATGAAGACCAAGTTCTCGCTGGCACTGGCGTTGTCGCACGATGCAGACTTGATTATCATGGACGAGCCGACCACAGGGCTCGATCCACTCTTCCGGCGGGAGTTCCTGGAAATGCTCAGTGAAATAATGCAGAGTGAAGAGAAGTCTGTGCTTTTCTCGACTCACATTACCTCCGATTTGGACAGAATTGCGGATCATGTAATCCTCATCGAGGACGGCGAGCTCCGCTGCTCTTTATGGAAGGATGAAATTCAGGAGAAATGGGGAATTGTGAAAGCCCGTGAGGACTTCATCACAAGCGACAACAAGCACTTTTTCAGAGGATGGAGAAAGCATCAGCACGGGTTCGAAGCGCTGACGTCAGATGTCCCTGTGGTGCGGCAACAGCTGAGTTCCGAAGTATTGATTGATAAACCGACGCTGGAAGATCTGATCTTCTTTATGCATAAGGGAGGCGATAATGCTCAGACTCCTCGCAAATGATTTCAGGTTGAACGCGGTTTTTGTGTTCTGGGTTTTTCTTCTCTTTAACGTACAGCTGGTCCTGATGGCTTGGCTGGGTGGACCCGGCAAATACCTCTTGAGCGGACTCCAGTCTGGAATCGCATTCGCCTCGGCGATGGTAGTTGCTGTGTTCCTAAGAGAGGAGCAGAACAGGGGCCAGATTATCAACCGCAGCCTCCCGATCAGTCACGCAAAGGCGGTGTACGCCAGATATTTGTCAGTTGCTCTCTTTGTAATTGCCAATATGTTGTATGGCATGTTTTATCAGCGCGTCGTCGGGTTGCCTGAATGGATTAGCCATATGGATTTGTATTTCCTTTTCGTTGTTGTAATGGTTGGTTGGTCGAGATGTATTCCTTACTTGCAACGCTGGTCAGTTTCTTCGGCACTCGTCTTCGGATCACTCGGATCGGTGTTTTTGGTGGTGGTCTTCATGATCGTGATCTTGGCCGTGTCCATCCGGCTCTCCACTTGGTTGTACGCTCGGAAAGAACTATGAGAGGACCTGACCTGATGGATAGAGACAATTGTGATTGTCAAGGAACGTCGCTTGAAGCACCGCTGCATAGATTTCATGGAGACGGTAACTGAAACAATTGAAAATACGGCCAATTCTGTTCTTCTGTGAACTTTCAGTACTTCCGATCTAGAAGGAATTGTTGACTACGCGGTCCGAATTCATGCACAAGGGGGTTAGTCGTGCTCAGGCTCATCATAAATGATTTCAAGCTCAATGCGGTTCTCCTCCTTTGGACGCTTGCTATCTACATTCTGGTCGAGGTCGCCTTGGGCCACCTGGCCATGCTCGCCAACTATGGCATTGGTGGAATTCAATTGGGTTTGATGTCTGCTTCAGTGATGGTACTCGCTGTATTCCTGAGAGAAGTACAGAATGCGCACCAAGTTGTATATCGGAGTCTCCCGATCAGCCATGTCAAAGTCATGAGCGCACGATACTTGTTTGTTCTTCTGCTCGTAATGGCCAATGTGCTTTACGGCTTCTTTTCTCAAAGAATCGTGGGTTCGGACGAAGCGTTGGGACCTCTTGCGTTTACCGCTGTCCGCTTGGGCGATTTGTATTATGGTTTCGCGCAGAACTTGATCGCTCGGGCGCTTGCACTTAGCCTCACAATTGCCGTCGTGATTCCTTTGATTGTTCGCCACGGCACGTTGTGGCGTATCTTGATCGGATATCTGATTCTGGTAATAGCCTGGCCACGAATTGTCGACTGCCTGCTCCCGTTTTCTGACCACGAAACACTGTATTTTGGGTTGTCGAATTGGCTACTGCTTGCGGGTGTTTTCATAATTGCTAGCATGGCAGTCTCCGTTCAGATTTCGGCTCGGCTATACAGCAAGAAGGAAGTGTGATCCTTATAAAATTGCAGAGCAATGGGACAAACACAACTCCTGCTCGTTATTTTGGCTGTGATTCTTGTCGGTGTAGCGATCTTCGTCGGCGTTTCCATGTTCTCAGCAAACGCAGTTGAAAACACCCGAAGTGCGATCATGACCGACCTGCACGCCTTCGCAGGAAAAGCGCTGACGTATTACTGGAAACCGGCGACGCAAGGAGGAGGCAACAAGAGTTTCAACGGTGTGACGATCGGACAAATAGCCGCGATGGGGGAAAACCCAAACGCACGGTACTACGTCGAAAGTGCACAAGATGATGACTGTGTGATTGTTGGCGTTGGGAAAATTGTCGCCAGCGACGGAGATTCGATTCGCGTCCGCATCCGAGTGTCACCAACGAAACGTGGGATCGTGGAAATCGTGAACTGACAAGAGTGAAGGGCAAAATCCGAAACTCTAATATCGAAATCCCAAGGGAATACAAAGGAAATACGAAATCCTAAATGACAAATCTCAAATGGGTTCCTGCTTTGGTTTTCGAGTCTTGTGTTTGTTTGCAATTTCAAGTTTGGGATTTCTTTGAGATTTCGGATTTAGGGTTTGAGATTTCTTTGAGACTTCGAATTTGGAATTTAGGATTTATTTGACTACGGATTTAGAGTTTCCTTGGTATTTCCAGATTCATCCTTCCGCACCACCGCTGTAATCCACCAGTGATCTCCCATAATATAGAGTGAGCACCTATTGAAGCCGCAGCTTGGTGCAACACTCCCCGAAATTCCTTGCAGTTTGTACGGTTCTTTCTATCTTGCATGTTCAACTTTTTCCCAACACAAAAGACTGCAATGACAATTCAGAAAAACAAAGTCGTCACCATCGAGTATATATTGACAGACGAATCCGGTGCTCTGATCGAAAGCTCTGAAGGCCAGGAACCGATGACTTACATTCATGGCATCGGAAACATCATCCCCGGGCTCGAGGCGTCGCTCGAGGGAAAGAGCGCTGGTGAGACATTGAAAGTCTCCGTGCCGCCGGTCGATGCGTACGGTGAGTGGGATCAGGAGAAGATCATCGAAATCCCGAAGACTCAGTTCAGCGGTGTCGACGACGTGCAAACCGGAATGCAATTCGGCGTCCACAGCAGCACGGGGGAACAAATTGTTACCGTCACAAAAGTCGAGGGGGATACTGTCACCGTCGACGCAAACCATCCACTCGCCGGAAAGACTCTGAATTTCGAGGTGAAGGTTGTCGGCGTTCGGGAACCGACGCCCGATGAGCTCGACCACGGTCATGTTCATGGATCCGGCGGGCACCACTGAGTCCGAGCCTGATTTCGCATTTGTGGCAATGAATTGACTGATGACATATTGTTGCACCTGAAGAAATGCGCTGAGACCATTCGGCGCATTTTTATTTCATGCCTGGTGTTCAGAAACCACCTCAAAAATGAATCTGTCTCAGCTAATAATCTCACGCAAAGTCCCACTTTCGGATTCCGCTCATAGGCGGGATTCATAGGGCGGAAATGCAAAGGCGCAGACCAATACATACAACCAAGTCATTGCGAGAAGTCCCGTTGCTTTCTGACGGGACGACGAAGCAATCTGTCCATGTATAGATTGCTTCGCAAAGAACGCTCGCAATGACTCGTTGCTATAGTCTATTGCGAGCAGCGAGTTTTAGCGTCAGATTTTCTTATCCTTTTTGGGATGAATTCTAGCGCATTTTGATTGAGAGGATGTCTGGAAAAGGTGTTACATTCTTTCCAGGTCATCTCACACATATCGCTGACGCACTTTTGCCGGAGGTTGTTATGTCTACAGTCATGATGGATTTGAATGAGATCATCACAAAACCAAAGGAAGCCATCTATCAAAGAAAAGCCGAATTTGTCATCGAGAACCTCAAGAAAAGAGACATGAACGCCTGCTACTATCGTACTGCCGCAGAGGCCATTGTGGAGATCTGCAAGTTGATACCGCAGCAGGCGACGGTGGCTCTTGGCGGCTCTGTTTCCGTGATGCAATCGGGTTTGCTGGCCGCATTGAGATCGATGAACATTGAATTGCTCGACCGCTACCGCCTGGGTATCAGCAGTGATGAAGTGGAGCGAATCATGCTCCGCGGCATGACTGCCGACGTTCTCGTGTCAAGCTCTAACGCAATTACGGCCGATGGAAAGCTGGTGAATGAGGACGGCAGGGGAAATCGGGTTGCAGGATTGATCTTTGGACCGAAGAAGGTCATTCTCATGGTGGGGATAAACAAGATCGTTCCGACGCTGGCAGACGGCCTTTCACGGATCAAGGATATCGCAGCTCCTTTGAACTGTATTCGCCTGGGGTACGATACGCCGTGCACACATACAGGATTCTGCGACGACGACAACTGTCACCCTCCGGCAAGAGCGTGCAGCCAGATCACCATCATCGAATCGAATCGGGTGAAAGATCGGCTGAACATCTTCCTCGTGGGTGAAGAACTGGGTTATTAGAACCTACGAGGTCGTCCAAAAGTGTCATTGTCATTTCGACCGCAGGGAGAAATCTTTCGTTTCATTCAGATTTCTCAGTCGCGGAGTCTACCCCGCCAAAGGCGGGGCTCCTTCGAAATGACAACTATGGTCTGTGGGACAGCCTCAGCGGTTCACCGCCAAGGTGTGGATCCTAGCGGCCAAGGCAACGAATTAGCGCTGTGGCGTCAGGAGTTACCTCCTGACGCTGATATGACGATGTCTCGAAATCAGGCGTCGCAGTGTCAGGACCAAAGTCCCGACACCTCTGTTTTACGTTATGCGAGAAACCAATGAAAAGAACTCTCTCCGTTTCCGCGTCTCTCTTCGTTTTCATTCTCTGCTTCATCCTGAGCAGCACGACGATCAATCGAAGCGATCAGGGGAACAAAGCTGAATTCGATGCCTGCACAAGCATTATCGTCGGAAAGGCTGCGTCCATTGATGGGTCTACAATGACCTCGCATTCGTGCGATTCGCAAACTGACAGAACGTGGATGAACGTTGTTCCAAACATGAAACACAAGGCCGCGGAAAAGGTGCCTGTCTACATGAGTCCGAAGGAAACCAAGGGGCCGAATGACCCGGACGCAATATCGGTTGGTGAGATACCGCAGGTTCCGGAAACGTATGCCTACATCAACTCAGCGTATCCAGTGATGAATGAACATCAACTCGCCATCGGAGAGACGACGTTCGGAGGTAGGATTGAACTCAAGAGCGATGAGGGCATGCTTGATTGCCCCGAACTCTACCGGCTCGCGTTGGAGAGGGCAACCACAGCAAGGGAAGCGATCAGAGTCATCGACGAACTGACTAAGCAGTATGGGTATAACGACTATGGGGAGTGCTTCACGTTTGCCGATACAAAGGAAACGTGGCATTTCGAAATTCTTGGGCCGGGCAAAGGAAAGAAGGGAGCCGTGTGGGCAGCCGTGAGAATACCTGACGATCACGTCGGGGTCTCGGCAAACGCCAGCAGAATCCGTCAGATCAACCTGAAGGATCCCGACAGCTTCATGGCATCAGCAAATGTCTTCACTCTCGCACAAGAGAAGGGGTGGTGGAAGCCTGAGAGTGATCAGCCTTTCGAATTCTGCTATGCGTATGCGGACAGGAACGGCATGTATTCGAGGCGGAGAGAATGGCGCGTGCTAAGCATGGCCGCTCCGTCTCTGAGACTGGATCCGAACGCGGAGAACTTTCCGCTCTCCGTCAAGGCCGAAAGAAAACTTTCCGTGAGCGACATCCTCAACCTGTTTCGCGATTACTACCAGGACACTGATTTCGACATGACGAACGGAGTTGTTGCGAAAGATAAGAGCGGCAAGGTCGTCAAGAGTCCTGTTGCGAATCCGTTCATGAACAATGACTACAAACAGTTGTTCAACGTGAAGAGTGAACGGACGATTGCTTGTCCACGAGCAACATACGTGCATGTCACGCAATCGAGAAGCTGGCTGCCGGATCCGATTGGCGGCGTCGTTTGGTTGGGATATGACAATCCTGTGACGACTCCGCATACACCATTTTACTGTGGCATCGAGAGCATGCCGAAGAGTTACATGGTCGACGGACGAACGAAATTCCGGAAGGATTGTGCGTGGTGGGCATTCAGATCTGTTGGGCAACTGTGCTATTTGCGATATCAGGATATGGTGAAAAATGTGGAGCATGTATGGAGGGAGATTGAAGCAAAGGCCTTCACCGGTCAACCTGAATTCGAAACAAAAATGCTGGCCATGTTCAAAAAAGATCCAGCACAAGTGAAGCGGCTTCTCACAGAGTACAGTCAAAAGATCGCCAATGACGCGGTAGCTCGGTACTGGCAGCTGCAGGAAGAGCTGTGGAGCAAATACACGTACAAGTTCTAATGACGTGCCGCGAAGACACGAGGACACAAATAGAGAATTGAAAATCTGAAATACTTTGCTTGGTGTCTTTGTGCCCTTGTGGCGAGACTATGCTGCGCAGTTGCTGAACACCGTTCCAAATGTGCCTCTGATTCCCCGGCAAACCTATGATTCGGATTCCCATTTCCAGAAATAGGAATTCCGACACTTCAAGCCTCCTTCTGTTTGCCAAAATGCATGAAACGGCCAGAATTTCGGTCGGCATACATATTGTATCATTTTTAAGACCCAAAAATCCAAAAGGGAAAGCAGATATGGCCGAAGTAGCAGAACAGACAAAAAAAGCTGCAAAAGGGAGTGTTGTCATCTCGGCAGAGCGATGCAAGGGTTGCGGATTCTGCGTTGAGTTTTGCCCTCCCGAAGTGCTGGAACTCGCGAGCGAATATAATTCGAAAGGCTACCACACACCAATTCTGGTGAAGCGTGATCAATGCACCGGATGCGACATTTGCGGAATGGTCTGTCCTGATTTTGCAATCTATGGCTACATCATGAAGAAGAAAACCAAGGAGGCTTGATCGTGCACGCAGATCCAATTGGAGTTCTCACGGGAGCTCATTTCATCGATGGTGACCACGCGTGCAGCGAAGGAGCAATCGCAGCAGGCTGTCGGTTCGTTGCCGGATACCCCATCACACCATCGACGGAAGTTGTCGAACGAATTGCGGATCGCTTTCCGTTCGTCGGTGGAGTCTTCATTCAAATGGAAGATGAAATCGCATCATCCATCGCCATCCAGGGAGCAGTCTGGGGCGGCAAGAAAGCAATGACGGTAACGTCCGGTCCCGGCTTCTCGCTGATGATGGAACACATTGGACTCGCTGCTATGACCGAGACTCCGTGTGTGTTCGTTGACGTTCAGCGTGCGGGTCCGTCCACCGGCTTGCCGACCATGCCCGCCCAGGGCGACATGATGCAGGCGCGCTGGGGTTCGCATGGGGACTATCAGATCATCGCCATTGCACCCAACTCTCCGCAAGAATGTTTTGACCTCACGATCCACGCATTCAACCTCTCCGAGCGCTATCGTGTTCCAGTCATGATGATGATGGACGAATGTGTCGGTCACATGATCGAACGAGTCGTCATCCCAGCGGCGGAAAAGATTGAAGTGCACAATCGAAAAGTGTATGAAGGACCGAAAGAGAATTACCTCCCATTCGAAGCGGGGAGGGATCTTGTTCCGATGATGGTGAAAGCCGGCGACGGCTACCGGATTCACGTGACGGGATTGACTCACGACGAAAAGGGATATCCCAACATGTCCGTCAGTGCGCAGGGGAAACTCGTCCAACGACTGATGGACAAAATTCGGCTGCATGCCGACGACATCATCAAGTACGAAGAAGAGAACATCGAGGGGGCGGATATTGTCGTCGTGACGTATGGGATCACATCACGAACAGCCATTCCGGCGATCGAGCAGGCAAGGGCCAAAGGGTTGAAGGTTGGACATCTCCGACTTATTGTGTGCTGGCCGTTTCCCGAGAAACGCATCAGAGAGCTGGCCGGGCGTGTGAAGTCGATTGTCGTGCCCGAATTGAACATGGGCCAGATGGTGTATGAAGTCGAGCGCTGCGCAGCAGGGAAGTGTAACATCGTTTCCGTTCCCCACGCCGGCGGAACAGTTCATCAGCCGAAGGATATCCTGGCGGCAATTGAAAAATCTATTCGAGGGAAGTGATCATGCCAGAAGAACTTTATGAAATAGAAGCCAATATCCCGGCGAATCCGATTGAAGAGTACCTCCGGATGGATCGGATGCCGCACATTTGGTGTCCGGGCTGCGGGATCGGCACAACGGTGAACTGTTTCGTGCGCGCTCTACAGACCAGCGGACTGGATCTCGACAAGGTAGCGATGGTTTCTGGGATTGGCTGCACGGGACGTGTGGCGGGCTATATGAACCTGGATTCCTTTCACACAACGCACGGTCGGGCGATACCCTTTGCCACAGGTCTCAAGCTGGCCAATCCAGAGTTGAAGGTCGTGGTCTACAGCGGCGACGGTGATCTCACAGCGATCGGCGGCAATCACTTCATCCACGCTGCGCGTCGCAACATGGATATCACGGTCATCCTGATCAATAATATGATTTATGGAATGACAGGTGGACAGGTGGCACCGACAACGCCCGTCGGAGCAACAGCATCCACCACGCCGCATGGCAACTTCGAGGAGACTTTCAATTTGCCGTTTCTTGCGGAGTCATGCGGAGCCGTTTATGTGGCACGATGGACAGCCCATCACGTCAGACATCTGACGAAATCCATCAAGGAGGCGTTGGCGAAGAAGGGCTTTTCGTTCATCGAGATCCTGGCCCCGTGCCCGACGCTCTACAGCCGCCGCAACAAACTTGGAGATGGCCTCGACCAGATGGAGTTTTATCGTGACCACAGCCAGATCAAGAACGGAGCCGATACGAAGACTGTAGCGCTCGAGTTCCAGGGCGACATCGTCGTTGGCAAGTTCGTCGACAAAGAACGACCGACCTATCTGCAAGCGATGAACCAACATTATCAGAAGAAATTCGGGGACCGATACGTTCCCTCTGAAGAAATGAGGAAGGTATTCCATGCCTAGGACCGAGATTAAAATTGGAGGTTTTGGAGGTCAGGGAGTCATTCTCAGCGGATATATTCTTGGAAGAGCGGCTTCCATCTTCGATAACAAAAATGCGACCATGATTCAGGCATTTGGGCCTGAGGCGCGTGGTAGTGCAACGAGTGCACAGTTGATCATCTCGGATGAGCCGATCACCTATCCGTACATCGTGGCGCCGAATGTGATGGTTTTGATGTCGCAGGAAGCGTACTCGAAATTCTCTCCCGAGCTTGCGCCGGGCGGGATGCTCCTCACCGAAGAGGATCTGGTTGCGACGCACAATCTTCGGAGCGACGTCAAGCACTATTCGATTCCGGCGACCCGCTTCGCAGAGGAACTTGGAAAACGGCTTGTGCTGAACATTGTGATGCTCGGTTTCGCGACGGCGATCACCAACATCGTGGGCCGCGAAGCTGCACGGAATGCCGTGAAGGTCTCTGTCCCCAAAGGGACGGAAGAACTTAACTTCGCCGCCTTTGAGAAGGGATATGAGTACGGACTGAAACTATTGAAGGGGGAACCTGAGAAGGTTTTGGCGTAAGAATCTTGCAGTCGTCGGTTCACATCGGCGGCTGGTCTGGTAGGACAAAGGGCCTCACAAGTGTGGGGCTTTTTTTTGTTGCTCCCAATCAATCCACACTGCGAAAAATCAAATCCGAAGATCGAAAAACAAAAGGAAGCTCAAAATTTCAAAAACCAAGAGCTAGGATTGCCGGTTTCTGATAATTGCTCCGAAGATTTTCATCAACTGGACGGATTCATTGATGAGCCTTTCTTGCGCGCTCGCTTCATCTGGTCCGCTGTGCACCAGCTCAAGCCAATACCGGCTTTCCTTTGCTTCTCGTCTGGAAATTTTCACTTTCATTAAGAAGTCTTTCTTTCCGAGTGATTCAGTGGCTTCGATGTAGTTGGCGCCAACTGAACCCGCGGATCGAACCAGTTGTTTCGAAACTTCAATGTTTGCGACGGAAGGTGGAAGTGTGCGCACGAATGCGAACACAGCTTTTGCGAATCGAAGGGTCCGGTCTTCCAGATCGTATGGGTGGGGCGATTCTGTCTGATCCATTCGAGTTCCTGAGAATGTCCGGCAGAATATAGGAGATTTTGAGGAGGATTAGGTCGATGACGAAAAGTCGGTCAATCGAATTGCGAAGTTACTCTTTGCCAAAGCACTTCGATTTGAACTTTGTTTTTGACTTTTCCTTGTCGTTTCGGACTTTCAGTTTCGAGTTTGACGTGGTTACCCCATTGATGTAAACACTGATTGCACGTCGTCGTCTTCCTCGATCTTGTCGATCAGTTCCTGAACTTCTTTTGCCTCAGCCTCGGAGAGTTCCTTCGTAGATGTCGGAACGTACTGGAGCTCCGTTGTGGTCACATCGACACCTTTCTCTTCCAGCGCTTTCGCCATCTTCCCAAAGTCCTGGAACGATGTGTAGATGAATACGTCCCCTTCCTGGTGAACGAGATCTTCCAGTCCGTGATCGATCATCTCCAGCTCAAACTCGTCGAGGTTTGGGATCTTCGCGGTGGCAACCCGGAAGACGCCTTTGCGCTCGAACATGAAAGCGATGGAGCCGCTCGATCCGAGGGTCCCTTGATGGCGGGAGAAGGCGACGCGGATGTTTGCAACGGTCCTGGTGGGGTTATCGGTAGCGCACTCTACGAGGATGGCGATTCCGTGCGGCCCGTACCCTTCATAGAATACTTCCTGGTATCCCGCAGTCTCCTTGGACGATGCCCGCTTGATCGCCGCTTCAATGCGGTCTTTCGGCATATTGACGCTACGCGCATTCTGAATTGCCATGCGCAGTCGCGGGTTCAGTTTCGGGTCGGCCGTGCCAGCCTTCACGGCAATTTCAATTTCTCTCCCGATCCGGTTGAATGCCTTCGACATACGGTCGAATCTCGCAAACATCTTGTGTTTACGTTTCTCGAATATTCTTCCCATAGTTCTGCTTCAGGTCTGATGAGGGCTTGGTTCAGTGAAACAACGGTGTCTAAGATACGCGTCTAATGCCACAAATGGAAGGGACATCTCTTATTCGTGGCTCAGTACTCGAACTTCATCCCGACATTGATAATCATCGGGAGGAGCAGTGTGTAGTCTGGCGTTGTCGGGTCGTTGAGCGTACCCTGGAATGAGAGCACGTTTCGCATTGAAAACAGGTTTGTGATTTCAACAAAGGTGGTCGACCGCACTCGCCCAGCCTCGAAAGAATAATTCAAGCGTAAATCGATTCGCTTGTAGTCGGGGTAATGGTTTATTTGGTAATACTTTGTTCCGGGCAAATCATTTGCATAAGCAAACCCGGTACCATACAATGACCTGAGACTCAGCACCCAGTTCTCCGCAAGTCGGGGCTCGAATACGAAGTTGAGAGTCAAGCGTTGACTGGTCGGTCGAAGATGCCATTTCTCTCCCGGACCGTCCTTCACTTCTTTTGCGTCCATCCACGAGACACTCAACCACCCGGTCACTCGATCGTCACTAAACAACGCTTCCAAGTCAACCCCCTTGATCTCACCGCGTGAGTCGTTGCGTGGCGAATAGACAAAATCTCCGCTTCGCAACCGGGCATAGGAAATCAATGCATCGAGTTGCTTGAAGTAAATCTCCGCGTGCACTCGCATGCCCTTCTCAAGTGTCCTTTCGACGCCGATCAGGTAGTGAATGGCTCGCTGCATCCGCTGAGGCTGTTCGCCGGCCTGATTGGCAGCAAGCAGTTGATAATACGTTGGGGTTTGGTAGTAAAGCCCGGACGCGGCTTTGAGAAACGTTCGTTCGCCTGCTTGATACGACACGAGGATCCTCGGCGCCATCTTGACCTCATGGGTCAATGAGAAGACATCGCAACGCAATCCTGCATTGACGAGAAGGTCCCGTGTCAGTTGCACGATGTTCTCAGCGTACAATGCGGTCTTGATCACCGCTTTGTCGAGAGATCCCTTAAGGAACTGATCGATGCTATCGATACGCAGAGACTCGTTTCGGATACCGTCATAGTTGCAGCTTTGAACCCGGAAACCGGTGGCAAGAGAATAGGCATCGCTTAACTTCGCATCGAGATGGACTTTTGCTTCGGCGAGAACGATTCGCGCACTATCTCTCGACCAATTCACTGCATCATTCATCACGATACTTGCGCTTCGACGGAGGTCTTCATATTGCCGGGAGAAGGAGAGCGAACTGTGAACCATCAGAAAGGGATTGATGCTCGATGCGCCATGGATGCCGATCAGCGTAGTGCTGTATTCTCCTTCGGAGAGACCGTGTGTTTGATCTAGCGAATGGAGAATCTGCACCGCAAGGCGATGGCCTTTCCAGGGTTCCAGGGCGACAGATCCGTTGAAATCATAAAACGTTGGCCATCGTTGGTTCTGATCAGTCAAGTACCTCGCAACGAAGTCGCTGTATGACGAACGGAAACTCAAGAGGGCGCTGCCGTTCTTGGCAATCGGTCCTTCTACAACGGCCATGACGTCGGAAAGCGAAAGATCCAATAGCGCTCCAAACCTGTCTATTCTTCCTTCGCGCTGCTCCAGATCGACAACGGCCGACAGCCGATCACCGTAGCGCGCAGTAAATCCCCCCGGGACGAAAAGCGCACGATTGAGAAGTGACACATTAAAGATACCGAGACTGGTATTCGGGGATTCCTTCAAATGATAGGGCTCGATCAGTTCTATTCCATTCAGAAGAAGAAGGTTTTCAAACATCGTTCCGCCGCGAACGTTAAACTGGCTTGACATCTCATTGTTTGAGGTCACTCCCGGCATGATCTGGAGCGATTTGCCAATGTCTCCAAATGCTCCGGAAATATTCTGCAACTTGATCGGTGAGAAGACGATTGCGCCGAGCGACCGTATTCGCGAGACGGGAAGCGAATCCGCAATCACCGTCACCTCGTCGAGCGGTATGGATGTCGCGTTGAGAGTCATGTCAACGCGTAGAGATTCTCCGACGTCAATCGTAACGGTGGATAGCCCCACCCGATAGCCGATGTGACTGAATCTGATCGATTGAACACCTGGCGTGACATGCAATACATACTTCCCCAAAGAGTCCGTGGACGTTCCGCTCTTCTGATTCTGAAGCGTAATATTGACTTGAGAGATGGGCTGGTTTGTTGCAGCGTCGGACACGACACCCCAGACCGTCGCGTGATCTTGAGCGAGGCTCCCGAATACCACGATGAAAGTCGCAAACGAAACAACAACGGCACGACGCATGCTATTCTGTGTCCCGGCAAAGGTCGGACAGGTGATGATGGTCATAAGCGCTCCCTTGCTCATTGAGTGGAATGAAATGGCGTTTGGTCGCAAAAGTGCCAAAGCGTTAGCAAGAACGGAGCGATGCCTCCAGAAGTGAGATAAATGCCTTCTATGAAAACGTGAAGCGAACTAACAGCGTGGCAAAATGTAGGTAGGTACTCTCCCTGTTTGAAACGACAATGCAAATCTAGAGTTCTCAGCTGAGAAAGTCAAGTTCCTCACCGGAGTCTTTTCTCAGTTGTGCCAACGCTGGTCCTCGTGGTGATGTCTTCTGGGGTGTGAGCGTGACACTTAAGGCGTAAATAGAACTCCGAAACCAACCTGGGCTCCATCCTCTCTTCACGAAATGACTAATTGCCGATCAACCACACACAGCACGCTCCTTGCTTTCAGTCCATTGTTTGAATATCATTGGCAGGTCGAATCAATCCTGCTAAGTGTAGAATCCCGACTTCTACGACAGGGTCAATATGAGAAGTCGGGGTTCTTACCTGCAACAATCTTGCCGCACAGAGAGGCACCTCCATGGATGACAAACGAATAGAATGGCATGAGTACTTCATGAAAATCGCTGAACAGGTGGCCACTCGCAGCACCTGCGATCGAAAACACATCGGTGCGGTTATTGTGAGGGACCGGACGATCCTCTCGACCGGATACAACGGCAGTCTGCGGGGAGCAGCACACTGCGACGACGTGGGCCATGATATCGATAACGGTCACTGCGTGAGAACGGTTCATGCCGAAGCGAACGCCGTAGCTCAGGCGGCGAAGAATGGCGTTGCCATCAACGATTCCGAGCTCTATGTCACCGCCTCTCCGTGTCTTGCGTGCTTCAAGCTTGTCGTCAACTGCGGTATCAAGGTCATCTACTACATGGAATTCTACAAGGACGAAAGAATAACGGCGTACGCAAAAGAGATCGGCGTCACGCTTATCTATATGGGCGAAGGAGAACTTGAGCGTATTGTGTAGGATCCGGTAATAGGAGGTTTTCCGTAAATACTCTGTGGAAAGGCGAACGTGCCATGGCTACGAAAACCGGAAGTATCTTGCGTCATATGGCAATCCTGATGAGCTTGTGCCTTCTCTCGACCTCACTCTCCCTCACTCAAAATAGAAGTGCATCCGACGTACTAGGACTGAACCCTCCTCACGCCGTCAGAGAAAAACTCCTCCTCGATTCTGGTTGGAAATTTCATCTCGGTGATGCCTCCGATCCCAAAAATGATTTTGAGTACGGCGTGCAAGCGACCTTCGCGAAAGCGGGAGAGACCGCCGGCGCAATTCACCCCAACTTCAACGACAGCACGTGGCGTACTCTTGATGTGCCGCATGACTGGGCGGTGGAACTGGATTTCGTAAACGTGAAAGACGAAGATGTCAAAAGCCATGGTTACAAGCCAATTGGCCGGCAATTTGCGAAGTCCACCGTCGGCTGGTACCGGCGTGCCTTCTTCGTTCCGAAGGAGGACGAAGGACGCCGGCTGGAGGTGAAATTCGATGGGGTATTCCGTGATTGCATCGTCTGGTTTAACGGACATTACCTCGGGAACAACCTCAGCGGCTATTCGGAGTTCAGCTATGACATCACAGATTATCTGCAATATGGTCAGAAGAACGTCATCGTTGTAAGAGTCGATGTCAGCCAATATGAAGGATGGTTCTACGAAGGGGCTGGCATTTACCGCCACACCTGGTTGATCAAGACAGATCCCGTACACATCCCGGATTATGGAATCTTCGTTCACACCGCTGTCTCGAAGAATGTGGCTCAGGTGTACTCTGAAACAGATGTGATCAACACATCTGAAACGGGCACTCCATGTACTCTGTCTTCGTTTGTCATTGACGAGCGCGGAACAATTGCTGCGTCTTCGTCAAAAGAGACTGCCGTTCCGGCGAATGAGCGAACGACAGTTCGCGGTGAACTGGCTGTGAATAATCCCCTCCTCTGGTCAATCGAGCAACCTCACTTGTACACGCTCGTCTCCGTTGTCCGATCACACGGTGTGACGGTCGACAGCGTGAGAACCGCCTTCGGCATCCGGACCGTCCACTTCGACAAAGACAAGGGGCTTTTCCTCAACGACAAGCGGGTGGAAATCAAGGGTGTGTGCAACCATCAGGACCATGCGGGTGTCGGTTCAGCTCTTCCTGACCGACTCCAGTATTACAGGATAGAGCGATTAAAGGAAATGGGAAGCAATGCGTACAGAACGAGTCACAATCCACCGACGAACGAGCTGCTCGAGGCGTGCGATAAGCTCGGTATGCTGGTGTTGGACGAAAACCGTTTGATGGGAAGTACACCGGAATTGATCGGTCAATTCGAGAGGCTCGTTCTCCGCGACAGGAATCATCCGTCGGTCATCCTATGGTCGCTGGGAAACGAAGAATGGGTCATTCAGAATACAGACATTGGCAAGCGGATCGCACAATCGTTGATCGTGCGGCTGAAACAACTCGATCCGACGCGTCTGTACACCTACGCTGCAAACAATGGCAACATGTTCAACGGCATCAACGGCATACTGCCGATACGCGGCTTCAACTATATGAGCATAAGTGATATCGACAAGTACCGGAAGGAACATCCCGAGCAGATTCTGCTGGGGAGCGAAGAGGCGAGTACGTTGTGCACGAGAGGGATCTACGCGAATGACACGGCACGAGGGTACATGTGCGACTACGATCTCTACCCGCCGGGTTGGGGGGCGACCGCGGAAAAATGGTGGAAATTTTATGCCGCAAGGGAATGGCTTGCAGGAGCATTTGTGTGGACCGGCTTCGACTATCGCGGCGAGCCGACTCCCTACAGCTGGCCTTGCATCAACTCGCATTTTGGTATCATGGACGTGTGCGGTTTTCCGAAGAACAACTTCTTCTATTACCAGTCGTGGTGGTCTGACAAGGATGTTCTTCACATTGCACCGCACTGGAACTGGCGAGGGAAAGAAGGGCAGATGATCGATGTGTGGTGCCAGAGCAATTGCGAAAGCGTGGAACTCTTCCTGAATGGCAAGAGCCTCGGGAAGAAAACGATGGAGCTCAATTCTCACCTTGAATGGAAGGTTCCCTACCAGCCCGGAATTCTTGAAGCTCGCGGGATGCGAAACGGTAAACAGATGGTGAGAAAAGTTGAAACGACGGGGCAACCCGTGAGGATCAAGATGGTAGCGGATCGCACTCTCATTCAAGCCGATGGGGAGGATGTCACTGTTGTGACCGTTACAGCGCTTGACGACAAAGGAAGAGAAGTGCCGGTCGCGGACAATCTCATCCGGTTCGACCTCAAGGGAATGGGCAAGATCATCGGCGTTGGCAACGGTGACCCAAGCAGTCACGAACCTGACAAGTATCTTGTCGGCCAATACCGGCGGCGATTGTTCAATGGAAAATGCCAGGTCATTGTCCAGTCGATAAAGGAGGCTGGAACGCTCGATCTGAAGGCATCGTCTGATGGGTTCAAAGAAGAGTCGATAATAGTGAGGCTAGAAGCGGTACCATTACGGCCGAGCGTCGCTCCATTCGGGCCGTAACCGATTTAGGATATCCGTAGACATGAAGGCCGGCTTGGTTCATCCTTCGATCCCTCGACTACACTCGGGGTCGAACCCTGAGCGACTTCGAAGTATTATCTAAGAGGTGTCGAAGGGTTCGACTCCGGTCGCAAAAAGCGCTCCCTCCCCGCCTGCGCTCCGCTTTGGCGGGCCCGCCTAAGTCCTCGGGACGTCGGCGGGCGGGCAGGCGCTCAGGATGTGTCACGGTTTTGTTTGGTCCACCATCCCACAAAAAGACGTGTCACACCCTGAGCGAAGCGAGGGTTGTTTGCGAGCGAAGACGAAGGGTGTGCTGAGCGTGCCGAATCGCGGAGTAAGATGACCGTCACCTTACGCAGAGTTCGCAGGTAGGTGACGGTCACATCGGACTTTCAGGTCATTTCTTGTCGTAGTCAAATGCCTTGTTCGGGAATCGCGGCGCAGGAGGGACTTCAATCGGGTGCAGCTTGATTTGCTCCTGCAGATATTTGATCGCAGCTGCGAGCTGAACATCGTTACCATCAAAGGTCGCTTTCGGGAGGTTATCCACGACGATGTCCGGATCGACACCATGTCCCTCAATCAGCCACTCTCCCTCAGGGCCATAGACTCCCATTTCCGCTGCAGACGCAAATCCTTTGTCCTGCAACCATGGCCGGGTTGAAAGCCAGATCTCGCCTCCCCATGTCCGCGTGCCGATGACCTTCCCAAGGCCGAGTCTTCGGAACCCCTCTGTGAAGGCTTCGCCGTCAGAGGCTGTCCGTTCGTCGCAGAGTACCACCAGATGTCCCCGGAATGCGTACTGCATGTTCCACGTCGGCTGATTTTGGCGGTTCTTCCAATAGAACCAGGCCTTTCGCAGCAGTTTCTCCAGTATCCAGCTGTCAATGTTACCACCGCTATTGTGGCGGACGTCAATGATCAGCCCTTTCCGATTGAAGATGGGGTAGAAGTTCTTGGCCCATTCCGTATAGTTGCCACCTCCCATCGCACGCAGATGAACGTAACCGATGTCCCCCTTGCTGGTTTCATCGACAAGCAGTCGCCGCGTATACTCCCACTCAGTGTACCGGAGATTGAATTCCTCGTTTTGTGAAATCGGTTTCACGATGGCGTCGAACTCTTTGGCCGTACTGGCAGACTTGAGCTTCAAGAGCACCTGCTGATTCAGCTGATTGCGAAGAAGAAGATACGGTGATGCAACGGAAAGGGTTGGTACACCATTGATCGCTTTGATGACATCTCCCTCGTGAATGTCGAGGCTGTTCCTGATGAGGGGGGACGAAACTTCCGGATAATCCGGATCGCCCTTGTAGATATGCTGGATTCTGTATCCTCCGTTCGTCTCGTCTCGGGTGAGGAGCGCGCCGAATGAGGCAAGGGATACCTGATCGAGCGTTGTTCGTCGATCACCTCCAAAAACATATGTGTGAAGCGCTGCAAGCTCACCGACAAGGCTTGAGATGAGGTCGTTCAGTTCGTCGCGGTCAGTCACACGGTCAACGAGCGGAAGATGTTTTGCCAGAAGCCCGTTGTAGTCAATACCGTGGAGTTTCGTGTCGTAAAAGTAGTCGCGCTCGAGTCGCCAGGCTTCACGAAGCATGAGTCGCCATTCATCCCGTGGATTGACCGTCATCGTCCAGTTGTCCAGGTTGACTTTGCTCTTGGACATTTCCGTTGGTGGCGTCGACGAGGCGTCGATCACGAACAGATCGCCGCTCTTTTGAACGAAGAGTTTCTTACCATCACGCGAGAGTTCGTAGCCGCCGATATCTTCAACCAGCGTTTTTGATGCGATGTCCTTGTTCTTAATCTCCAGTGCTACGAGCTTTGTCTTGAAGTTCTGCGAAGGGTCCGATTCCTGCCAGAAGAGGTTCTTCTCGTTCATCGTCAAGCTGCCATAGTTGCCGGCGGAGATGGGAACTTCCCAGATCCTGTCCTGGAGCCCTTCGAGATCGATGACGACATCCACACTCTTTTCCTTCTTCTGATCGTCGGACTCCTTCTTCTTGTCTTTCTCTTTGTCCTTCTCCTTCTCCTTGTCCTTCTCTTGTTGAATCGCTGCCAGTTCATCTGTGGGGAGGAAGGGCGAACGTCCGTCTTTCTTCAACGAAACGTGATAGATCTTCGTGGTCTTGTCGTAATATGGCTCAGGCTGTCTGGCCCCCCAGGGGCTGCCGACCAGGGATTGAAAGAAACGATCCGAAAGGAAATAGAGCCACTTTCCGTCCTCGCTCCATGTCGGACTGTAGCTTTCGACTCTGTCCCGCGTAAGGACAATGGTGTTTCCATCAGTGACATGATAGAGTTTGATCTGCTGGTTGTTGTTATCAGCCGATGCGACGAACGCGAGCCACTTGCTGTCCGGCGACCAGCTGAAACCGACGATTCCTCCAGCAATTGTCGAGGTCGTGACCTCGATCATCATCTTCTCCTCGATATTGTAGATCCACAGTTTCCCATTCTTGTCGTCGAATGCAAACATTGTTCCATTCGGAGAGGGGGCGCCCTCTGATCGAGACACCTTTCCGTCCCTCGTGAGTTGTTCCGGATCTCCGACGCCGTTGGCGGGTACCTTCCAGAATTCAAGCTCGCCTGATTCGTCAGAGAGCATGAGAAGCGACTTGCCGTCGGGCATGAACCTGGCATTTCGAAAACGGACAGTCCCCTTTTTCGTGGCTTGCACAAGTCTTCCTTGCTGGGCTGGAGCGACGAACACTTGTCCGCGTGCCGTGAGAGCAATCCTGTCGCCGTTCGGAGAGAGATTGCTTGCGGTCAGATACTCCATGGGTTTCTTTACCCACTTCTCTCGCTCCTGGTCGAAATCGGACGCAAGGGAAATGGAGACGAGATTCTCGACGTTCGCGGCAACATCAAAAAGAAAAATGTCCGCACCCACCTGATAGACAATCTTGCCATTCCGGAGTGAAGGCGACTTCACATCCCAACCTTTGTGGAATGTAAGTTGCTTCAGGTCTTTTCCGTCATCATTCATCGACCAAATGTTCATTGTACCGTCTCGATCGCTCGCGAAGTAAACGCGCTGATGCCAGAACATCGGAGTCTTGCTCGTGCCGGGAAAGTCTGCTGTGAGTGGCAAGGCTTCGGGTTTCCCAAGCTCGTATTTCCAGAGGTTCTGAGCAGTTCCACCTTTGTAGCGTTTCGTATGGCTGCCCTGAAAGGGGAGGCGGGTGAAATACAATGTCGTTCCCTTTTCATCGAAGCTTCCGTCGCTTGCCTGGCTGAGCGGAAGCACGTCGGCATGTCCGCCTTTGAGATCGATGGTCAGAAGCTGTCGGTTCGGGAGCGTCGAGAAGTGGGAAGTTTGATAAATGATCCTCCCATCGAGCGTCCATCCGATCACCGTCGCTGTCTCGCCGTCGTACGTTCGTCGTGTTGGTATGCCGCCATCAATGGGCATTGTGTAGACTTCGGTTGGTCCTTCGTATTGTGCAGAGAACGCGATAAGCACTCCATCCGGAGAAACGGAAGCGTTTGATTCTGTTCCCAGGTGAGAAGTCAGTCGTTGAGCGATTCCTCCGCGCATTTCAACGTTCCAAAGATCACCTTCGGCAGTGAAGATGATCTTGTCGGCTGAGAGTGCCGGGAATCGATAGTATCCCCTCGGGGATTCAGCAAAGAGGTTGCAGCTCAATATTGTAAGAAACAGAATTGCGAACGAGCGGGCCATGACGGACTCCTGACGAAGAGAGATTGACGGAATGGAATTCGAAGCGACGGATGGTGGGTGTTGGAGAACCGATCGCTCCCGAAACGGTACGAAAAAAAAGGCAAGTGCGCAACAGCAACATACAAGAAGTCATCTCAAAAATGTCACGTTTCGAAGTGACCCCCTTCGGGGCATAGGCGCCAAGGGCGCAGAGACATATTTGGTGCAGTGACAACTAGCTTCCAGTCTTTGCGAGGAGCGAAGCGACGAAGTTCCGCTCTCTGAATCCCGCTCATAAGCGGAATCCAGAAGCGGGACAATCTATCGACAGATTGCTTCGCAGAAAGCGTTCGCAATGACTCGTTGCAGAGCGGGACTTTGCGTGAGACTATTTTCTTTCCCTAGTGTGTTTTTGAGATAGGTTCTACTTCAATAGCACCATCTTGAGGTTGTGAATCTCCCGGCTGGTTCTCAGCTGTGCGATATAGATCCCAGAGGCGAGATTTGACGCATTCCACGTGACGAGCCTGGTTCCAGCGGGGGCATTGTCATCCAGGAGGGTGACAATCTCCCTGCCTAGCAGGTCAAAGATCTTCAGACTGACGTGCTCTCGCTGCGGGATCTGAATGGCAATCGTTGTGGAGGGATTGAATGGGTTTGGATAGTTTCTCAGAATGAAGTGATCGGGCACTGCCGAGAGCGCAAACTCCACTCCGCTGGCGATAGAGCGGCGCTTGAGTGCCATGACCCTGTTGTAGGAATCATCGATCCTCTTCGCGTCGATCGTCCCGTCCTTGACTTTTCTTTCGATGAGGTCAACGACGTGTCTTGCCCGAGAAGAACTGGCGTCGTGCAGGTTGCTGGTATAGAGAAGGATATCGAGGCCGGCATTCACGGCAAGTGTGACTGCATCATCAAACCCGTAGTATGAGACAATGGCTTGCATACTCATGTCATCGCTTACAACAACGCCATTGTAACCAAGCTGATTCCTCAAGATCCCTGTGAGGATTTTCTGCGAGAGAGTGGCCGGATAGAGGCTATCGAGTTTGGCATTGAACACATGCGCAGTCATGATCGCGTCAACTTTTCCTGCGCTCAGAAGCTGTCGATACGGAGTGAGCTCTTTGTCCGACCACGTATAGGTGATGTCGACGAGTCCAAGATGCGAGTCCGTCGCAGCGCTGCCATGACCTGGGAAGTGCTTCAATGTTGTAAGGATGTTCTTCTTGTGAAACTCATCGATGAACCAGGATGCATTGGCAGCGACGATGTCGGGATTCGACGAGAAACTGCGACCGAGTGCTCCGATCGCCGGACTATTGGGATTGACATTGACGTCAACGACGGGTGCCAGGTTGAGGTTGAGTCCGGTTTGCATAAACCACCCGGCCATGGTTGACGCCGTTGCCCTGGTGTTCGACTCGTTGTTTGCGCTTCCCAGCTGGAACTCTGATGGGGTATTGGCAAATCCATTTGCGGCGCTCAGTCGGGCGACCTGCCCTCCTTCTTCGTCGATGCAAATGAAAAGCGGAGTAGAGGATTGTTCCTGGAGTTTCTTGGTGAGATGGGCAATTTGCTGCGGATTCCTGAGGTTGTTGCTCCAGGTGAACATGATGACCCCGCCGACGAAGCCGTTGGCGAGATCAGATTTCATGGTGTCGACGCTGGGTGAAGCTTTCCCGTCAAGAGAGTCGCCTGTCATGGTGACCATCACCATCTGGCCGATCTTCTGGCGAAGGGGAACCTGAGCGCTGCTTTCGCTGGCAACGAGGAGGGTCAATACGACGAGAAGGAAGGATGCAACGATGTGCTTGCCACCCCCAAAATTACTCCCAACCATCTATCGTTGCCTCTCCATCCTTCAAGTGAGTTTCGAATGCCGTTCAAGGACGGGAGAATTGTCTTCAACTGCAATGCAGAATTCGCTGGAGGACTGGTGGTGGTTCCGATTTTTTACAGAGCAAGGCAGGTGTCGACGAAGCAGACACTCCCCCTCACAGGGGAAGGCAGGAGGGGGTCAATGGGAGGGGATAGAGCGCGGTTATCCTTCGACGATGGCGATCTCTTCTTTTGTTAGATCATGCAACTCGTAAACCAATGCATCAATCTGTTTATCCGTTGCTTCGATCTGCCGCTGTATCACAGTCTTCTCTTGCTCCGTCTTCGCCGCGGGAAGCTGCTTGTGCAACGAGAGCATTTGCTCAACCAACTGCACCATCTTGTCGTGACGGGATTTGTCGGACGGATTGGAGAAGTCGATTGCACGGATAGGTAGCCTCTCAACATAAATCACCTTTATTTCCGCGAAAACCTTCTGAACCATTTGAGGGTTTTGCAGTTCGAAGATGCGCTGCAATAATCTGCAGTTGAAAATTCCGAGCAGATAATGAGGTGAATACGAACCGGGCGAACCCTCTTTCAGTCGTATCACATGGCATGAGTTGACGCAAATTGCGGAATCGGACTCGAGGCATGCTCGGAGCTTGTCGTCAGTTCTTCTCATCAGTATCTTTTGGCCCGCGAACAATTCGACGCTGCGAGGAGCCGCAAGCCATGGTCCATACTCTACGAATTCATCAGTGGTGCTCAAGGCATACCGCGATACATGCTCGCCTCTATATAGAGGCTTCCAGCCCTTCGGCTGTTTGCCCTTCTTTGAATAGGGCCTCTCCTGTAAGGTCTTGTCGCTTTGCGGGGGAATTCCCTTCCCCTTCTCATACATTTTTACACCAGCTTTTATGGTGCAGAGCGAACCACACTGAATGCTGTCCTTCGTGACTTTTCGTAATATGATTTGATTGTCAGGAGTGTTGCGATAGTCTATCTTTGCGAGATCGTTTTCGGTAAATTCCTGCAAGAGCCTTTTGTAGCTCCTGTTTCCGATTTTTATTGTGACTTCTAAGGCTCCACGAGCCGTCTGCCTCGTGATTCGAAATACCAACGTATCGACTATCGCCGATTTGAAAGCCCAGCCGGTTTGCCATATTTCTCCAAGCATGCATTCTGTCAAGAGCCATTTGCGAAAATCGTCGCAATTTTCCAAATCACAGAAGGTGTTGGGCACGATCATCGAGACCGCGCCTTTTAAACGTAGGATATCAACTGATTTAATAATGAAGTAACAGTAGCTGTCTGGGAATTTCGCGGCTTTCTTGTATTTCACGCTCAGGTAGCCTAACTCTTGTGGCGAGAACGGTACGCCGTACGGCGGATTCCCAATCACCGCATCAAACCCACCCGCATCCATGATCTCCTTGAACTCGCTCTTCCAGTCGAACACATTTATCCGGTTTTTTTCTTCGTCATCGAGCAACGACAATTGTTTGCCTTCGTAGAAATCGGGACCGATGAGCGAATTACCGCACTTGATGTTGCTGCCGAGGTCGGGGAGTGCACGCTCATGGAACATCTTCAGCTGCTGGCTAATTGTCTGCTCGTTCTCGCCTTCAAGCACCTTCAGGAGGAGGGAGAGTTTTGTTACCTCCACAGCTTGCGAATCGATGTCAACGCCATAAATGTTGTTGAGAAGTATGCGCTTGCGCTCGGCTGTCGTGAGCCGCCACTCTCCGCCTGGCCCGCGAAAGATCTCTGCGGTCTTGCCGGTTGCGTGTTTCTCCGCTCCGTCCTTCTCGTACCAATCACGGTGCCAGTTGAGAAGATATTGATACGCCCCGATGAGGAACGAGCCTGAGCCGCACGCGGGATCGAGTATGCGGAGCTTGGATGCTTCTTTTGGTGTCAAGGGCTTTGCGAGTTGCTTGCTGCTGACCGCCTCTTTGTCTCCCCCTTGTGAAGGGGGAGAGGGCTCGGGTTCGATGAGCTTGCCAACTCCGGTGATGGGCTTCGCGGCTTTGCGTTTGCCGACCTCACCCTCTCCCACGAGGAGAGGGGGCTCGGGGTCCAAGAGTCTGCCGACGGTGTTCTTGACGATGTAATCGACAATGTATGTCGGTGTATAGTAGACACCGCCGGCCTTCTTCACTTCCGGCTTCTCTTCGACCTTTGCCTGGTGTCCTGCGGTAAGCCGTATGACCTTGCCGAGAAACTGCTCGTACACCTGGCCGAGTATGTCTGCGGGAAGAACGGAGAATTCGTACGGAGAATCGGGATAGTACAGGTTCGCGAGAATCTCTTTGAGAGGCTTGTCGTCGATGTGCAGGTGGGGGGTCAGCTCATCCAGTAGCTCCGGCCGCCCTTTCTCCGCCTCGAAATGGAAAAGTCCGGAATTGTATTTCTCATCTGCCCGGTAGAACTGTTCGTACAGTCGCCGATAGATGTGCTCTCCGTTGACAAGCGACTGGAGTCGGCCGTAGGGCTCGATTCCCCGGTCCTCGCAAATGCGCAGAAAAATGATACGGTCAATGGTACGCTGCACAGCGAAGTTGAGCTCTGGCTGCGAGAGTTTCGGGTTGCGGAGTGCGATGTTCTTTGCCAGAAGCTCACGCCACGATTCAATCTCTTTCAGGAACGCATCGTCGACCTCGGCCGTGCCTTTCTTCCCCCTGGCAGAGTCTGCATATTTGTCGAATGAACCCTTGAGGACCGACTCTTTCGAAAAGACCGATGCAATCGTCTCCCATTTCGGGATGTACTCTTTATAAGTGAGGTATTGCACGCGAGCGGTAGAGGCTTTGTCGCTGCTGAGCGGCTTCGTGCGACAGTCGTAGATCACGAACTCTTCGAAGTCTGTTAGAATACTCAGCGGCAGTTTTGCGGACCAGGCATAGCGGCGAAGCTGAAAGGCGGGTGTGGCGTCTTCCTTGAGGTTGACGGAAGGATTCTTTGCTTCAACGAAGAATTTTCGCGTTCCCCCGATACGAAATGCGTAGTCTGGCGCCTTTGTCGCGCTTCCGATCTTGATTGCATCTTCATGTATGACTTCCTTGTATGGCTCGGCGTAGCCCAGGCGGTTCTCGATGTCCCAGCCAAGAGCAGCGAAGAAAGGATTGACAAATTCCTGTCGGAGTTGCGCCTCGTTGTACTTGCCCGAGAGGTATTGATCTCTGTTGTGGTCGAAGCGCTCGACAAGCTTGACGATTTCTTTGGGTGTGGTCACTGCGTGGTTTGACCAGTCTATGGGATGGAGGGGTTCGGCGCTACGGTGCTAATCTAAGGGAAACGGTGGGTAAAATCAAAGGGGGAGATCGACATCGTACATTCTGAACGATGGGGCTGGTCAGGGGCATGCGCCTGCCTGGGGCTGCGCATCATCTGGGGGTTGCCATCTCAAGATTCAATTTGAATGCATTCGAGAATATTGGTATCATCGTCTCACACCGGCGTCCTGTATTGTGTCCCGTCAGCAATCCACCACAACCTGCAGTCTGGAGTTCCTATGAAATCTTGCACCATCGTTCTTGCTTTGCTTGCAGCCGCTCTCATGCAAACCGCGCTCTGCCAGACGACAGCAAAGAAGCCCCTGAATCACGATGTTTATGACAACTGGAAGAAAGTCAATGGTGAATCCATTTCGAATGATGGAAAGTGGGTTGTCTATTCCGTCGAACCGCAGGAAGGGGATGCTCATCTTGTCGTTTTCAATACGGACTCGAAGAAGTACGACACCATTCCGCGCGGCATGAACGCGAAGATCGCCGAAGCCTCCGATTTCGTCGTGTTCTCGATAAAGCCGTTCTATGCGGAGGTAAAGAAGCTGAAGATCGCAAAGAAGAAAGAGGACGATCTGCCGAAGGACTCACTCGGCATCTACAATCTGGCGACGTCGAAACTCATAAAGATCCCTCGCGTGAAGTCATTCAAACTCCCCGAGAAGGGCTCGGGTTGGGTTGCCTATCAAAATGAAAAGGAGCCAACGGACACCACGAAGAAGGGAAAGAAGGCCCTCGAGAACAAGGACGATGCCGCAGATCCGGCCGACGAGGAAACTCCAAAGAAAGAAGAGAAAGGAACCACGATTGTCTTGCGGAACCTGATTGCTGGCAAAGAATACAGCTTCTCGTTTGGCAGTGAATTTGCCTTCTCGAAAAACGGGAAGCGGTTCATTGTGGCAACGACGGGAAATGACAGCACTGTCAAGGCAGGCGTGTTCACCGTCAATACCGAGAAATCTGCCGTCGACACTGCAAAGTTCTTTTGCGATACGTTGGTGGTCGGAAAAGGGAAATTCAAAGGGGTGGTCTGCGATGAAGAGGGAACACAAGCCGCCTTCGTTGCCGATCGGGATACCTCCAAAGCCAAGCAACGGTACTATTCGCTGTACTATTGGTCAGAGAATGTGAAGTCTGCCGAAGTTCTTGTCGATACTCTGACGCAGGGCATGCCGAAGAAATGGCTGGTCAGCGAGAACGGTCGGATCTTCTTTTCCAAGGACGGAAAGCGGCTCCTTTTTGGAACTGCTCCGGTGCCGATGCCCGAAGACACCACGATGAATGATGAGGAGACGGCCAAACTTGACATATGGAATTGGCAGGACCCGTATCTGCAGCCGCATCAGTTGAAGAATCTCGACAATGAAAAGAAGCGCTCCTATTCGGCAGTAGTTCATCTGAAGAAAAGGAAATTCGTTCAGCTTGCGAACCCAAATATGCCGACCGTCACGGCGGGAATCGAAGGGAATGCAGACATGGCCGTCGGCATATCGGAAATTCCGTACCGCCAGTTGATATCATGGGATGCGGTCTATCGCGACGTATATCTTGTTGACCTCCTTACCGGAGAGGCAAAGAAAATTGCGACGAAGACTCAAGGGAGCGCAGCCCTTTCTCCTGGGGCTCAGTACATTACCTGGTATGCGGAAGAAGATACATGTTGGCGAGCCTACTCGGTAAAGAAGGAGAAAACGGTCAACATTTCGGCAACGGTTCCATTCCCAGTCTACAATGAGCTCAATGATGTTCCCGGTGATCCTTCGCCCCATGGGATGATGGGATGGACAAAGGATGACAAAGATGTTTTCGTTTACGATCGTCATGACATCTGGAGGCTCGATCCGGAAGGGAAACGTCCGGCAGAGAATCTCACCCGCATGGGGCGCAAAGAGAACCTCCGCCTGCGATATGTACGGCTCGATCGCGACGAGAAGTTTTTGAATTCTGACGCTCAGGTGCTTCTCGATGCGTTCTCCTATACTGACAAGTCATCAGGGTTCTGCACCTTGAAGCTGAATGAGACTCTCCCGCCACGGAAGATCATCATGCAGCCATACGTTTTCTCGGCGCCTCAAAAGGCGGAAAACAGTGACAAGCTGATCATGACGCGGAGCAATTTCCGCGAGTGCCCGGATCTGTACGTGACCGGCATGGCGATGACTCATCTCGATCGCATCAGCGATATCAATCCCCAGCAGAAGGACTATCTCTGGGGAAGTGTTGAACTCGTGTCGTGGGTCGCCGGAGATGGAAAGCCGATCGACGGACTTCTCTACAAACCGGAGAACTTCGATCCGAAGAAGAAGTATCCGCTGATATCGTACTTCTATGAAAGAAACTCTGATCTCCTCCATCGTTACATTCCGCCGGCGCCGTCTGCCTCTACAGTGAACATCGCCCTTTTTGCTAGTCGCGGCTACGTTGTCTTTGTTCCAGACATCCGGTACAGAGTCGGCTATCCCGGCAAGAGTGCGTATGATTGCATTGTGCCAGGAATCCTGAAGTTGATTGAGGCGGGATTCATTGACAGTTCGAAGGTGGCAATTCAAGGACAGAGCTGGGGTGGCTATCAAGTGGCATATTTGGTTGCGAACTCTACCATGTTCGCGGCGGCGGGAGCCGGAGCACCCGTTTCGAACATGACAAGCGCCTATGGTGGCATTCGCTGGGAGTCAGGCGTGAGCCGGATGATGCAGTATGAAAAGGAGCAAAGTCGCATCGGAGCCACCCTATGGGAAAAGCCGATGCTGTATCTGGAAAACTCTGCACTCTTCCGTGCACCGAACATAACGACGCCTCTGCTGATCATGGCGAACGATGCAGACGGAGCAGTGCCGTGGTATCAGGGAATCGAGTTGTTCGCCGCGTTGCGCAGGTTGCACAAACCTGTATGGATGTTGACCTACAACGGGGAAGCGCACAATCTGGTCCAGCGGAAAAACAGAAAAGATCTGTCTATTCGTATGCTGCAGTTCTTCGATCATTATCTGATGGGCCAGCCGGCTCCGGTGTGGATGACGATAGGGCTTCCTGCGATCGAGAAGGGAAAGACGCGGGCGTACGAGCTGGAGAAGAGATAATGTGCTATTTCTGAATTGCATCTGAAACTTCACTCCCCGACTAAACTAACTGGAGGCGAACATGGCAAAGAAGAAGCAATTGACCACTTCGGCCGGGATTCCGGTTGGAGACAACCAAAACTCATTGACAGCCGGACCGCGTGGTCCGTTGCTGGTGCAAGACTGGCAGCTTTTCGAGAAGCACGCTCATTTCAATCGTGAGCGAATTCCAGAACGCGTTGTTCACGCCAAGGGGTCTGGTGCCTATGGCGTATTCAAAGTGACGAAGGACATCAGTAAGTATACAACCGCCGGCATTTTTTCCAAGGTGGGAAAGAAGACGGAATGCTTCCTCCGCTTTTCCACTGTCGCTGGTGAACGAGGTGCAGCCGACGCGGAGCGGGATGTCCGAGGATTTGCGCTCAAGTTCTATACAGACGAAGGAAACTGGGATCTGGTGGGGAACAACACGCCGGTCTTCTTCATCCGGGATCCGTACAAGTTCCCGGATTTCATCCATACACAAAAGCGCGACCCGAAGACGAACCTCCGGAGTGCGACTGCAATGTGGGACTTCTGGTCGTTGTCTCCTGAAAGCCTGCATCAAGTCACGATCCTATTTTCAGATCGTGGTCTTCCGCGCAGCTATCGGCATTTGAACGGCTACGGAAGCCACACGTACAGTTTCATCAATGCAAAGCAACAGCGGTTTTGGGTCAAGTTCCATTTTAAGACGCTGCAGGGGATCAAGACAATGACTGACGAAGAATCTGCGGCAATCATTGCGAAGGATAGGGAAAGCCATCAGCGAGATCTCTTCGAAGCAATTGCGCGCGGCGACTTTCCAAAGTGGCGGGTATTGGTGCAGGTGATGCCGGAGACGGATGCGGAAAAGACGCCGTATAATCCTTTCGATCTCACAAAAGTGTGGCCGCACAAAGAATATCCCCTGCACGAAGTCGGCATCATGGAATTGAACCGGAACCCGGAGAACTACTTTGCAGAAGTTGAACAGGCCGCCTTTTCTCCGGCGAATGTTGTACCGGGAATCGGTCACAGCCCTGACAAAATGCTGCAGTTCCGCATCGTATCGTACGCAGACGCGCACCGACACCGACTCGGCGTCAACTACGAAAGTCTTCCGGTGAATCGTCCTCACGTCTCCGTGGATACATACTATCGCGATGGGGTCATGCGGGCTGACGGGAACGGTGGAGGGTCCGTCAACTACGAACCGAACACCATGGGAGGTCCGAAGGAGGATGCAAAATTTAAGGAACCCCCTTTGAAGATATCGGGAGATGCCGACCGGTACGATCATCGAATGGGAAATGATGATTTCACTCAGGCAGGAGACCTGTACCGGCTTCTCGGTCCCGAGCAACGCAAGCGGCTGCATCAGGCAATTGCAGGCGCCATGGTTGGTGTTCCGAAGGCAATCATCGAACGGCAGCTTATGCATTTCGCGAAAGCTGATCCGTCGTATGCCGAAGGGGTCAAGAAAGCGCTAGGGTGGTGATGCGAGCTGCGTAATTTGATAAATGAAGTGAAACGCAAAAGGCCCGGAGTGTTCCGGGCCTTCTTTTATTTGTCTTGTGCACCAGTCCGATTATTTTGCCACCCCAATAACCCGCACGCCTCTCTTGCTCCCGCGTTATCGGCAGGCTGGGTCTTCAGATCATCCATCTTCGCATGCACAATGACCACACCGCCAATGATTGATTCTAAGCCGGTCGAGATGGCTGGACTGAGGCTTTAGCCTTTTGGATTTCCCCGATTGTTGCTGCTATCTTATCCAGTAAACCATGAAGATTGTCAAGGACATCTGCGTTTGTCACCCTAAGGAATCTGATTCCAAAAGATTCGATGAAATCTTGACGATTACGGTCGTATTCTCTTGCTGGTGCAGTGAAGTGACATTCACCGTCTACCTCAATGGCGAGCTTCAGTTCTGGGCAGTAGAAATCTATGATGTACTGATCAACGCTGTACTGTCGGCGGAACTTGTATCCCAGCATTTGGCGGCGAGAGAGATGCATCCAAAGAACGGCCTCGGCTTTGGGGAGATGACTCCGAAGAAAGCGCCGCCGATTCTTTTGCTGGATCGTGTTGAAGTGCAGGGTCATCGTAAATCGCTGTCGCTTGACCACCCCATGTGAGGCTGTCTAAAAAGTTATTTTTACCGTGACATTTGTTCAGGTGTTGAAAATCCGATCGCGAATTGAAATCACAATCCGCGATTCAGCAACGCCAGTACTGACAAGATGTCTACGAACTCGACTTTTGAGACAGCCTCATTAAGGGGAGGTGGAAGATCAATCCTACGCTGAGAGTTGAGTGTCGGGACACACCATCCAGACTGCTTCCATCGCAAGGAGGGGACAAAGGGGAGGTCGCTGGCTTTTGACGATGACAATATCAAGGTCATCTTCCGCGGTATCAAGCGCGAACGCTTTGCAGAAAAAGTTGATCGTGAAGCGCTGTGGTGCGCGCACAAAAAGCAAAAGCCCAGATTTCTCCGGGCCTTGTTGTGTCTGATGAAATTCCGACAGATCCTATTTCGCTACTCCGATTACTCCACACGCCTCTCTCGCTCCAGCATTGCCTGTAGGCTGAGTCTTCAGATCATCCTCTTTAGCGTGTACAATTACCGCACGGCCAATGATTGACTGGGGTCCGGAAAGCTGCATCATGGGATCGAGCCACTCGAGATCCGCCACTCCTTTGTCGTCAGCGACAATGTTTCCAAGGTCGCCGGAGTGATGCATGGCATCGGTAGGAGCGCCGTGTGTCATCTGTGTAGGATTGAAATGGCCGCCCGCGCTGGTCGCATCCGGGGCACTGCAATCGCCGAACTCATGCACATGGAACCCATGCTTGCCCGGAGTTAAACCCTCGAGGTGAGCAACAACCTTAACACCATTCTCCATCTGCGTGAAGGTAATGATACCCTTCACTGTCTTGTCTTTTGCAGGATAGACAACGGCGACGGCTTTGGCAGGGCCATTCGTCATCTTCTGCATATCGTGCTGAGCGGCAGCGCCCACAACAAGCGCGCAAGTCAACAATACCGTCAAAATTCCTTTCATCACATCCCTCCAAAGCTCTTTAATTGGTGAATGGTTAACTGGTGATTTCTTCCTGGCCAATTAACCAACTAACTAATTAACCAATTAGCCTCTTCACTAATTCCCTAATCCAAAAAATGCACAAAGAGCCCATCCCGCAGCTTCGGTTCGAACCAGGTGGACTTGGGAGGCATGATCTTGCCGGCGTCGGCAATGGCGATGAGTTCATGAACCGATGTGGGAAACATGCTGAACGCCACTTTCATCTGACCTGAGTCAACACGCTTCTCGAGCTCACCCATGCCGCGTATTCCACCGACGAAGTCAACTCTCTTGTCCGTCCGAGGGTCCTTGATTCCCAGGATGGGATCCAGCAAGTGATTCTGCAGGATCGCGACATCGAGACGCTCGACGGGATCGTTATCCTTGAGCAATGATTCTGCTGCAGTCATGATATGCCACTTGCCATCGAGGTACAAACCGAACTCGCCTTTGTTTGAAAGTCTCGGGCGGCCTTGAATGGGCTGCACAGAAAACTTCCCCTTCAGCTTGTCGACGAATTCTCGCGTGGAAAGTCCGTTCAAGTCCTTCACCACTCTGTTGTAGTCGAGAATTCTCAGTTGACTCGCGGGAAAACAAACAGCGAGGAAGAAGTTGTACTCTTCGTCTCCCCGATGCTTCGGATTCGCCAGTTTTCTTTCGCGTCCCACGATGCCGGCTGCTGCAGAGCGGTGGTGTCCATCAGCGACGTACAGATGAGGAGTTGCTGCAAAGAGCTGCTGGAGCTTCAGGATCGTCGATTTGTCGTTGACGACCCACGACTGGTGCCGGATACCGTCAGCTGCTACATGATCATTTTCCGGAGGCGCACTCACGACTTTTGCTACGATGGCGTTTATCTCGGCATTGTCCGGGTAGGTGAGGAAGATTGGACCGGAGTGCGAGTTTGTCACGCGGACGTGGTTGCAGCGGTCCTCTTCCTTATCCTTCCGAGTGAGCTCATGTTTCTTGATCGTGTCGTTCCAATATTCTTCCACCGAAGCGCATCCGACGATTCCGTATTGAGTCCGCCCCTCCATGGTCTGAGCATACACATAGAGATAAGGTTCGGGATCCTCAACGAGCACCTTCTGGTCGATGAGATTCCGAAGATTCTCCTTCCCCTTCGCATAAACCTTTGAGTCGTGGAGATCAATTCCCGGATCCAGATCAATCTCCGGCTTCCCGATGTGGAGAAACGAGAGTGGATGTCCTTTGACTTCCACGCGTGCTTCATCCGAGTTCAACACATCGTACGGTTTTGCTGCGACCTCTCCCGCGTACTCAGGCTTGGGCCGAAATGCTTTGAACGGACGTACAGTCGACATACAATCTTTGGGCTCCTCTTAATGAAATGCTTCCGGATCAAACGCCTTCACGACTTTTTGGGCGATCTCGATGCCGACACGCTCCTGCCCCTCGATCGTTGATCCTCCGATATGCGGTGATACACTGACGCGCGGATGGTTGAGGAGAGCCTTTTGGGCATCGGTGGGTGGCTCATTGGCAAACACATCGAGACCCACACCGCCGACCTTGCCACTCTCCAGTGCTTCGAGCAACGCGACCTCGTCGACGACTCCACCGCGGGCGCAGTTGACGATGATGACACCCTTCTTCATCATGTCAAATTCTTTCCTCCCGATCGCCGGGCCCCCCTTTTTGTCAGCAGGAATGTGCAGTGTGATGAAATCGGATTCCGCCAGAAGCTTCTCGCGCGTTGTGATGCGCACAACGAAATCCATCAGGGTAAATGGTGGATCGTACGCCAGAACGTTCATGCCGAGACCGAGAGCGCGGCGGGCAGTTTCTTTCCCGATATTCCCGAATCCCATCACACCGAGCGTCTTGCCGAACAGTTCAATTCCCTTTGAGTATTCCTTTTTGGGCCATTTTCCGGCCATCATTTCCATCTTGCTGACGTGGAGGAAACGGCTGAGGGCAAACATGTGGCCGACGGCAAGCTCAGCGACAGAGATCGCAGACGCTCCAGGTGTGTTGAGCACCAGGAGGTTCTTCGCCTTGGCAGCCTCGACATCGATGTTGTCCAAGCCGATGCCTCCACGGGCGATGACTTTTAGGTTTTTTCCTGCTTCGATGACATCTTTCGTCACCTTCGTTGCCGATCGGACGATGATGGCATCATACTTTCCGATATTCGCCACAAGTTCCTCAGGGGTATATTTCACCTGGTCGACATCATGGCCGGCATCGAGCATGATTTTTGCCCCTTCCGGCGATATACCGTCTGTTACAAGTATTTTCATGGCAGCCTCCTTTGACAGGAAGACACTTTTGAGATGGGAGGTGAGGTTTCCGATGGGGTGCAACCGTTTTTCGAACTTCCTCTACATCTCCTCATTTTATGGTCGAAACGTAAGGAAATTCCGAGCAAGTCACAACTGCAGAATACTCATGTCGCGAATGGGGGTTTCTAGAAATCAGAAATAGGAGAAAGCTCACGGCGCGATGTTCAATACCCTGGACATTCCTTCGTGAATCGACAGCGATGCTCGATGAATTGAAAAATTTGTATATTGGCGATGTACAATTCGATGCTCAGTATCACATGATGAAGGAGAATTGCCATGCCAAATCGAGCACATAATTTCAATCCGGGTCCCGCTGTTCTTCCTTTGACGGTGCTCGAGGAAACACGGGATGCTGTAGCGAACCTTGGTTCTCTCGGAATGTCCATACTCGAGATCAGCCATAGGTCCAAAGACTTTGAAGCCATCATTCAGGATGCGGAGAAAGATGTGCTCGCCCTCATGGGTCTCTCAGTGCAGGACTATGCCGTGATATTCGTCGGCGGCGGGGCAAGTCTGCAGTTCGCGATGATCCCGATGAACTTCATGCAAACCAAAGCCGACTATATCGTTACGGGCGAATGGGCGACAAAAGCCGCGAAGGAGGCAAAATTGTTCGGTGTTGTGAACGAGGCTGCAAGTTCGAAGGACAAGAACTTCAACTACCTGCCGAAGAGCTTCAACTTCTTACCCGATGCTGACTATGTGCACATCACAACGAACAATACGATCTACGGGACTGAATGGAAATCGATCCCCGAGGTCGGCAGCGTGCCGTTGATTGCCGATATGTCCTCCGACATGTTTGGTACGAAACGCGAGTGGAGTAGGTACAGCCTCATCTATGCGGGCGCGCAGAAGAATCTTGGCCCCGCCGGCGTCACCATGATTGTCGTCAAACGGGCGTATGTTGAAGCCAAAGCAAAACAGCAGATCCCCTCGATGCTGAAATACAAAACGCATGTCGATGGTGTGTCGCTTTACAACACTCCGCCGGTCTTCGCCATCTACGTTGTTGGCAGAACCCTCAAGTGGATCCAGAAGGAGGGTGGGCTCGAAGCTGTCGAAGCCCGCAATCAGAAGAAGGCAAAGATGATCTACGATGTAATCGATGCACACTCAGGTTTCTACAAGGGATCGGTGAGCGACAAAGCGGATCGGTCCATCATGAACCTCACATGGAATCTCTCGACGCCTGAACTGGAAGAGAAGTTTGTTGCAGAAGCGAAGAAGAAGCAATTGGTCGGACTGAAGGGTCACCGATCAGTCGGCGGAGTCCGGTCTTCACAATACAATGCTTGTCCGGTCGAATCGGTTGAAGCCTTGGCGAAGTTCATGGAGGAGTTCTACGCTGCGAACAAGCAGTAGCTTATTTGAAGGTCACCTTCAGCAGGATCCAATCCGGGAAGAAGGTCACCTTCTTCATGAAACTCAAAACCCCTTCTTGCACTGTGTGCATTGAAGGGGTTTCTGTTTTTGCTGCAACGGACTGTCACATGTCAGTGACTGTGTTCTGAGGCGTCCATCGTTTCGGCGCCCGGGAGCTTTCCGGTCAATTTGTGTGGAGAATGAATGAGAATAGGAAGACACTGGGGGCACATCCAAACATTCCCGCCCATGAATTGAAGTGTGATGAGCGGAACTGCCTCCTCGGTGCGCCTGCAGTTCAGACATTGTTTTGCTTCGACTGACATGATTCTCCTTCCAATATTGATCTGAAAACCCTTTGCTACGCCTGAATCAGAGCCGGCACAGTTGGGACGACAATCTCCATCAGTTCCTGCTCAAGCTCGAGCAATTGGTCTCTCATCATTTCCCGGTATCGCTCCGTTTCCTGTACCAGCTCCGGGATCAACGACTTGTAGTAGGTGATTCCATCCTGAAGGTTGGCCTTGAATGTGTTGAAACGGTTCTGTTCCCGCGTTGTGATGGAATCATAGCGCGTCTGGATTTCCTTCTTCAGGTAATCGATGTAGAGTCGGAGCTCGTTGATGAACATGTTGGGTCGGTCTGTGGCGGTAATGAGCTGCATCCGGCCATAAATATGTCCTACCATCTCCTCCAATGAAACAATCTTCGAAAAGTATGCAAGGTTCGGACCAGGACACACCGCGACCGCATGGCTCGAAGATTCCGTGTTGCTGATGAGAAACTTCTTGGTGCAGGGACTTCCGGGTTTGCCATCAAGTACGCGCCGCTGGACAAGCTGTTCACTGGTCGTGTTCCGGAGGTTGTTAAACGGTACACCGAGCGGAGACACATCACTGAGGTAAAAATCCTCTCTCCTGGCTGATGCCAACTTCTTTCTCGTTTCTTCGTCGACATTTGTCGCCTCGGGCACCAAAAGGAATGGCGATCCCCATCCAGTGCCATCAACTTGGTAGTGGTCGATGAGGAATCTGTCCTCTTCCGTCGTGCCGATGCCCCCCTGTACGGTGACGGATACCTTGAGCGGTGAATCCGGCGGGCGGACACCCCTCTCTTTCAAAGCCGCGCAGAAGAGTTCGTGGATCTCGCTGATGAGATCCGATCTTTTTTCCTTGAAGACCTCGAGGATGGGGCCGAGCAGATCGCCCTCCGTTGCGAAGACATGACCGCCGCAATTCAATCCGGATTCGATGCGATATTCAGATACCCAAATTCCCTTCTTTGCCAGGATCTTCCCCTGGATAATTGCTGAACGGTAATCGCTGACTTTTAGGGTTACCTTTTTCCGGAAATCGCCGTTTTCATCTGGGAGAAATTCTGTGAACTGTGCCATGTAGCTGAATAACCGGGAATTCAGGCCCGCGGAAAGAACCACGGAGGAGTTGAGATCGCTTTTGACGAAGCCGCGAAGCGACGAGAGCGCGTCGGAAAACTCCGCCGGAGGCTTTTCGTTGTTCTTGCCCGGGTGGAGGCGATCGATCTTCGTCATGATGTTGACGTCGATACTCCCGGCAACGATCTTTGCCCTCAGTTCATCCTCTAGCGCCTTCTTCGTTGCGTCGTCTCTTGCCTGGATCATGCGACGGTACAGTGATTTCAGAGGCGAGTGGTCAGCCAGCATCTCAAAGTACTTGGCGATTTCACTCCCTTTTTCAAATGCGGACGTCTTTAACGATTCAATTTGTTCGTGAACAATGCGATGGAGAAGATTGAGATATTCCGTGATTCTGCGTGCCCGATAGTCTTGATCGTTCGAGGTAATCGGGTCGTACGATTCTCCCCGGGAGAGAGCATATTGCTTCCTCATCTGTTCGATCAAGACATCGTCGACGATTGAGACCACCGAGGAAATCCCAAATCGCGCGACCTTGACCGGCGTGTCAATCGAGAACGCCAGACCCATCACCGGTATGTGAAACGTATGAACTCTGTTCTCTTCCATCCGAGACTCACTTCACTATGATTGATTGAGCGGCGAGCACAGAAAAACTGTGCCGACGCAATTGTTGAACTGCACGATCTGATTCTCCACAGTGCAGAATGCTAAGGCGCAATTCCCAAATACTGTGAAGCGGAGGTGGTGTTGAGGGCGAAGATCAACTCTGGAGAGGGGGGAGATACACGGCATCCAGAGGATAGAGCCAGGAAGCCTTCTCGTGTCAAACACTTCTAAAATAATGTGGCGAAAAAAAAGGAAAAAGCCAAGAGGAGGCAAACAAAACCTCGTTCCGAATAGGATGGTATCAAAGGTCACGTGATGCCCGACCTTGGCGCTCAGATCTCTGAACCAACAGGCCACAATGACATGCATGTTTTGGCTCTTTTTTCACTGATTTCTGTGGCGTGTTCCTTTCGCCCGACCTCGCTCAAACTGAAGTGCTGTATTTCTTTTCGAAGAGCCACTGCAGCTCAGTTTCCGCCAGAGGCGTATTCGCATGACCATCATCGCACTTCGAAATACTCATGTGCGGCTGCCGAAATGCAACCCTCTTCAAATCCTCCAAGAGAACAATCTGAGATGCGAAGTGACATGTAACCACAAAATAGACAGCGATGTTCATAAAAAGAGACATTATTGCCTGATTTCTTCAAATGACTCCTGAAAAAATCGACCGGAATGCAACCTGCATTCTGCGGCACAGCGCTTGATACACTATGCAAATTGGTGGCAAGGACGTTTCCAAAACAACTATTATAGGCGAGAGGAGTGAGGGAACATGAAATACTCAGTCATCCTGGCAGGCTTGGTAATTACTCTGCTGAGTACGGGGTGCATGACCGGCTATTATGCACACCGGGATAGGCGTCATGTGGTAGAAGAAGATTCATTGATGCCACCGCCAATGACCGTCGACGATGTCATTGCGTTGGCACGGGATAGTGTTGGTGACGACGTGATTCTCGCTCAGATGAAAGCGACACACACATCCTTCCGTCTCACCAACAACGACATTCGAGATCTCAAGAAAAGCGGTGTAAACGATCAAGTTATCAACGCGATGATCAAGACGGCCGATCAACCGAAAACCTCGGCTCAGCGGGTCGCTTACTATCCCTATCCCGATTACTACTGGTATTCCTATCCGAATTTCTATGATCCGTGGTATTCGCCGGCGTACGTCGGCTTCTCCTATAGAGGAGGACATTACGGCGGGTTCAGAATGGGAGGGGGACACGTTTTCCGGGGTCGCCGATGAAGTAATTACAAGTGAAGTTCGCCTTTGGGATCCGAAATTGAGTGCCCGCTGCGCTGTGAGGCGGTTGGTGGGAGGTGCAGCGGGTCTCACCTCGGGTCCGATTCCTCGCGTTCTAGCGCCTCTCCCAATAGAAATCCCGACATTGCCCACTGGTTGCCTGCCTTGAATGCTCTCGTGAGTCTGGCAGAAGTCGAAATGGTCAGGATCATGGAGAGGATGAAATTCCGGAAAGTCAGCGAATGTGCGGGAATTAGCCACCGAAGATGACAAGCTGAACGTCTTCCGGCAGCAGATTGCTCAACGATCTCATCACGCTACCCTTCAGTGCATATTCAAGTCTGCTCCGTTTTTCTGCGCCAATAATAACACGTTCGACCCCAAATGTCGCTGCCTGCTCGGCGACCGTATACCCGACGTCGTAACTGGGTATGTTGAGCGATCGATAGCCGATGCCCGCACCGGCGCACATGCGCTCGATAGTCTGCTCATCGCCGTTTGTCGGCATATCCAGTAGTGCGGGCAATGCGCCAACAGCAATCTCTTTGACTCTGAGAACAAACAAGAAGGCATTACGCGTTTTCGCTTCTTCGATCGCAAACTGTAGAAGCTTCTCGTTCAGATCTTTCATTGCGAGAAGGTATCGAGTACTCGGTATTGCCTGGGGTTTGCGCATCGGTCGTGGTCCAGAGACTTCGGCAACCTCGGCCATCGTTGGCAACTCTCGATACCGACGCCTGACGAGAGAGCGTGCACCCAAGCCGACAATGAGAATGGACGAAGCAAAAATCACCGCTTGCGTCTTGTTGATCGCGATGGATACTTCGATGAGGAGAAGAACAGTCGCTGAGACCATCATAAATCCGCGGACGAGTGTTTTCAACTTTATGGTTCTGTCGGTGGCCGTTGATCCAAGATTGATTGTCATTGCCCCCACCAATCCGATCGCGTACAGGTGGGATAGCATTTCAACATTTCCTATCAACAGCAGGACAATGACCGGTACCAAGGTTGCGACGGCCAGCGGAACAATCGGGACACCGTGCCGGTTGAGGTGCCGTAGGGCGGAGGGCAATTCTCTGTCAACTGACATGAGGAATTGAATGGAGATGAGATCATTCAGTGCAGTATTGCCTGCCGAAATAAGCAACACTCCGAGCGAAGAAGCGATCACGAGGCCGAACCACTTGCCAACATAGTGCTCGGCGAGAAATCTGATCATGTCCTCGATGTAGTCGCCGGGATTCAACCCCTTGATGGCGAGCATTGCCAACCCCAGAAATGCATTGACGATCAACACCTTCGCAAGGATGGCCAGAATGGCCTTGCGGGAGTCCCGCGTCGGGTCCTTCATGAGACCTGTCATGTTCGAAATCGCTTCAATTCCTGACAGACTGAGGATGAACCCCGTGAAGATTCCCCAGTTGTGAAGCAGACCTCCCTGGGGAAGATCGATTCTCGCGGAGGTGACCGCAGCGGGAGCAGAAGCGACGATGACGACGAAAAGGGTTACCAGTGTGAACGCGGTGATGAGGAGAGCAAGCCCGCCGGAGTGCTTTGGTCCGAACCAGTTCAGCGCCCCGATGGAAAGGATTACCACGATCGCCCACAAAACTGGATTCCCGAGCCCAAAGTAGTGGCACGCATCAAGAACTGAAAGTGCCATTGTGATAATGTAGTCTGCGGCAAGAAGAAGTGCTCCAACAACAGCCAGCAGTTTGGATCTATGGTAGACGGAACTGTAAACACCTCCGCCATTCGGATAGAGGCGGCAGATGGTAATGTAGTTGATGGCTACGAGGGACGTCAGTGCCATCATGGCAGAGAGATGCCAGAAGCTGCCATATCCTGCCAGGGCAAACCCGATGCCCATCACGTAGGCTACGCTGGTACCCCAATCTCCATCAAGAATGGCGGCGCTGCGAAGCCAGCCGAGAACTCGCGGACGGCTGGTTGCCAGGCGGGTGACTCCGTGCGGAGCCGATGAGATGTTGGAACCTTCAGAGGACAACGTATACTCTCAATACTACAATATTGAAGAACCAGCGCGTACTTTTGGCGACTGGTCGTTCAAACGAGAGACTATCATATCATTTTGAGGGGATTGACACAATAAAGATTTCATAAAAACTAACCGAGTAACGCCGGGGGGAGAAAAACAGTGAAATTCCACTGTTGACAAGGGTTTGTTGAGATTGATAGCTTTGCAACTTGTTCTCGCGCAGGATTAGACAAGAGCGCACGCGCAGATACATCCCATCTCATGTTCATGCCTCATTTATTCCCTCAACCATCGTCACTGTCATCTTCTTATTATTTCTTTACAGCTTTCCGACCCCTTTTTACACCTCCTTAATTGCGGTTGTGTTGCATCTCCCGCACTTTTGACACGGCAAAAGAAACGCTTCGGACTTGTCAGGTTGGGGGAGGTGACAACCTGAAAATCCAATTTCAAAAATGTGAGGCACCTGTATGTTTCTGAAATCTCTTCGCACGTCAATCATCACAATCGTGTTGTTCACGGTTCTTACGGGATTCATCTATCCACTCCTTGTCACGGGGATTGCTCAGATCCTGTTCCCAGGCAAGGCGAACGGAAGTATGTTGATGAAGGACGGGAAGGTAATCGGATCGCAACTGATCGGGCAGGCGTTCAGCAGCCCCAAGTACTTCTGGAGCCGACCTTCAGCGACATCGCCCTTTGCATACAATGCGGGCGCATCAACGGGATCGAATTACGGTCCGTTGAATCCGGCACTTCTGGAAGCGACCGCGAAGAGAGTGAAAGACCTGAAGGATGCCGATCCGCAGAATACCAGACCCCTCCCGGTTGACCTCGTGACCGCCTCGGGCAGCGGTCTCGATCCTCATATTTCCGTGGCCGCTGCACTTTACCAGGTGCCGAGAGTGGCCCGATCGAGGAGCGTGACTGAAGAAACAATCAAATCGTTGGTGGATCGATACACGGACGGTCGGCAACTGGGGATACTCGGAGAACCACGTGTAAATGTTCTCAAACTGAATGTAGCACTTGATGAAATGAAATCAACCTCGGAGGCACAATGATCATGGACCTCGTCTATCTCGGAGCCGTCGTCGCGTTCTTTGTGCTCACGTGGGGTCTCATGAAGATGTGTGAAGTTCTTCAGAGGGACAAGCCGGGAGGTAATTCATGAACTGGTTCTATCTCATTGCAGGCATCATCTCGTTCGGATTGTTGATCTATCTTTTTGTGGCATTGCTTAAGCCGGAGATCTTCGAATGACATTCAATGGAATTCTTCAAATCGTCTTCTTTATGGTTGTGCTCCTGGCACTCGTCAGGCCACTGGGCGCGTTCATGGCGCGTGTCTTCCAACGCGAACGCACCTTCCTCGATCCGGCCCTCGGTCCGGTGGAACGCTTCATCTACCGGCTCGCCCGGATCAACCCGGATGAAGAGATGGACTGGAAGGCCAACGCCGTAGCGATGCTTCTGTTTAACGTCGTCGGACTATTCGTTGTCTATGCACTTCAGCGCCTCCAGCAATATCTCCCGTTCAATCCGCAAGGCCTTGGAGCCGTCACACCCGATTCGTCATTCAATACTGCCGTAAGCTTCGCGTCAAACACGAACTGGCAGGGTTACGGCGGCGAGACTACAATGAGCTACCTCACGCAAATGCTGGGGCTTACAGTGCAGAATTTCGTCTCAGCAGCGACAGGTATGGCGGTCCTGGCGCTGTTCATTCGGGGGATTGCCCGCCATTCGATGAAGACGCTCGGCAATTTCTGGGTCGACCTGACCCGGAGCACGCTCTACATCCTGCTCCCCCTTGCAATCGTGCTCGCGCTCATCCTCGTGTCACAGGGAGTTGTGCAGAATCTCTCCCCTTACACCTCTGTGTCTCTGGTCGAGCAGACTACCGATGGCCAAGGCGCGAAGGTAACGGAGCAAATCATCGCAATGGGACCAGCGGCATCGCAAGTCGCGATCAAACAGCTGGGGACCAACGGTGGCGGTTTCTTCAACGTAAACTCGGCGCATCCTCTTGAAAACCCAACGCCCTTGTCGAATTTTCTGGAGATGCTTTCGATTGTCTTGATTGCCGCCGCCCTCTGTTACACGTTTGGCGTTATGGTGGGAGATACGCGTCAAGGCTGGGCGCTCCTCGCGGCGATGACGATTATCCTTGTCGTGCTCCTTGCGGTAGCGACATGGTCGGAGCAAAGCGGGAATCCGGCATTTACAAAACTGGGTGTCGATCAACATGCGAGTGCTCTGCAGGCGGGGGGGAACATGGAAGGGAAAGAGGTTCGATTCGGCGTAGTGAACTCTACGATCTGGGCGACCGTGACAATAGCCGCCTCAAACGGCTCAGTGAATTCTATGCACGACTCGTACATGCCGCTCGGAGGCATGGTGACACTCGTGATGATGCAATTGGGCGAAGTGGTCTTTGGAGGAGTTGGATCGGGATTGTACGGAATGCTGATCTTCGTGATTGTCGCTGTCTTTGTTGCCGGACTACTTGTGGGGCGAACTCCTGAATACCTCGGCCACAAGATCGAATCATACGAAATGAAAATGGCGTCGCTCCTCATCCTGATCATGCCACTGACGGTGTTAGGGTTAACGGCGCTCGGACTTCTGATGGATGCCGGCAAGGCGACCATCTTCAATCCGGGGGCCCACGGGTTCAGCGAAGTCTTGTACTTGTTCACGTCGCAGGGGAATAACAATGGGAGTGCTTTCGGCGGGATCGGTGCGAACACGCCGTTTTACAATCTCACGGGAGGAATAGCGATGCTTATCAGCAGGTACTGGCTTGCGGTTCCGACGCTGGCGCTTGCAGGCTCTCTGGTTAAGAAGAAACTGGTACCTGTATCGGCGGGGACTCTCCCGACGCATACGCCACTGTTCATTTTCTGGCTGATTGCTGTCGTGATCATTGTTGGAGCACTCAATTTCCTTCCTGCGCTCGCGCTGGGACCGATTGTCGAACATTTCATGATGGTGCAATAACATGGTGACTCAAACGAAAAAGGATGAAATGAACACGGGAACACAATCGACCCAACAACTCAAGAAGCCCGTCGGACTGACGAGCGGAATGTACCGCCGCGCTATGGTTGATTCCATTGTGAAGCTGAACCCCCGGGTCATGATGAAGAACCCTGTGATGTTCGTGGTTGAGGTGGGAAGCGTGTTGACCACTGCCCTGTGGATCCAAGCCCTTGCTGGAAGTGGCGAAGCTCCTGCCTGGTACATCGGCGGTGTGTCGCTCTGGCTTTGGTTCACGGTTCTCTTTGCCAACTTTTCCGAGGCTCTGGCGGAAGGGCGTGGCAAAGCGCAGGCGGAGGCGTTGCGCCGCGCACGCAAAGATACGACGGCGAAACTGCTGAAGAAGCCGCGGCGGGATTCTGACTTCTCCCTCGTTTCGTCTGCGGCGTTGAAACAACATGACGTGATGCTCGTTGAAGCGGGTGACATCATCGCAGCCGATGGTGAAGTGATCGAAGGTGTTGCTTCTGTTGATGAAAGCGCAATCACAGGTGAAAGCGCTCCGGTCATCCGCGAGTCGGGAGGTGATCGAAGTGCGGTCACCGGCGGTACGCGGGTTCTCTCCGACTGGCTTGTCGTTCGAGTGACAGCGGAGCCGGGGGGCGGCTTCCTTGATAGAATGATCAAAATGATCGAAGGTGCCAAGCGTCAGAAGACGCCCAACGAGATTGCACTCAATATCCTCCTCGCGGCATTCACAATCATTTTCCTGGTTGTTTGCATAACTCTCCTGCCGTTTTCGATTTACAGCGTTCAGGCAGCGGGCCAGGGTACGCCCGTTTCGTTGACGGTGTTGGTCGCGCTTCTGGTCTGTCTCATACCGACAACGATCGGCGGACTCCTTTCCGCCATCGGCATTGCGGGGATGGATCGTTTGATCCGGCACAATGTGATCGCGACATCCGGCCGCGCCATCGAGGCAGCTGGTGATGTCGATGTCCTGCTTCTCGACAAGACCGGAACGGTGACGCTTGGCAATCGCATGGCGACTGAATTCACTCCGGCTCCCGGAGTCACGAAGGAGCGTCTTGCTGACGCGGCGCAACTAGCATCACTGGCGGATGAGACTCCGGAAGGGAGATCGATCGTCGTCCTCGCAAAGGAGAAATATGGCTTGCGAGGCCGGGAGATCCATGAGATCGCGGCGCATTTCGTTCCTTTCACAGCCCAATCGCGTATGAGCGGTGTCGACATCCAGCCTGAGGGTAAGAATGGGCGCCGAATGATTCGGAAGGGCGCGGCGGAGGCGATCAAGGCTTATATCGAAGAACAAGGAGGCTCATTTCCTCCCGCGGTGCATCAAACCGTGCAGGACATCAGCCGGTTGGGGGCGACACCTCTCGTCGTTGTCGAGAACAAAAACGTTCTAGGAGTGATCCATTTAAAGGATATCGTCAAAGGCGGAATCAAGGAACGGTTCGCCCACCTGCGCAAGATGGGCATTAAGACCGTGATGATTACGGGTGACAACAGGCTCACGGCGACTGCAATCGCTGCTGAGGCCGGCGTGGACGATTTTCTGGCTGAAGCGAAGCCGGAGGACAAGCTGAAATTGATTCGTGACTACCAGAAGGGAGGCCGTCTTGTTGCAATGACAGGCGATGGAACGAATGATGCCCCAGCGCTCGCCCAGGCCGACGTCGCCGTTGCAATGAACACCGGAACTCAATCCGCCCGCGAAGCCGCGAACATGATCGATCTCGACAGCAATCCGACAAAACTTCTTGAGATCGTCGAGATCGGAAAGCAACTCCTCATGACCCGCGGAACGCTTACCACATTTAGTATAGCGAACGACGTTGCCAAGTACTTCGCGATCATTCCGGCGGCATTTGCTTCCACCTATCCGGCTCTGAATGCGCTGAATATTATGGGGCTCGCAACCCCACAGAGCGCAATTCTGTCAGCGGTTATTTTCAACGCGCTGATCATCGTGGCCTTAATTCCCCTGGCGCTCAAAGGCGTGAAATACCGTGCTGTCAGTGCCGTTCAGTTGCTGCGAACTCATCTCCTCATTTACGGTGTGGGGGGAATCATAGCGCCATTCCTGGGGATTAAGCTTATCGATATGTTTTTGAAAGGGATGAACCTGTCATGACGTCCTCGGTAGGTGAATACTACCCTGTCCGGCGGTTCCGTATTACCGTCGCGTCTATTTTCATTGTCATCATCCTTGCGGTGATCGTTGGATTGTTGACTCATCGGACAATTTCCGTCAATCACCCTGTATGGAAATCATCACCGTATGGCGATCCGCGGGACACGGCGAGCGTAAGAGCAGGGCGGTGAATCAAAGGGAGATACCAGGAATATGAAACTGTTGGTTCTTGTCTTTATCTCAATGTCTTCGTTCTGCTTTGGCCAAACCGATTCCACGAAGATAACTTCAACAGAACAGGTTGCCAGCGAGCCATTCGCTTGGGGCGATTTTACATGGCTCAACGGGAATGACCGCCGACACACTCAATTGCTTGACTCCAAGTACTTCACGGGAAGATTTCTCCTCGATATGAACTACACAGCCTCGAATCAGCACCCGATTGATCAAACAGTTGTTGGATCGACAGCGCTGGCGCGCGATAATACGTTTGAAGTTTCGGTTGCAGCGATCGGAGGAGATTTCCATTACGAAAACGTGCGCGCGTCACTTCTGCTGCAGCTGGGCACGAGGGCGACTGTCGTTCCCCGAAACGACCTCAGCGTGCTTCATGGACAGTACGATCTCGCAAATGCCTATCGCTATTTCAGCGAGGCAAACGCGGGTTATCATTTCGATGTTTGGCACGGTATCAATGTGGACGCCGGTCTCTTCATGTCGTATGTCGGTCTTTTCTCATACTACAATGCCGAGAACTGGGCGTACCAGCCATCATTCACTTCAGACAATACACCGTGGTTTTTCAATGGCATCCGTGTTCAGATCTTTCCGACGGATCGATTGAAACTCGAATTGTGGCTTATCAACGGCTGGCAATCGTACGCGAAGTTTAATAGTGGTCCGAGCGTTGGTTGTCAGGTTCTCTGGCGGCCTGTGGAGCCCGTCTCGGTCCTTTCAAACAACTACTATGGAACTGACACGCAGGATCATCCCGATCGTATCAGATTTCATACTGATAACAGCCTCCAGATTCGTTACCTGAATAATCCAGGAGGGAGCATCAACCGAGCCGCTTTTTCCATCACGCAAGATGCGGGATTCGAGAGTGGCGGTGGGGTTGGAGGGTTCAGTGGAAACAATGGACCGAGGCAGTATTTTCTGAGCGGGATGATCTATAATCGTATCTGGTTCGCAAACGATCACATCGGTTGGACGGTTGGAGGAGGATACATCAACAACCCGGGGCGCTATCTCGTGCTCTACCCGACCGGGGATGCGAATCCGATACCTGCCATCAATTCAGGACAGACAGGCTCGCATCCATTCAGCGCCAATCCCGGTGATCAATTCCACGGGTGGGATTGCTCGACTTCGCTCGATTGGATGCCTGATGATTTTCTCACTTTCCGTATCGAACTTGTCCACCGAGAGTCGGATGTTCCATACTTTGCCGGTCCGGGGGGCGTGACCTCGCCCGACGGTTACAGCACAACAGCCCTGCCGCCCGGGTGGACCCCTGATCTTGTGAAGTCTGAAACGCGGTTCATTGGTGCCCTTCTTGTTCGTTTCTAGCGGTCATTTCTTTTTGGGATTCACGCCACACCGATGAAACGGCCCGCCATTGTGGTCGGGGGGATTTTCCATCTCTTCTTCCTTATATTAGCAGCGTATGGTAACTCGAGACCAATCACGACTTGACCCTGAAGCGCTCCTTCGATCTCTTAAACGCGCAGAAGAGAAAGAGGGGAAAGGGAAGTTGAAAATCTTCTTCGGCATGTGTGCAGGCGTCGGAAAGACGTATGAGATGCTGCAAGCCGGCCAGGAAGCGAAGAAGAAGGAAATCGATATTGTCATCGGGTATGTCGAGACACACGGGCGCGCTGAAACGGAAGCGCTGGTCAATGGCCTCACCGTGATCCCGAGGAAGAAAATCGACTATCGGGGTGTCTTGTTGGAGGAAATGGATCTCGACGCCATCCTCATCCAGAAACCACGCCTTGTCCTCGTCGACGAACTCGCCCATACCAACGCACCCGGAAGCAGACACACCAAGCGCTATCTGGATGTGATAGAGCTTCTCGACAATGGAATCGATGTCTACTCAACGCTCAATGTTCAGCATCTCGAGAGCCGGGCCGATACGGTGGCGCAGATCACCGGGGCCATCGTTCGAGAGACTGTGCCAGACTCCGTGTTCGAGCGTGCCGACGAGGTTGAAGTCATCGATTTGCCGCCTGACGAGCTTCTGAAACGACTGGCGGAGGGGAAGGTCTATTCATCCGAGCGATCGCAGCGCGCTGTTCAGAATTTCTTCCGGCTTGGAAACCTCACTGCCTTGAGGGAAATGGCACTCCGGTTGGGAGCGGAGCGCGTTGATCGGCAGCTTCGGGACTACATGCAGACCGAGCGCATCCGGGGGCCCTGGAAATCCGGCCATAGGCTGGTGCTGGGACTCACGGCAAGCCCGCGCGCAGTGCAACTGATACGCTGGACCCGCCGCATCGCGTTCACGATGCAGGCGAATTGGATCGCAGTGTTCGTCGAGCGATCGAGGCCGCTCAGTGACACCGAAAAGGATCAATTGGCAAAGAACCTCGCTCTTGCCCGTGAGTTGGGCGCAGAGATTATCACTACCGCTGATGAAGATGTGGGAGCGGC